>NZ_JBITTW010000049.1:0-38418 GCF_044542195.1 Pseudomonas sp. NPDC079367
TGCGCCACCGAAGCAATCATCCGCTGCATCAGCACATCGGCATGCGCAGTCACCGCGAGGTTGAAGCGGAAGAACTTGTGCTGCGCATCCAGTGCTGAACATGCGGCGGAATTCCAGCTTGGCCAGATTTTCCTCGAGACGGGCCAGCTCGGCGACGACATCGCCCACTGCGCCTTCGTCGTTCTCTTCGACGGCCATTTCCAGCAGGTCGCGGCAATCGGCCAGACCGCCGTTCAGTTCGTCGAGGGTGTCGACGATCTGCGCCAGCGCGGCACGCTCGCGGCCCAGCTCCTGGGCGTATTCAGGTTTGTTCCAGACACTCGGATCTTCAAGCTCGCGATTGACCTCGGTCAGACGCTCATGCTTTTGATCGTAGTCAAAGATACCCCCGAATAGTTTCGGAGCGCTCGGACAGGTCCTTGATGGTGTTCAGGATCGGGTTGATTTCCATGACGGGCAGCACTCGTTGGCGAACTTTTGAAAGCCGGCGAGTATAACGTAAACAGGCTGCTGCGGCAGCCCGTCTGGCGGGTGTGGGGGTGATTCACTTGACGCATTCTCACTGTAGGAGCTGCCGAAGGCTGCGATCTTTTGATTTTGCTTTCAAGATCAAAAGATCGCAGCCTTCGGCAGCTCCTACCAGGATCGCGGGCCTATTCAATCCCGACCTGATTACGCCCGTTGTTCTTGGCCAGATACAACCCGCGATCCGCCGCCGAAATCAGCAGCCGGCAATCGCTTCCGGACTGCGGCACCATGGTCGCCAGACCAATGCTGATGGTCAGACTGGAGCCTTCGGTCGGCGTGTTATGTGGGATCTTCAGCGCCGCGACAGTCTGGCGCAGCTTCTCGGCCAACAGCCGCGCACCGCCCGGCGAGGTGTTCGGCAGGACGAGCACAAACTCCTCGCCGCCGTAACGCGCCGGCAGATCCGACGGTCGTGCACTGGCATCACGGATGGCTGCGGCAACCTTGCGCAAGGCTTCGTCGCCTTCGACGTGGCCGAAACTGTCGTTGTACGATTTGAAGTAATCCACGTCGATCATGAGCAACGACAGCTGCGTCTGATCGCGCAGCGAACGGCGCCACTCCAGTTCCAGGTATTCGTCGAAGTGGCGACGGTTGGACAGCCCGGTCAGGCCATCGGAGTTCATCAACCGTTGCAGCACCAGATTGGTGTCGAGCAATTGCTGCTGGCTGACCCGCAACGCCCGATACGCCGCGTCGCGCTGCAGCAAGGTCATGTAGGAGCGCGAGTGATAGCGGATGCGCGCGACCAGTTCGATGGTGTCCGGCAGCTTCACCAGATAATCGTTGGCGCCAGCGGAGAACGCCGCGCTCTTGATCAGCGGGTCTTCCTTGGTCGACAGAACGATGATCGGGATGTCCCTGGTCGCCGGATGATTGCGGTATTCGCGCACCAGGCTCAGGCCATCGAGGCCGGGCATCACCAGATCCTGAAGGATTACCGTCGGCTTGATCCGCACCGCCTGGGCGATGGCCTGCTGCGGGTCGGAGCAGAAGTGGAAGTCGATGTTCTCCTGATTCGACAGCCCACGGCGCACCGCTTCGCCGATCATCGCCTGATCATCCACCAACAACACCATGGCGGCGTTCTCGTCGGTTTTAATGTCGTCGATCTGTAAATCATTCATGGGCGGTCACCTGAGTACTGCGGGGGCCTGGATTGCGGATCAACCTGTTCATTTGGGGAAAATCTCCAGCAATCGTGGCGCTATCTTTTCCAGCGGGCGGATTTCCACCGCAGCATCGATCGCCGCGGCAGCCTTGGGCATGCCGTACACCGCACTGCTGTGCTGATCCTGGGCGATGGTCAAATAACCCTGTTGGCGCATGAGCTTAAGCCCTTGCGCGCCATCGCGCCCCATCCCGGTCAATAAAACCCCGACCGCGTCACCGTTCCAGTAACTGGCAACGCTCTCGAAAAACACGTCGATCGAGGGGCGATAGATCTCGTTGACCGGTTCGGCGGTGTAGGCCAGCGTGCCGTTCTTGAGCAGGCGAATATGGTGATTGGTGCCGGCCAGCAATACCGCGCCGCTCTGCGGCGGCTCGCCTTCGCGGGCCAGACGCACATCGAGACCGCTGGCGCTGGCCAGCCATTCGGCCATGCCTGCGGCGAATACCTGGTCGACATGCTGCACCAGCACGATCGCCGCAGGAAAATCCCTCGGCAGGTCTTTGAGCAACATTTCCAACGCCGCCGGCCCGCCGGCGGACGAACCGATCGCCACCAGCCGCTGCCGTGACGGCGAACTGCGCGGCGAACTCGGCGTCGGGCGCGCACGCGGCGCCTTGTCGCCGATCAGCCAGCCGATGTTGAGGATCTTGCGCAGCAACGGCGCGGCGGCTTCCTGAGCATTGCCAGCGCCGATCGCCGGGGTGTCGACCACATCCAGCGCGCCGTGGCCCATGGCCTCGAACACACGATGCACGTTCTGCTGACGGTCGACGGTGACGATGACAATGGCGCACGGCGTCTCGGCCATGATCCGCCGCGTGGCTTCGACGCCGTCCATGATCGGCATGATCAGATCCATCAGAATCAGGTCCGGAGTGTATTCGGCGCAGCGTTGCACCGCCTCGGCGCCGTTGCTGGCGACCCAGATCACCTGATGCGCCGGCTCGAAGGCCAGCGCTCGGCGCAGCGCCTCCACCGCCAGGGGCATGTCGTTGACGATTGCGATCCTCATGCCCGCGCTCCCCCAATGAGCTCGACCACTGCATCGAGCAGGGCGTCGTCATGAAAACTGGCTTTGGCTAGATAATAGTCGGCGCCGGCGTCCAGTCCACGGCGGCGGTCTTCTTCGCGATCCTTGTACGACACCACCATCACCGGCAGCGATTGCAGGCGGTTGTCGCGGCGCAACAGGGTGACCAGCTCGATGCCGTCCATGCGCGGCATGTCGATGTCCGTGATCAGCAGGTCGAAGTTCTCCGAACGCAGCGCGTTCCAGCCGTCCATGCCGTCCACCGCTACCGCGACGTCGTAGCCGCGATTGAGTAGCAGTTTGCGCTGCAGCTCGCGCACCGTCAGCGAATCGTCGACCACCAACACCCGTTTGCGCGCTGCTTCGGCGGCCTGGTTACCGTGGCGGGCAATGCGTTCCAGACGCCCGGTATTGAGCAACTTGTCCACCGAACGCAGCATGTCTTCGACATCGACGATCAGCACCACCGAGCCATCATCGAGCAAGGCCCCGGCGGAAATGTCCTGAACCTTGCCCAGACGCTCATCCAGCGGCAACACCACCAGCGTGCGCTCGCCGACGAAGCGCTCGACCGCCACCCCATAAATTGCTTCACGCTCGCGGATAACCACGACTTTGAGGGTATCGCCATCGTTCTGACTGGCCGGGCGGTTGAGCAACTGGCTGGCCGCCACCAGGCCAACATGCTGGCCTTCGTGCCAGAAATGCTGACGCCCTTCGACCTGCACAATGTCTTCGGGGGCCAGATCGCACATACGTTCGATATGCGCTAACGGGAATGCGTAAGCCTCCTCGCCGACTTCCACCACCAGACTGCGCACTACCGACAAGGTCAGCGGCACTTCCAGATGAAAACGACTGCCTTCGCCCGGCGCCTGTTCGAGCACCACGGCCCCGCGTAGTTGCCGAACCATGTGCTGAACCGCATCGAGGCCGACGCCACGGCCGGACACTTCGGTGACTTTGTCGCGCAGGCTGAATCCCGGCAGAAACAGGAACGTCAGCAACTCCTCTTCGCTCAATTGCGCTGCGGTTTCGGCTGGGGATAACTGGCGTTCGACGATGCTGCGGCGGACTTTTTCCAGATCGACGCCATTGCCGTCATCGCTCAACTCCAGCACCAGCAGACCGGCCTGATGGGAGGCGCGCAGGCGGATCAGGCCTTCTTCGGACTTACCCTTGAGCAGGCGTTGTTCCGGGGTTTCGATGCCGTGATCAACGGCGTTGCGCAGCAGGTGAGTCAGCGGCGCTTCGAGCTTCTCCAGCACGTCGCGATCGACCTGGGTTTTCTCGCCTTCGATCTCCAGGCGCACTTGTTTGCCGAGGCTGCGGCCGAGGTCGCGAACCATGCGCGCCTGCCCGCTCAACACATCGGCGAACGGGCGCATGCGGCAGGCCAGCGCAGTGTCGTAAAGCACTTGTGCGCGCTGGCTGGCCTGCCAGGCGAATTCGTCGAGTTCAGCGTTTTTCTCGCTGAGCAGTTGCTGCGACTCGGCGAGCAAGCGCCGCGCATCCTCCAGCGACTCGAGTGCTTCCAGACTCAGAGCATGTTCCTTCAGGTGCACATTGAGGTTTTCCAGCGCGCGCAGACCGTTGTTCTGCATGCGCTTGAGGCGCTGCATGGTCGCCAGATGCGGCTTGAGACGCTGGGTTTCCACCAGCGATTTGCTCGACAGATCGAGCAGGCTGTTCAGGCGTTCGGCGGTGACGCGCAAGACGCGTTCGCCGCCTTCGGTGGTGCGTTTGTTTTTGCGCGGGGGCGGCTCGGCGGGCTCGTCCATGATCGGTATTGACGCTACTGGCGCTGGCTCGATCTGCAACTCGGCCATTGGCGGCGCGGCAACCACAGCGGCTGGGGTCGAGGGATCGAGCAAACGCCCCATCAGCGCCACGTAGGCGTCAATGTCCGCAGGTTGCGGCGCATTGGTCGGCGTGGCGATGCGCATCAGCAGGTCGGTGCCCTGCAGCAACGCGTCGATGTGCTCGGGGCGCAGCAACAAACGCCCTTCCTGCGCGCTGACCAGGCAATCTTCCATAACGTGGGCGACGCTGACGCCACTGTCGATACCAACGATGCGCGCCGCGCCTTTGAGCGAATGCGCCGCGCGCATGCACGACTCCAGTTGATCGGCCTGGGTCGGATTGCGCTCCAGCGCCAGCAGCCCGGCGCTGAGGACTTGAGTCTGGGCTTCGGCTTCGAGGCTGAACAGTTCGAGCAGTGAGGCGTCGCGCATTTGCTCGGGGGTCATGTCAGGCTCCGGGTCACGGCGGACAACAGCTGTTCTTCATCCAGCCAGCGCAGGCTGCGACCGCGATATTGCAGAACGCCTCGAGTGTACTTGGCACTGGCCTGCGCAGCGGACTGCGACGCCGCGTCGAGGATGCGTTCGTCGATCGCATGAATGCCGTCAACCTCATCCACCGGCACCACCACCGGCCCGCCATGGGCGGCAATGATCAGCATGCGCGGCATGATTCGCCCGCCGTTGACCGGCGCAGCGCTGCCGTCGAGGTCGAGCAACTCCACCAGCGACAGACACGCGACCAGCGCACCACGGACATTGGCTACCCCGAGCAGGGCGCGCGAGCGCTGATGCGGCAACGAGTGAATCGCCTGCAGTGGCGCCACTTCGACGAGACTGCGCGTCGCCAGTCCGAGCCATTCCTCGCCGAGGCGAAACATCAACAGCGAGCGGGTTTTGACATCGATTTCGACCTTGCCGGCCACCGCTTCGCGCTGGTCCTGCTGCAGCGAATAGCGGTCGAGCAGGCGCGTGGCGGCGGCGGAATACACCGAACAGTTGCGGCAATGGATGTGCTCGTCCAGCAGCGGGCAGGTCTTGTCGCCATGAATGCCGATACGGTTCCAGCAATCATCGATGGCCCGGGCGTCTTCGTGGGTAACGTTCAAGGTGTCGGACGCGCTCATCGTTTACGCTCACTGTCGGCGGTGCGCCCGCTGCGGGCGGCGCGCTCCTGCAATCGTCGGGCACCCGCCGTGTCGCCCTGGGCCTGCAGCAACGCGGCCAGGTGCATCAGCGCTTCGGGGTGTTGCGGCTCAAGGTACAAGGCCTTGCGATAGAAACCCTGGGCTTCGAGGCTCAGGCCGGCGACATCGCTGAGCAGGCCCAGCCAATAGAACACCTGCGCCACCGGTTCATGGCTGCGCAGATAATGCTCGCACGCGGCACGGGCCTCGGCGCTTTTGCCTTCGTTGGCCAGTGCAGCAATTTGCGCCAGCAGCGTCGCGGCGTCGGGGTTGGCAGTTTTTTTCGTCACCGGCAAAGCCGTCACGGCAGCGAACGGCCGATTGCGCACTGGCGCTGGCGGCGCGCTGCGCAATGGTTGGCTGACCGGCACGGAGACCGGTTTGGGCGTCGGCAGTGGTTCGGGGTGCGGCTCGCTGTGACGGCTGAAAGCGAACGACTGCGGGACGCCGATCGAACGCATGCCCAAACGCCCGAGCAGACTGCCCTCCGCCGGGCCGATAAACAGCACGCCGTCGACATGGGTCAGACGCTTGAGCACTTCGAACACCTGCTTCTGCGTCGGCTGGTCGAAGTAGATCAGCAGGTTGCGGCAGAACACGAAATCGAAGGCAGGCTCGCTCGCCAACAGTGTCGGATCGAGGACATTGCCGACCTGCCAGCGCACTTGTTCGCGAACATATTCGCTGACCCGGTGGCCGTCCTGCTCAGGCAGGAAATGGCGCTCGCGAAACTGCAGGTCCTGCCCGCGAAACGAGTTCTTGCCGTAAACAGCGCGGCGCGCCTTGTCCACCGATAGCGGGCTGATGTCCATGCCATCGACCTTGAACTGATGCGGCTTGATCCCGGCATCAAGCAGGGCCATGGCGATCGAATAGGGTTCTTCACCGGTCGAGCACGGCAGGCTGAGGATGCGCAACGCGCGCATGTTGTTGAGCTCGGCGAGACGCTGACGGGCCAGTTTGCCCAAGGTGGCAAAGGATTCCGGGTAACGGAAAAACCACGTTTCCGGAACGATCACCGCTTCGATCAGTGCTTGCTGTTCGTCCCGCGAGCCTTGCAACAGCTGCCAATATTCGTCGGCGTGGGCGGCCTGGGACAGCGTGGTGCGCTGGCGCACGGCACGCTCGATGATCGCCGCGCCCACCGAAGCGACATCGAGGCCGATGCGTTCCTTGAGGAAATCGAAAAAGCGCTGATCACCACTCATGGCTGCGCCTCTGACTGCGCCGGATCACGCGGCGGATCGGGGAACAACAAACTGCGCACGGCATCATCGAGCAAGTCTTTGACCCGCACCCATTGCAGCAATCCCTGCGCATCTTCGCGCACCGGGCCGAGGTACGGCGCCTCGCGGTTGTCGAGGCCGTAGGGCTGGAAATCGTCCGGATGACAGCGCAGCGTGTCGGTGGCCTGCTCGAGTATCAGCCCGAGCCATTGCGCTGGTTGCGATTGCTCCGGCTGATAATTGACCAACACCAGCCGCGTGCTGGTGCGCTCCTTCGCGGGCTGGCCAAAAGTCAGCGCGCTGAGATCAATCACCGGCACCACCGCACCGCGATAGGCGAACACCCCGGCCACCCACTGCGGCGCCCGGGCAATCGGCTTCAGCGGCAGGCGCGGCAGCACTTCCGCCACTTCAGTGGCGCGCAGGGCGTAGCGTTCGCTGCCGATGCGAAACAGCAGGAACAGCGCCTGCTTCGCAACTGGCGCGGCGCTACGCTTGGCGACGATTTCGCTCATCAGACTTTGAATCGCGAAACGCCGCTGCGCAGGCCGACGGCCACCTGGCTCAGCTCATCAATGGCGAAACTGGCCTGACGCAGCGATTCGACGGTCTGGCTGCTGGCATCGCCCAACTGCACCAGCGCATGGTTGATCTGCTCGGCGCCGGTGGCCTGGGCCTGCATGCCTTCGTTGACCATCAACACGCGCGGCGCCAATGCCTGCACCTGATGGATGATCTGCGACAGCTGCTCGCCGACCTGCTGCACTTCGGACATGCCCCGACGTACTTCTTCGGAAAACTTGTCCATGCCCATCACCCCGGCCGACACCGCCGACTGGATCTCGCGAACCATTTGCTCGATGTCGTACGTGGCCACGGCAGTCTGATCGGCCAGACGTCGGACTTCGGTGGCGACCACCGCAAAACCGCGACCGTACTCGCCCGCCTTCTCGGCTTCGATCGCCGCGTTGAGCGACAGCAGGTTGGTCTGGTCGGCGACCTTGACGATGGTCACCACCACCTGATTGATATTGCCGGCCTTCTCGTTGAGGATCGCCAGTTTGGCGTTGACCAGATCCGCCGCGCCCATGACCGAATGCATGGTGTCTTCCATGCGCGCCAGGCCTTGCTGGCCGGAGCCGGCGAGCACCGAAGCCTGATCGGCAGCGGTGGAGACTTCGGTCATGGTGCGCACCAGATCCCGCGAGGTCGCCGCGATCTCGCGGGAGGTGGCGCCGATTTCGGTGGTGGTCGCTGCGGTTTCGGTGGCGGTGGCCTGTTGCTGCTTGGAAGTGGCGGCGATCTCGGTCACCGAAGTGGTCACCTGCACCGAAGAGCGCTGGGCCTGGGACACCAGCGACGTCAGTTCGGTCATCATGTCGTTGAAGCCGGTTTCGACCGCGCCGAACTCGTCCTTGCGATCAAGGTTCAGGCGCGAGCTCAGATCACCGGTGCGCATGATGTCGAGGATGGTCACGATGCGGTTCATCGGCGCCATGATCGCGCGCATCAACAGCAGACCGCAGAGGCCGGCGGCCAGCACCGCAACCAGCAAGGAAATGACCATGCTGACTTTGGCCGTTGCCACCGCGTCGTCGATGTTGGCCATTGCGTTATCGGCGACGACTTTGTTCTCGCCAATGATGTCGTTGAGTTTCATGCGCCCGGTGTACCAGGCTGGGGTCAGCTTTTCGTTAAAGAGCTTGATTGCATCGGCTTCCAGATTGCGCGAGTGCAAGTCCAGGACAGCATCCTGAATCTGGATGTAGGTGTCGTGATACTTCTCGAACAAGGCGAATTCGGATCGGTCCTCATCGGTGGCCATGGTCTTGCGATAGTTGGCCATCTGTTCCTGCAGACGCGCTTCGAACGCCTTGTAGTCCGCCGCATCTTCATTGGAAATTCCCTGGCCTTCCTTGAGGCCGAGCAGCTCCTGGGTCTGCAAATAACTGTCGACCCATGCGCCACGAATCATCGAGCTGTAATAGACGCCTGGAATGGCATCGTCACGCACGCTGTTCTCACTGGCCTCGATCTTCAGCAGCCGTGAGTAGGACAGCACCACCATCAACAGCATGATCGCGATAATCACCGCAAAGCTCGCCAAAATTCGTTGGCGCAACGTCCAGTTCTTCACAGTGATTCCTCGGTGCCTGATCGAAATGCGGGGAGTATAGCCGAGCGCGGTGTTTCATTTATAAGACGCTTTCGCTGGCACCATTGTCCTTGTGGGAGCGAGCCTGCTCGCGAAGGCAACACCGCGGTCCCGGCAAATCCCCTACTGCGCAAGAAGTTGCGCAGTAGGGCGTAATATTTCAGAGATAAATTGCCCTGTAGCCCAAGCGGTGCAAGCCCTGCAGCCAAGTGCGCAAGAAGTTGCGCAGTACTGCGCAACTTCTTGCGCACTTTCTCCCAGTTATCGCGGTGAAAATCGCCGCGAATGATCACCAACCAGCGTGGCGCCCCCGCCATCCGGGCACCGCGCAAAACCTGGCACGCTCCTTGATATCCCTCAGCCACCCACCGGGCGATTTCGCCTCCGGGCACCCTAACTTTATCCGCAAGGAGAGCACCCCATGGCAACACCAGCGTACATGTCGGTTACCGGCGAAAAACAAGGCCTGATCACTGCCGGCGCTTTCACCGCCGACTCCGTTGGCAACACCTATCAGGAAGGCCACGAAGACCAGGTCATGGTTCAGGCTTTCACCCACGACGTGATCATCCCGCGTGACCCGCAATCCGGTCAGCCAACCGGTCAGCGCGTTCACAAGCCAGTTGTGATCACCAAGGTCTACGACAAGGCTTCGCCACTGCTGCAAGCAGCACTGACTTCCGGCGAGCGCATGAGCGAAATCGTTATCCAGTGGTACCGCACTTCGGCCCAAGGCACCCAAGAGCACTACTACACCACCAAACTGGAAGACGCGATCATCGTCGCCATCAACAACAAAATGCACATCTGCCAGGATCCAGGCAACGCGCACTTCACCCACCTGGTAGAAGTGCAGTTCACCTACCGCAAAATCACCTGGACCCACGAAGTATCCGGTACTTCGGGTTCCGATGACTGGCGTGCTCCAGTCGTTTAATTACGGCTGACCGTTACAAGCATCGGCCAGCTCTGCTGGTCGATGTTGTTTACGCCCCTCCAGAATTTCGCGTACGTTGAGCCGCTTTTGCGGGCGTCGACGAGCGCCGCTGTACAGCACGAGGAACAAGGGATGTTCGCGCCGGCCAATGAAACCCACTTTGCCCTGACCATCGAAGGGCTTTCCGCTGATTTTCAGGTGTTTACCCTGACCGGCCGGGAAGCCATCAGCCAGCCTTTTGTCTTCGAGGTGGAGCTGGTCAGTGAGCAGCCGTCGCTGGACCTCGAAACCCTGCTGCACAAACCGGCCTTTTTGCAGCTGTCGCCTGACGGCGGCGGCATCCATGGCCAGATCTACCGCGCCGCGCAAGGCGATTCCGGCAAGCGTCTGACCCGTTATTCTGTGACGCTGCGCCCACAACTGGCGTATCTGGCGCACCGCATCAACCAGCGCATCTTCCAGAACCTCAGCGTGCCGAAGATCATCGGCATGGTGCTGGAAGAGCATGGCATTCAAGGCAACGCCTACGAATTCAAGACCGGCTCGATCTATCCCGAACGCATCTACTGCGTGCAATACGACGAGTCGGACCTGCACTTCATCCAACGTCTGTGCGAGGAAGAAGGCATTCACTTCCACTTCCAGCACAGCGCCAACGCGCACAAGTTGGTGTTTGGCGATGACCAGACGGTGTTCCCGAAACTCGCGCCTGTGCCCTATCAGCAAGACTCCGGCATGGTCGCCAGCAACCCGGTGATCAAGCGTTTCGACCTGCGCCTGGAAACCCGCACCAGCCGCACCACCCGTCGCGACTACGACTTCGAAAAACCGCGCCTGACCCTGGAAAGCGAAAACCGTGGCGACGCCCTGCCAGACCTCGAAGACTACGATTACCCGGGTCGCTTCATCGACCGCGAGCGCGGCAAGCACCTGGCCAAACGCGCCCTCGAACGCCATCGCAGCGACTTCCAATTGGCCGAAGGCAAGAGTGATCAGCCACTGCTGGTCAGCGGCCATTTCCTCGCCCTGACCGAACACCCGAAAGCCAAGTGGAACGACCTGTGGCTGCTCACCGAAGTCCTGCACGAAGGCAAGCAGCCGCAAGTGCTCGAAGAATCGGTGACCAGTGACACCACCGCGCTGAAAGACGATTTCCATCAGGGCTATCGCAATCGCTTCCAGGCCACGCCGTGGGACGTACCCAATCGCCCACCGCTGCGCCACCCGAAACCGCGCATCCTCGGCAGCCAGAGCGCCGTGGTCACCGGCCCGAAAGGCGAAGAAATCCACTGCGACGAGTACGGCCGGGTCAAAGTCCAGTTCCATTGGGACCGCGAAGGTCAGGCCGACGACAAGACCAGTTGCTGGCTGCGCGTCTCCAGCGCCTGGGCCGGCGCCCAGTACGGCGGCATCGCCATCCCGCGCATCGGCATGGAAGTGCTGGTCACCTTCCTTGAAGGCGACCCCGATCAACCGCTGATCAGCGGCTGCCTGTACCACAAGGAAAATACCGTCCCCTATCCACTGCCGGCGAACAAGACCCGCAGCACCTTCAAGACCCTGAGTTCCATGGGCGGCGGCGGTTACAACGAACTGCGCATCGAAGACAAGAAAGGTCAGGAGCAGATCTTCCTCCACGCCCAGCGCGACTGGGACGAGAACATCGAGCACGACCAGAAAATCCGCGTCGGCAACGAACGCCACGACACCGTCGAGCAAAACAGCTACAGCGAATTCAAGGCCGAAGAACACCACACCGTCTACGCCGACCGCAAAGTCGAAACCCGCGCCAACGACCACCTCACCGTGGGCGTCAACCAGCACATCAAGATCGGCACCGGCCAGTTCATCGACGCCGGTCAGGAAATCCACCTGAGCAGCGGCATGAAAGTGGTCATGGAGGCCGGCGCCGAGCTGACCCTGGTCGGCGGCGGCAGCTTCATCAAGATTGATGCTGGCGGCGTGACCATGAGCGGGCCGGTGATCAATATGAACTCCGGTGGTAGTCCGGGCAGTGGGACTGGTGCTGCGCCGTTGATGCCGGGGCCTTTAAAACAGGCTGATGCTGATAAGGCGGGGCAGGTAACAGTGCCACCTATGGCAAACCCGTTCGTACGAAAAAGCATTCAAGGCCTGCCCCTTGTTCCGATCTGTGGAAAACAAGCTAATGGCGCTTGCTCGCGGGAGGTTTGCCCATGTCTGAATGGTTAAGTCACTTTTTGGAAAAACCCGTGGCCACGACGCCATCGGGCACCACCGCAAACCGCACCCTGTATGGCATCGTAGACAGCGTTCGCCAGCCTCGGGCTCTGGAAAAGCTTTTCCAACAGGCCGGGTTGAATGGTGTTGAAAAGTTGTTTCAGGACACGCCGTTTGCCGAAATGAATGATGTCAGTCCGATCTGGCTACAACTGACACCGGGAAGTCCTGCCGCCGCCCAAGCCCTTGAGCTATGCCACGACAACCGCGCCGGCATTCTGCTCACCTCACGTGAAAAACCGGAGACCGCGCTCTTGCATGCTCGTCGCCTCCTGCGCATGAACGACCCGACTCATGGTGACTCGCTGGCGCGTTACTACGACCCGGCATTCTGGAGCGCGCTAGCGCTGACGGTACCCGTCCAACCTCTGTTTGGCCCTTGGGACAGCGTCTTCACCCCGCCCGCCCACAGAGACGATCAACAATGGCGCCTTTGGGAACAAACAGAAAAAGTTGATACCTCTAGCGTCGAACAAAAATATCCGTTGCAACTAAAGAGCAACACACTGATAGCGTTCGATGAAATCCGCTGGTGGTACTGGATTCGGCTGCGGAACGCCGAGTCCGCTGCGGGCTTATCGGATTCGCAGCTGTCTGGCGTGGCCGATAATTTGCAACTGCTGGTGGATCACGGCATTGAAGAAGGACGTCATCTTGAGCGCCTGCTGCCGAATCTAAACCAAGGTCCGTTACAGGCCCGCACTGACGTCATGAACGTGCTGAGCAGCGACATGCCGGCATTCGAGAAAGTACAACGACTGGAAGTCTGAGATGACAGGTACGTCCGAACAAACACCCGCGCCAGAACAACCACCTGTTGTCATTCCGGCCGATCCGCCAAAAAAGACTGCCGACGCGGAAACGTTCTGCAAAGACAAGAAGCCAGGCTGCAGCAGCAGCTATGACGACATCATCTACGTCACCGGTCAGCGCCGTTTCTGGCTGTTGCCCAAGCGCACGTCCGAGAAACTCAAGGAAAGCGTCAGCCTACTCAAACAGAAAACCGTCGACACTGATAAAGCCACGCGCATGAGCAACATCGCGGATGCAGGTTTGATGGACTACTTCCTCACTCCGGGTCCGGAAGCTTTTCTTGAAGGTGAGCAACACACCAGTTATATGGCGTCGAAAGCGGCAATCCCCGAAGACACTGCGAAAAAAGCACAGTGCCGCAAGGATTGGGAAGCGGCAAAAGCCAAAGGTGATAGCGACGCGGTAATGCATGCCGAACGTGAGATGTTCCACGCCGGAAAACGCATCGAGACAAATCAGCAGAACATGCAAACGCTGGAAAAAGTCTCCGATGCAAAAGCAAAGACACTGGGGTACAAACGGGAAAACGGAGTTTTTTATACCCCGCGTGCCTTGAAGGCGCGTGACGCAATTGACAAATACATTGAAGAGCGCGACAAGGCGAAAGCCCACGGCTACAAAATGTTTGATCCTGGCACTGGCAAGATCGCTTCGGCCTGGGAGCACTTGAAAGAGTACAAGGCTCTTCACAAAAAGCTGATCGAAACCGGCGAGATCGACGAAAAAAAGCTAAGGGGTGTTCAGCTCAACATCCTGGCGTTGAAAGACCTGATGTCAACGTACATAAACGCTATCGTAGAAGTTGCCGAATGCGGGATTGCAGTTCCCGAGTTCGCGCTCAGCCCTGACGACCAATACACCGGCAGCGAGGATTTTCAGGCGTTTATCGAGCTGACCAACAAACGCGATGAACTCGAAAAAAAAATCGAGGATCGTTACTCTCAATGGGTGTCGGCGACTGGCGGCAAGTCCGCACCGCCCGGCGTCCTGTTCGTCAGTTTGCAAAAGCAGTGGTACGACTTGAATAACGAGGCAGAGCGAATCCAGCTCACTGCAGAGGCGCGTATACGTGAGCTCAAGCCATCCCGCCTGTTCCTGTGGGAAGCGGAAAGCTATAAGCCAAAGCCGATCGAACGTCTGGCCAAAACCAACATACCTCTGCGCGAACTCAGTAGCGCCTCGTCAACGACGATCCTCAACCACATCAGCCTGAAACACCTGGCACAAATCAGTGGTAACGCATTCCAAGGACAGCTCAAGGAACTGGCGACCAGTCTGCCGAAATCGATTGCCAAAGAGGCCGACGACGACCGGGTATTCAGCGATTGGCTGGAACAGGAAGGCGCGCTCCAATTCGATGAAAAGGGACCATGGTTCGATGAACATGGACTGTTTGTGCCTGATAAGTTCTTCGCGGCGCTGGAAGCCAAAGGCTACAAAGTCGAAAGCCTGAAAGCCGAAGCCAAACGCCAAAGCTGGGGCGAAAACCTGAAAGCCATGGTTTTCGAAGATAAACAGCTGCGCAATCTCATGCTGTTCGACAACAGCCCCCAGGCCCAACTGGTTCGATGCTTACTCCCGGAAAGCGCCAACCTGCTGTCGGAAGTCAAAATGGAAGGCCCCACTCTGAAAAGTGGTTCCCCTCAGATTGCCAACTTGGAAGTTGCACTGGATGTAACAGCGTGGCGCGGGGAAGTCAGCTTGCTCAAAGTCGAGTTCCCTAAACGGGCAAAGGCCGATCCCTGGATAGCGAAATACAAGGCACACGACGGCAGCGTACGTAGCGTCAACTTCGGCAAACTGTCATTGGATCTTGAAGCCAAGGCTTGGGGCTTCGCCGGCGCAAGTCTCATACTGTCGCGCGATTTGACCCTTGATCAAAAAACTGGCTACACCAGCCTGGTCGGCGTTGACATGGCCGAAAAATCCGGCGATCTGGCAAAGTTTGAAGTCTTTGCCGGTGCCCAGGCCGGGTGCAAGGTAACCGGCAAACTGTTCTGGTGCCCTCCCCCAAGCGTCCTCCCTCCTGCACCGGTGCCCAACCGCATCTCCGCCAACCAGTGGCGTCCACTGGCCAAACTCGAAGTGGAAATGGCCGTAGCCCTCGGCGCCGGCTACTCCGGTGATATGCAGCTGCGGATGCAAAACGGCCATCTATTGCTGTCGATCAAGGGGGCCCTGGTCTGGGGCGCAGGCGTAAAAGGTTATTTGACCTTTGAAGTCGGCTACGACAGCATCGTGGCCCTGACGGAACTGGTGCGACAGGAAATGGCCGCGAACCAATACAAGGATCTTGAGTGGGTCGATGGCGAAGCCATGGACTACCTGCAAAAACTGAGCTTCCTCGGCGCCACTGGTATCGATGTGGCGTTCGCCTATGTGCGTGGGTATGCCATTGTTAAAGGAATATTTGAGGCGCTGACTGAGGGGGGGCGTGGGGGGTTGATAGCTTATACATTAATTAGAGATAAGAACCAGAAAGCTATACGGGACTGGGTTTTTAATCTCCAGCCAGAGGCTTTAGGGCCTCTCCTTTTAACATTATGCGCTCCTCCAAAAGCTTTCACCCCCGAACAAGATGAGCAAGCGGAAGTTTTTGACGAAGAACAGACACATCTCCTACAACAGCGAGCAATAGAGAAGTGTTTAACCTGGATTTCAAGCAAGGCTAATGCTTCCCTACAGTTTGAGGAATCGATTATCCGCATGAACAGAGACGGAGCGCGGCCAAGTCAGGCAGGATCCGTTTACTGCCAAAACAAGCTTAAATTGGACACCTTCATGGCCGAGCGTGTTTTGTCATTGCAAGTTGGCACTAACGATATGAGGAACCGGTACAGGGCATTAGTTTCGACTATGGGCGCTCGATTAAACGACCATTGCGGTTATCACACAGAATACAAAGGTCCAGCATTCGCACCTATTCAGAAGATCAAAAGCACCTATAAAGGGCCAAACATTGATTAAGCATTACATTTGTTTATTTTTTGCCTACTTTGCATTGTGCGGCACGGTAAGCGCCGAACTAACACCAACACAAAAAAATGCAAAAGACACGGGTATCGCTATTTTCCAGCAGAGCGACTGGTACGCCTCCCAGCCCTTTCTCAACATTGCTGCAGAGGCAGGGGATCGTGACGCACAATATTTTTTGGGCGAAGCAATCAGACTCAGTCAGCGCTATATCACTCCAGACGCCAAAAAATGGTATGAGGCTTCAGCTGAGCAAGGCTTTTTATATGCAATGCTCCGTCTGAGTAATAAAAATGACTTGTGCGGAAATATGGGAACTTGTACAGATAAAAATGGAGTCGACTGGCGAGAGCGTTTACTAATAACGGCTCAAGAACGAGCAACCAAAGGCGACACAGAGGCAATGACAGTCCTGTATACGGCCGGTCAAGGCCTGCCATGGCTTGAGAAAGCGGCCGCAGCAGGTGACAGCTACGCACAACAACTGCTGGCTAGCGCATACAAAAGCGGTGCCGGGTGGTTCTTGATTCCAGGTAGTAAAGAAAAAGCAATTATCAAATGGTTTAAAGCATCATCGGAAGGCGGCAACCCGCGAGGCATGTTCCTTTATGCGAATTACTTATACGATCATAATGGTAGTAAAGAAGAGATAGCACACTGGGTGAAAAAATCAGCGGAACACAGCCACATAGATGCAGTTGGCACCTACGCATACAAGATCTCCGATCCATCCAATGAACTTGGTTATCCGGAAAATCTGATTAAAGCATACGGTTTGACGCTTTTACTTTCAAAACTGGAGGCAGGACCAGCACCAGAAGACGCAAAGCGACTGCTCCCGGAGCTGGCTAAAAGAATGAATTCTATAGAAATCACAAAAGGGATTGAGTTCTCGGAAGACTGGAAAAGAAATCACCCTCCCCTATCTTATTTTGACCCAATATACGGATATTAGACGACCAAATATTCTTAACAAACCAAACTCGCTCAATTACATTCAGGGGCAGTACGACCTCAACGGCCAACTGCTGAAGAAAACCGAGTTCGGTGACGACGGTAGTGAACTGGTCACCGAATACCGGCGTGATGCCGCAAGCCGCTTGATTGTATAAACGCTACCCGATGGTGAGGAGATTCACTATAGCTACGACGCGCTTGATCGCCTCGTTAACGTCAACGACGGCCATTGACCGCTCGCCTGTAAATACGATCTGCAAGATCGACTGATCGAGGAACATCGAGGCTGGGGCACTCTGCGCTACGAATGCGACAGCGCTGGCCAGCTCAAGCACTGCCGTTTGCCTGAAGGCAGCAAACTCGATTACCGCCATCAGCCTTGTGGGCAACTCAGCAGCATCGACCTCAACGGCTCCCGCCTGACCAGCCCCCAATTCAGCGCTGGTCGCGAACAAGAGCGCCAGCAAGGTTCGCTGCTAAGCAAATACCAATACGCTGAACAGGGCCGCTTGCATGCACACAGCGTCAGCTAACGGGACAAACACCTGTTTCAGCGCCGGTATAACTACTACGCCAACGGTAACCTCGCTGGCATTGACGACAGCCGGAAAGGCAACCGCAGCTATCACTACGATCCACTGGATCGCCAGATCAACGTACGCGGCGCTATGTCAGAGAGCTTCGCTCACGACCCGGCAGGCAACCTCCTCGGACAAAATGACCTGCCTGCGGCCAACCTCGCCAACGTCAAAGGCAATCGCCTGCTCATGCAGGGCGACCGCCACTACGACTACGACGCGTACGGAAATTTGGTCCGCGACCGCCGTGGCACCGGCCAAAGCTCTTCATTGAATACAATTACGACTGCCCGCACCGCCTGATCGGCGTCAGCCTGACGGGTGGCAGCACCGCAAGCTACAATACGACGCCTTTGGCCGCCGCATCGAGAAAACCGTCGACGGCCATACCACTGAATTTCTCTGGCAAGGCGAACGATTGATCGCCGAAAGCGCAGAAAATCGTTATCGCAGCTACATCTATGAACCGGGCAGCTTCCGCCCGTTGGCAATGCTCGACGGTGAAGGCCCGCTAAAAGTGGCCCCGTTCTACTACCAACTCGACCACCTCGGCACGCCGCAGGAACTCACCGACTACAGCAGAGAAATCATGTAGTCCGCGAAATACCGCGCCTGCGACAATTTTGCAGCGCTGGACGTCAGCGAAATCGATGACCCGCTGCGTTTTCAAGGGCAGTATTTCGACGCCGAGACGGGGTTACATTACAACCGTCACCACTACTTCAACCGGGGACTGGACGGTTCTTGACGCCCGATCCGATCAAGCTTGCGGGTGCGCTGAGCAGCCCCAAGTACGTGCCTAACCCTACGTGGTGGGTGGATCCTTAAGGGTTGAATAGATGTCCTGGAGGTGAAACTGTACGCTTGGCATCGGTGCTGATAATTCCGCTACAAAACCAAAAGTCGATGAAGGCGACCAAAAAGCGCCCCAAACAGAGGGAACTGCCCGAGCGGCTCTATATTCTGCGAATTGGTCTAAAGCAAACTTAAACAATGCCGTTGAAAGATTCGCCGGAAGCAAACCGATCATTAGCACCACGGACAAAGGTTAAAGAATATACAAAAACCCTCAGAACGGATAGAAGTGATTGAAGACATGAACGGAAACTATTTCAGAATTTATGAGAAGGAATTGCTCCTAGTAACAAAACGCTTCCAAACGGAAAGCAAGCCGGAAGAACCCAAAGCAAATATAACGAAGTTAACCACTTCAACAAGGACAACAAAAATGAAAACAATTTCAGTACCTTTATCCGAAGATGCAATGCATCGCCTGGATTTAAATGAATGCTTACCTAGCGACCTAGAAGAACTATTCCTCTCAGAAGAGGAATTCTCAGAGCTGTCAAAAACGGGGGTGATTGAGGAAATCAACAAAACACTTAGCAAACTTATCGACGTCTATGAAGACGATAAAATACAAGGTCGCGCCGAACTGGAATCAACCCTCAAGATATTTCAAAAACATTTAATCACTACAAACTCCGATACGTTAAGAAAGCTCACACACCTAAACGAAATTGCAATGAAATACAATACAGGAATGTTCTTTTACTTTTAAACCTCCTATCGAAAGCAAAGGGGTCAGATTTGTTTTTACAAGCCGAATATAAATTAAACTCCTTTTCCTACTCTCGCAATTAAAAGCGCCCTAATGAAACTTCGAAATATCATACATCTCAGCGGAAAAGTAATTTTCGACTAACTATCCAACCTAATCGATTACGACATCGCACTCATCTCAGACAACCTGAAAGAGGATCTTTACAGGCAGTATTCCCAAACGAACAAAGAATAGACATCGGATGGTATCCAGAATTTAGCAAAAATGGTGCTTTTAAAATTTCATTAATTGCAAAATTTGTTAGAGCAACCCACTACGCTAAAGCAGTGCGCGTTCACAGTCGCTGCCGATGCAATTAATGTGGAAAAGGCCTCAGACCCGTAGTTATAGTGCAAGGAGAGTTTTCTTTAGGGTAAAAAACCTCGACAAACAAACCGATAACAGCGAAATAAAAACCATGATATTTAATTACTCGGGCAACGCAGTCAATCCAAATACCGTATCTTATAGAAGCTTGGGATTCGAAGAGAAGGTTACGGTCAAAACTCAGCCCTACATACTGCAAATCAAGCCCGGCGACTTTCCAAGAGAGTTTGAAATTATTGCAAACACGTTTATTTCGGAATGCGGGATTGACGATTCCGAGCAAGACGACGTGGACATCCCGGAGCTTGCGACAGTTGATTACCCGATTTCCAACGAACTTCTGAATACCCGTCCAAACCTAACAGCAAGTTTGATCGAAGAATTATACTTCGAACTCTTCTATCATTTTTTTCAACACCCAACCAACCTACAACTGGTCATCAACAACATCAACAGCGTATGGACAGAGAAAGATACAACAATAATTACGGGCGACACATCCCTATACAAATATTGCTAGCAGAAGGAAACTTTCCCGACGGCAGAGCCGCCAACTCAGACCTCAACGGTCGACTGTTGAACAAAACGGATTTGGCGACGACATCAGCGAGCTAATCACCGATTACTAGTGATCTATTCGCCAACTCTATTACGCGGTCAGTACCAAAAGTATGTACAGAGCCAGCGGCATGCGCACTGTCCGCCATCGGGACAAAGATCGATTCAACGCCGTTACGAGAATGACTGAAACGCAGAAAATTTAGCTAACGTAAAAGTGCAACCGCCTGCTGATGCCGGGCGATCGCCACTTCGATTACACGCTATCCGCCCCCGCCAACCGCACCTGCCTCTCCAACTCCACCTTCAACCCCGGCTCCAGCTTCAACTGCCGCGCCAGCTCATCCAGATAGCTTTTCTCCATAAAATTCTCCTCATCCACCAGCATCACACTGGCGATGTACATCTCCGCCGCCATTTCAGGCGTGCTCGCCGCGCGGGCGACGTCGGTGGGGTCGAGGGGTTTGTTGAGTTCGGCGTGGAGCCAGTGTTGCAGTTCCTGGTCGCTGTCGATTTTGGTGAATTCACCTTCGATCAGTTCGCGCTCGCGCTCGTCGATGTGGCCATCGGCTTTGGCGGCGGCGACCAAAGCTTTGAGGATCGCCTGGCTATGCTCCTCGACCTGCGCTGGAGGCAGGCGGTCGAGGGTTTGCGGTTCGCGTTGTGGTGCGCTGCCTTTCTGCGCGTTGTAGTTGCCGTAGGCTTTGTACGCCAGCACGCCCAGTGCGGCCAGGCCGCCATAGATCGCCACTTTACCGCCGACTTTGCGGACCTTTTTATTGCCTAGCAGCAGGCCCATCGCGCCTGCGGCCAATGCGCCGCCGCCCGCGCCGGAGAGCAATCCCCCGAGGCCGCTGGAGCCAGGCGAGCCACCGAGCAGACCACCGAGTCCGCCGGCAGCCGACTTGCTGGAACCGCCGCCGGCCTTGTTCTGCAGCATTTCCTGCCCGGACTTGAGCAGTTGATCGAGCAATCCACGGGTGTTCATGTTCCGTCTCCAAACAAGGGTTATCCGGATCTAAGGCCCTCAGCCTAGTTCGAAAGTGCCCGGTCCCGACTTCCCAGTGTGCTTCCAGATGTTGCTCGCTGCTCGCAAGAGCCCGGTTCGCACGTTACGCAATGAAAAGGCGCAGGCTTTTCGGCCTGCCCCTTTCCCCTCCTCTATTAGAATCGCGAAACACTGCGCATCGCATCCACCAGATAGCGCATGGCGATCCGGTCGCTTTCCGACAGCTCTCGATAACGTTCCACCAGTTTCAACTCGTCGGAATTGAGACGGCGTCTTCTGCGTCCGCCGCCCAAGCAAGGGAAGATGCCCAGGATTTCGGTGATGCTCTGTATTTTTGCCATGGACGATGTCCTTCTCTGTTGAGTCAAGAAACTGCTGAACCTCACATCGCCCTGCCTCTTCGAGCAGCGTCGTGTGCCCCGCCGGCACGAAGGCTTGTATCCGGTCTTGTCCATAGCATAGGAATTAAATCGGCGTTGAAAAGTGGTTTTTAGAGTAATTAATCGACAAAAGCAGATATGCCCTCTAAATCAGAGAGTCCTGTCAGAAAAGTTACAGACATGTCTTGTTTCATTGCCAGATGACACGATGCAAACAAGCCTTTTTGCCCGACAATCGAACCGATTAAGCTAGCGGGCATCTGTTTATAGTCCGTTGCGTTTGGCCGAAGGCATGACCGAACCGTAATTTCCGATCCGACAGGTGCCAGGAACGGCGCTGGATTGCACACGACAGGTTGTATTTATGCACCGCAGGAATTTGCTCAAAGCGTCCATGGCCATTGCGGCCTATACCGGTCTTTCCGCGTCTGGCCTGCTAGCGGCTCGCGCTTGGGCTGCCAATGGTGGCGCCGCTGATGGTGAGGCCCAGGCCTTCGATTTCGAGTCGTTGAAGCGTCAGGCCAAGCAGCTCGCCGGCAGTGCCTATCAGGATACGAAACAGGTGTTGCCACCAACTCTGGCGACCATGACGCCGCAGAATTTCAACGCGATCCGCTACGACGGCGAACACTCCCTATGGAAAGAAAACAAAGGCCAGCTGGACGTACAGTTCTTCCACGTCGGCATGGGTTTCCGTCAGCCGGTGCGCATGTACAGCGTTGATCCCAAGACACGCATGGCGCGCGAAGTACATTTCCGCCCGGCGCTGTTCAATTATGAAAACACTTCGGTCGACACCCAGCAGCTCAAGGGCGACCTGGGTTTTGCCGGCTTCAAGTTGTTCAAGGCGCCGGAGCTGGATCGGCATGACGTGGTGTCGTTTCTCGGCGCCAGCTATTTCCGTGCGGTCGACGCCACTGGCCAATATGGCCTCTCCGCGCGCGGCCTGGCCATCGACACCTACGCGAAGAAGCGCGAGGAGTTTCCCGACTTCACCCAATTCTGGTTCGAGACGCCGGACAAGAACGCCACGCGGTTTGTGGTTTATGCCCTGCTCGACTCGCCGAGCGCTACTGGCGCCTATCGCTTCGATATCGATTGCCAGGCCGAACGTGTCGTCATGGAAATCGATGCGCACATCAATGCGCGTACCGCCATCGAACAGTTGGGCATTTCACCGATGACCAGTATGTTCAGCTGTGGCACTCACGAACGGCGCATGTGCGACACCATTCATCCGCAGATTCATGACTCCGATCGCCTGGCCATGTGGCGCGGCAATGGCGAATGGATCTGCCGTCCGTTGAACAACCCGGCGACGCTGCAATTCAACGCATTTGCCGACACCGATCCGAAGGGTTTTGGCTTGGTGCAGACCGATCACGAATTTGCCAACTATCAGGACACTGTCGACTGGTACAGCAAGCGCCCGAGCCTGTGGGTAGAACCAACAACCGCTTGGGGCGAAGGCTCGATCGATCTGCTGGAAATTCCTACGACCGGCGAGACGCTGGATAACATCGTTGCCTTCTGGACGCCAAAAAAAACCGTCGCGGCAGGTGATTCGCTGAATTACGGTTACAAGCTGTACTGGAGCGCCTTACCGCCAGTGGGTACGCCGTTGGCCCGGGTGCATGCGACCCGCTCCGGCATGGGTGGGTTCACCGAAGGCTGGGCACCCGGCGAGCATTACCCGAAAGTGTGGGCGCGCCGTTTTGCCGTGGACTTCACCGGTGGCGGTCTGGAGCGCTTGCCGCAGGGCACCGGGATCGAACCGGTGATCACTTGTTCCAACGGCAAGGTGCAGGACTTCAGTGTGCTGGTACTGGATGACATCAAGGGTTACCGGATCCTGTTCGACTGGTACCCGACCAATGACAGCGTCGAGCCGGTGGAGCTGCGCCTGTTCATTCGCACCAATGACCGCACATTGAGCGAGACCTGGTTGTACCAGTATTTCCCGCCGGCGCCGGACAAGCGTAAGTACCCTTGAGGACTTGAAGCCCAGCTCAGGCGCCATTCGCGAGCAGGCTCGCTCCCACAATTGGAATTTGTATGCTGTGGGGAGCGGGCGTGCTCGCGAACAGGCCTGCTCAGGCAATACAAAACTCTCGAGCACACAAAAGCCCCGACCATCACTGGCTCGGGGCTTTTGCTTTCCAGCCTTCAGTCAATCCCGCATATCCGATTCATGAATCGGCTGATCCCGATGCGTCGCCCGCTGATACTGCGCCGGCCACACCGCTTTGCGCCCGCCCAGATCATCGTCGGCATGCAGCGGCCAGTACGGATCACGCAGCAGTTCGCGAGCGAGGAAGATGATATCGGCCTGGCAAGTGCGCAAAATGTGTTCGGCCTGCGCAGGCTCGGTAATCATTCCGACGGTGCCGGTGGCAATGCCTGACTCTTTGCGTACACGTTCGGCGAAGCGCGTCTGATAACCGGGCCCAACCGGGATTTCCGCGTTTGCAGCGGTCCCTCCTGAAGACACGTCAATAAGATCGGCGCCCAGCGTATGAAGGCGACGCGCAAGCTCGACGGTCTCATCCGGATTCCAGCCATCTTCCACCCAATCGGTCGCCGAGACGCGAACGAATACAGGCAATTGCTCGGGCCACACCGCCCTCACCGCTTCAGTGACTTGCAGCACCAGACGGATACGATTCTCGAACGAGCCACCATATTGATCGCGGCGTTGATTGCTCAGCGGCGAAAGAAACTGATGCAGCAGATAGCCGTGCGCGGCATGCACCTCAACCACGCTGAAACCCGCCGTCAGCGCACGTTTGGCCGCATCGACGAAGGCCTGAATCACTTCGGCGATCTGCCCTTCATCCAGCTGCTTCGGTTGCGTGTGCTGCGGGTCGAAGGCAATCGGTGATGGCCCGACCGGGGTCCAGCCGCCATCTTCCGGTTTGACGCTGCCATGCTTGCCGATCCACGGCCGATGGGTGCTGGCCTTACGCCCGGCGTGAGCCAGTTGAATACCGGCGACCGCGCCTTGAGCGGTGATGAAACGGGTGATGCGTTGCAGCGGCGCGATCTGTTCGTCGTTCCACAAACCGAGGTCTTCGGCAGTGATGCGCCCGTCAGCGGTAACCGCCGTGGCTTCGGTAAACACCAGACCGGCACCACCCACCGCGCGGCTGCCCAAGTGCACCAGATGCCAGTCGTTGGCCAGGCCGTCGACGCTGGAGTACTGGCACATCGGCGACACGGCGATGCGGTTGGGCAAGGTCAGTTGGCGAAGGGTAAAAGGTTCAAGCAGCAGACTCATGGGGCACCTCTCGAATCAGTGGGCAGGCTCCAGGGTTCTGTTTGAAAAGTCGACGAGTGACAGAAAAAGGGTGCAACACCCGCCCCCGCGGGCAAAATTCGACAAGACGTCACAAGGCCAATCAAGCAGTGCTTAGAGCCTAGTCGACAATGGGGGATCTCGAGGGGTTCCAGAAAAGATCGCAGCCTTCGGGCAGCTCCAGCATAGAAAATGCGATTCCCTGCAGGAGCGGCCGAAGGCTGCGACCTTTTGATCTTCAGCGCGGTTCGATGTGGGCAATCATCAACTGCACAGTCTCGTTGCCGCGAAACTCGTTAACGTCGAGCTTGTAAGCCAGTTCAACCCACTGGATCGTCGGGTTCGGCCACACATCGCGATCAATGCCAAACGCGATGCCATCGAGCTTCACCGAACCGCATTCGCTTTTGAGTACCACTTTCAGATGCCGCTCGCCGACCACGCGCTGCTCGACCAATTGAAACACACCGTGAAACAGCGGCTCCGGGAAGTGTTGCCCCCAAGGCCCGGCATGGCGCAAGGCGCGGGCCAGTTCCAGGTGAAACTCTTCGACGGCGAGCGTGCCGTCCGACAACATGCGCCCGGTGAGGTCTTCTTCGCGAAGTTGCCTACGCACCTCAGCGTCGAATGCCTCGGCGAACAGCGCAAAATTCTCCTGCGGCAAGGTCAGTCCGGCCGCCATCGCGTGGCCACCGTACTTGGCGATCAGGTTCGGATGCTGCGCCGCGACCACGCTCAGCGCATCGCGGATATGGAAGCCCTGCACCGAGCGACCGGAGCCCTTGAGCAAGCCATCACCGGCATCGGCGAACGCAATGGTCGGGCGGAAATAGCGCTCTTTCATGCGCGAGGCAAGGATGCCGATCACACCCTGGTGCCACTCCGGATCGAACAGGCACAGACCAAACGGCATCGACTCCACCGGCAAGTCCTTGAGCTGCGCCAGTGCTTCACGCTGCATGCCCTGCTCGATGGATTTGCGATCCTGGTTCATGCCGTCCAGTTGCGCGGCCATTTCCCGGGCCCGATTGGCATCGGCGGTGAGCAGGCATTCGATGCCCAGGCTCATGTCGTCCAGACGCCCGGCAGCATTCAGGCGCGGGCCGACGATGAAGCCCAGGTCGGTGGAAGTGATCCGCGCCGCGTCACGCTTGGCCACTTCCAGTATCGCTTTGATCCCCGGTCGCGCCCGGCCGGCACGAATTCGCTCGAGCCCCTGATGCACCAGAATGCGGTTGTTGGCGTCCAGCGGCACCACATCGGCGACGCTGCCCAGGGCCACCAGATCAAGCAGTTCGCCGATGTTCGGTTGCGGCTTGCTCTCGTACCAGCCGAGGCTGCGCAGACGCGCGCGTAACGCCATCAGTACGTAGAAGATCACCCCGACGCCGGCCAGCGCCTTGCTCGGAAATTCGCAGCCCGGCTGGTTCGGGTTGACCAGCGCATCGGCTTGCGGCAGTTCGTCGCCGGGCAAGTGGTGGTCGGTGATCAATACTTTCAGTCCGGCGCGCTTGGCCGCCGCGACGCCTTCGACACTGGAAATACCATTGTCGACGGTGATCAATAGTTGCGGTTCGCGGGTCAGCGCGACTTCGACGATTTCCGGCGTCAGGCCATAGCCGTATTCGAAACGGTTCGGCACCAGATAATCGACGTGCGCCGCGCCCAGCAGGCGCAGGCCGAGGACACCCACGGTGCTGGCAGTGGCGCCGTCTGCGTCGAAGTCGCCAACAATGAGAATGCGCTGGCGTTGCTCCAGTGCCGTCACCAGCAGGGCTACCGCCGCGTCGATGCCTTTGAGCTGCTGGAACGGAATCAAGCGCGCCAGACTCTTGTCCAGCTCCGCCTCCGACAGCACGCCCCGCGCCGCATACAGGCGGGTCAGCAGGGGCGGCAGATCACCGAGGAAAGGCAGCGTTGCAGGCAGTTGACGAGGTTCGATACGCATGGGGCGACGGAGGCTTCTCTTTGATTCGTGGGAAATATCAGCGGTGTCGCGAACTCAGCCGCGCTCACCTTGCAGCCATTGCAACTGGACTTCGTGTTGACCGCGGTCGTCGGTGACGAAGATCGTGCCTTCACTGATCATCACGTCCCACTTGATGACACGCGGCATGTCCTTGGCCAGGGTCTCCAGCACTTCTTGCGGAACGGCTGCGATGTTGACGTTTTTCAGGTTCTTGATCGCCGGGATCACCTTGGTTTCCCATACGCGCAGGCTGCCGTAGGCCAGCAGGCTGGTGCGTTCGGTGCGGCGCGAGCACCAGGTCAGGCGATCGGCATCCGGCTGGCCGACTTCAATCCAGTGCAGAACACGGTCGTCCAGGCTCTTTTCCCACAAGGCCGGTTCATCCACGTCTGACAGACCACGGCCGAACGACAGCTGCTCGTTGTACCAGAGCGCGTAGGCCAGCAGCCGCACGGTCATGCGCTCTTCGGTCTCCGAAGGATGACGGGCGATAGTCTGCTTGACGCTCTCGTAGACGCTGCGGTCGAGGTCGGTGAGGTTCAGTTCAAATTTGTAGGTAGTGGACGGCTGGGCCATGAACGGGCTTCTTGATACGAGGAAAGTCGGCAAGTCTAACCGATGCCACAGGCAATCATCGAATTGATGGCAATCAAGCTGCGGCGTCTGACCGTCGGCTATGTTAAAACCCTGTATCCGCTCAGCCTTGTCCTACAGGATTTCGCATGCCGTTTACCAGCAAACCGCTCTCGGGTCTGAAAGTCATTGAATTGGGTACGCTGATCGCCGGGCCGTTTGCCTCGCGCATTTGCGGCGAATTCGGCGCCGAAGTGATCAAGATCGAATCGCCGGACGGCGGCGATCCTCTGCGCAAGTGGCGCAAGTTGTACGAGGGCACCTCCCTCTGGTGGTTCGTTCAGGCACGCAACAAAAAGTCCCTGACCCTGAACCTCAAACACCCTGACGGTTTGGCGATCCTGAAACAACTGCTGGGCGAAGCCGACATCCTCATCGAGAATTTCCGCCCCGGCGTACTGGAAAAACTCGGTCTGAGCTGGGAAACCCTGCACGCACTCAACCCGAAACTGGTGATGGTGCGCTTGTCCGGTTTCGGTCAGACCGGGCCGATGAAGGATCAGCCAGGCTTCGGCGCGGTTGGCGAATCCATGGGCGGCTTGCGTTACATCACCGGTTTCGAGGATCGGCCCCCGGTGCGCACCGGGATTTCCATCGGCGATTCGATTGCCGCGCTGTGGGGCGTGATCGGCGCGCTGATGGCGCTGCGTCATCGCGAGGTCAATGGTGGACACGGCCAAGTGGTCGACGTTGCCCTGTATGAAGCCATTTTCGCCATGATGGAAAGCATGGTGCCGGAGTTCGACGTCTTCGGTTTCATCCGCGAGCGCAGCGGCAACATCATGCCGGGTATCACGCCCTCCTCGATCCACACCAGCGCCGACGGCAAACATGTGCAGATCGGCGCCAATGGTGATGCAATCTTCAAACGCTTCATGCTCGTGATTGGCCGCGAAGATCTTGCCAATGACCCTGCGCTGGCCAGCAATGACGGCCGCGACAGTCGCCGTGACGAGTTGTATGGCGTGATAGATCGCTGGGTCAATTCGCTGCCACTGCAAACTGTACTCGACCGGCTCAACCAGGCCGATGTGCCGGTCAGCAGGATCTTCAGCGCCGAAGACATGTTCAGCGATCCGCAATACCTGGCGCGGGAAATGTTCCTCCATGCCAAGCTGCCGGACGGCAAGGATTTCAAGATGCCCGGCATCGTGCCGAAACTGTCCGAAACACCGGGCGCGTCCGAGTGGGTCGGACCGCAGCTTGGCGAACACAATGCGCAGGTGCTTGGCGATCTGGGCTACGACGCGGCGCAAATCGCTCGGCTGCGTGAAGACGGGGCCATTTGAGCACCACCGGGCGCTTCGCTTTTTCGAGCAACAAGCCGCGCATTGAGCAAACGACGGGCAAAAGAAACCCCGAGAAGTGGGGAGACGACTCGGGGTTAAACGGGGTCTGCTTTGAGACCCGTAGCAGCAAGCGACAAGCACCGGAGCACAATGCTTGATCCTGCTGTTATGGGGTCTGACTGACAGGAATGCAGGAAGGTTCCCACAAAAGATATTTCATCTTTACAGGGCCGGACGCTTGTCCAGAGCGGCGTTGCGCAACGCCGCAATGACGCAGGGTTCCAGTCGTCCTTCGGCGATCATCACGTCACGGTGCAGGCCGTCCACTACGTCGGTCAGCAAGCGCTTGTCGCTCAACTGGGCCTGATTGAATTCGCGCTCCACTACAATCGCGCCGCTGCTGTTCTTCAGCGTCACCAGATATTCACCATGGCTGCCGCGAGGGGTCAGCGTCACCTGATACGGGCTCAGAGCCTCACCGAGCAATAGACTGATACTTTCCATCTCGATCTCCACTCAATAGTCCGAAAACAGTGCCTGGGGCGTGTTCACATTAAATGACCACCGGCCCGAGAAGAAAGTTCTGTCTGTCGCGTCCCGACCTTGCGGGTCCGCGTCTGACAGAGCATGCACGGCGAAGATGACAGAAAAATATTCGCCGGTTTCAGGCCTCGACAAGTGCTTGCGACGTGATCAGATAGCTGTCGAGCAGAGCTCTCATCAACACTGCCGAGACCGGCGTTTGCAGCCGTCCCAGCAGGCGCAGGCGTTGTTGGCAAAGTACCGGTTCCAGATCACTCAACAAGCTCTGCGCGACCGAGCCCAGCAGAATCAGCGCACGGGCCTCATGGTGCGCCGCCAGGTGATGAATCAAAGCCAGTCCATCGCCACCCTTGAGCTGCGGATCGCAGATGGCAATATCAACTGCGCCGCGATGCCCTAATGAACACAAGGCTGAGGCAAGCGAAGGCGCCGTCAAAACGTCGTAGATGCCAATGGCATTGAGCATTTGATGCAATGCCATCAGTTGGAACGGGTTGGGTTCAAGAATCAGGACTTTAAGCGAGCGCATGGGCGACCTCTGAAGCGATCATCGCGGACTCTCACCGCAGTTATCGTTCACTCTAGGCCAGGCGTCTTAAGCCTCCCATCAGAAAAGTAGCCGCGTCTTGCAGGACATTTCCCTTCTTTAATGCAGACATCGGCAGCCGCTCTCGGTCCGACGCTGGGTGATGTCGGTCCAGCCACCCAACAAGCCGCGCAGTTTGCCGTCACCGCTGTAAAACGGCACCGTCCAGTGATAGATCTCTCGTGGCCCGCCATTGAATAGCAACTCGCGCTTACTGAAGCGCGACTTGCGCGTTTGCAACTGCGAGACATACTCGTCGTGCAGCATCCGCGCGGTACTTTCAGGCAGCGCGTCGACCTCGATCAGCAAACGCCCCTGCATCTGATCCAGGCGCACCGACAGCGCCTCTTCGTAGCTGCGGTTGCAGATGATCAGGCGTCCCTGCAGATCGCGCACGAACACCGGATCCGGCATGGAATCAATCAGGGCGTGCTGAAAAGCCAACTGATCACCCAGTTCCTTTTCTGCTTCACAGCGCAACTTGATCACTGCCGCCAAGCGTCTGTTCCACACCAACGACAGCATTCCGAAAACGCCAATACCCCCCATTGCCCAGCATCCCCACCCGACCAACTGCTGCCAGATCGATGGGACGGGTGCCGGCGAAATACCTTCGAGCCATTTGAGTCGGATCGCTCGCAACTCAGCGGCCGGGAAAGCTTCCAGCGCCTTGTTGAGAATACTCAGCAACTCTGGCATGCCCTTTCGTACAGCCAGATGATCGGCTTCCCACTTGCCCTCCACCAAGCCACCGACTTTGAGCATGCCCAACGGATAGAGCTGCGCGCCGATCTCGTTTTCGATCGTGGCATAGGCTTCACCACTCTCGACCAACGCTCGCGCTTCGGCATAAGTTTTTACAGAAAGAATTTCAATCGACGGATAGTCACGCCGGATCACATCTTCGAGCGCATGCCGGGCCGGCAGCACCACAACACGTTTCGCCAATTGTTCGAAAGATTCCACACTCGGCGCGCTGGCGTGCCCGACGAACACCCAGCCCGCCCCGCCGAACGCGTGGCTGAAATCAAGGAACAGCTTGCGATCATCGCTCATGGCCAAGGTCGTACTGATGTCCGCGACCCCACTTTGCAGACGTTCGAGCATGTGATTGGTGGAAAAGGATTCCTGATGCTCGAATTGCAGCCCGGTCATCGCAGTGACACGCTTGAGCACATCATTGTTCAGACCGCTCCATTGCCCGTGCTCGTCCTGAAACAGATACAGCGGATACTGCACCGACGCCACCGTCACCTTCGGGTTTTCGCGAAGCCATTGACGCTCGCGTGCGTCGAGTTCGACAGGCTGCACATTGACGGACGCATTCGTCTGATCGCGTACCATTTGCGCTGCCACGCCGCTGTGCATCCATCCCAGCAGCGCCAACATAAACAACCAGCCCAGCGCCGGTTTCAAACCTCTGTAAAACAGCATTGCCATTTCCTTCGTGATCGACTCACCCCTCCTTCGTGGGTGAAAACCCGAGCAGTGTGGCAGCAGAAACAAAAAAGCCCGTCAGGAGACGGGCTTCAAAATGTGACAGCTTTTATGGGCTTACAGGGGCTTGCCGCGGTTGCCATGCTGGCTGACAAAGGCTTGCACGGCTTTAAGGTCGTTTGGCAGAACCGTGCAGCGCTCGTTTCGCTCAAACAAATCAGAAAGATGTGCAGGCAGTTCGAGCGCTTTTCCTACACCCGCTTTCTCCACTGCCTCAGGAAACTTGACCGGGTGGGCAGTGCCCAGAATCACCATCGGGATGTCCAGACTACGACGGCATTCGCGCGCGGCTTTCACGCCGATGGCGGTGTGCGGATCAAGGACTTCACCGCTCTGCTCGTAGACCTCGGCGATGGTTTCGCAAGTCTGCGCATCGTCCACTGCCAGCGAGTCGAACAGTTTGCGCGCTTCGGTCCAGCGCTCTTGTTCGACGCTGAAGCTGCCATCCTTTTTGAACGCGTCCATCAGGCCGGCAATCGCCGCACCGTTGCGACCGTGAAGGTCGAACAGCAGGCGCTCGAAGTTCGACGAAACCATGATGTCCATCGACGGCGACAAGGTCGCGTGCAGGGTTTCCTTGACGTACTGGTTGCCGCTCATGAAGCGGTGCAGGATGTCGTTGCGGTTGGTGGCGACGATCAACTGGTTGATTGGCAGACCCATGTTGCGCGCCAGGTAACCAGCGAAGATGTCGCCGAAGTTGCCGGTCGGCACCGAGAACGACACAGAACGCGCCGGCCCGCCCAACTGCAGCGAGGCGTGGAAGTAGTAGACGATCTGAGCCATGATCCGCGCCCAGTTGATCGAATTCACCGCCACCAGACGCGTACCCTTGAGGAAGCTTTGGTCGGCGAAGCTGTTCTTGACCATTTCCTGGCAGTCATCGAAGTTGCCTTCGATGGCGAGGTTGTGGATGTTCTCGCCGAAGATCGTCGTCATCTGCCGACGCTGTACTTCCGACACTCGCTGATGCGGGTGCAGGATGAAAATGTCGACGTTTTCGCAATGCTTGCAGCCCTCGATGGCTGCCGAGCCGGTGTCGCCGGACGTGGCGCCAACGATCACCACACGCTCGCCGCGCTTTTCCAGCACGTAGTCGAGCAGACGACCGAGCAGTTGCAGGGCGAAATCCTTGAACGCCAGGGTCGGACCGTGGAACAGCTCCAGCACCCACTCATTGCCATTCAACTGACGCAGTGGCGCCACAGCGCTGTGGGCAAACACACCGTAGGTTTCTTCGAGGATTTTCTTGAAATCGGCGTCGGGAATGCTGCCGGTGACGAACGGGCGCATTACCCGGAAGGCCAGCTCGTGATACGGCAGGCCAGCCCAGGAAGCAATTTCTTCCTGAGTGAAACGTGGCAGGTTTTCCGGGACGTACAAACCGCCGTCGGTCGCCAGACCAGCCAGCAGGACCTCTTCGAAATTCAGGGCCGGGGCCTGGCCGCGAGTACTGATATAACGCATAAGGGCAAACCTTTGGTTTGAGCGGCAAGCCTCAAGCTGCAAGCTGCCAGTAAAGCCGAACCGCTTTGTCTTGGCGCTTGTAGCTTGCAGCTTGCCGCTGCTGTTAATTCAAATGTTCGACACGGATCCGTACAACCGGGCCGTCGACGCCAGCCAGTGCTTCCAGCGCAGTGATCGCATCGTTGATGCGCTGCTCGACCACGCGATGAGTCAGCAGGATCATCGGCACCAGGCCGTCATGCTCTTCGACTTCCTTCTGCATGATCGATTCGATATTGATGCCGCGCTCCGACAGGATGCTTGCCACTTGAGCCAGCACGCCCGGATGGTCCTTGGCGTGTATGCGCAGGTAGTACGCGCTTTCACAGGCTTCGATCGGCAGGATCGGATGCGCCGACAGCGAGTCCGGCTGGAAGGCCAGGTGCGGTACACGATTTTCCGGGTCGGAAGTCATCGCGCGAACCACGTCCACCAGGTCGGCGATCACCGACGAAGCAGTCGGCTCCATGCCAGCGCCGGCGCCGTAGAACAGCGTCGAACCGGCGGCATCACCGTTGACCATGACGGCGTTCATCACGCCATTGACGTTGGCGATCAGGCGATCGGCCGGGATCAGCGTCGGGTGCACCCGCAACTCGATGCCGGCGTCAGTGCTGCGCGCCACACCGAGGTGCTTGATGCGATAGCCCAGTGCTTCGGCGTAGTTGACGTCGGCGGTGGTCAGCTTGGTGATGCCCTCGGTGTAAGCCTTGTCGAATTGCAGCGGAATACCGAAAGCAATCGACGCCAGAATGGTCAGCTTGTGCGCGGCATCGATGCCTTCGACGTCGAACGTCGGATCGGCTTCGGCATAACCCAGCGCTTGCGCTTCGGCGAGCACGTCTTCGAACGTTCGGCCCTTCTCGCGCATTTCGGTGAGGATGAAGTTGCCGGTGCCGTTGATGATCCCGGCGACCCAGTTGATGCGGTTGGCGGACAGGCCTTCGCGGATCGCCTTGATCACTGGAATGCCACCAGCCACGGCTGCTTCGAACGCCACGATCACGCCTTTCTCGCGTGCCCTGGCGAAAATCTCATTACCGTGAACGGCTATCAGCGCCTTGTTCGCGGTGACCACATGCTTGCCATTCTCGATGGCCTTGAGTACCAGCTCGCGGGCGACGGTGTAGCCGCCCATCAGCTCTATGACGATGTCGATCTCAGGGTTCGTGGCCACTTCGTAGACATCGTTGGTAATCGCTATACCGGTCGTCGGGAACTGAGGGTTTGGCGTTCGCGTGGCAATTTGTGCCACTTCGATCCCACGCCCGGCACGACGAGCAATTTCCTCGGCGTTGCGCTGAAGTACGTTGAAGGTACCGCCACCGACGGTCCCTAACCCACAGATGCCTACTTTGACCGGATTCACTGTGAACTCCCCATGAAACGGCCGACGCAGGGTCGGCCGGAAAACAACCGCGTGCTCGCGGCTCTCTGTTGATGGCCCGGCGCTGTTACTGCCGGGCCACGATCGTCAGCGGCTGCCCGTGACGATGCGAATTACTTCGCGCCCAGCGCCAGTTTGGCGACTTGTGGCGCCGGCTGGTAGCCCGGAATGACTTGGCCGTCAGCCAAAACGATGGCCGGTGTACCGTTCACGCCGATCGACTGACCGAGGGCGAACTGCTTGGAAACCGGGTTATCGCACTTGGCGGCCTTGATTTCCTTGCCATCGACCATCTTGTCCATGGCGGCTTTCTTGTCTTTCGAACACCACACTGCTTGCAACTGCTCGTCACCCGGCGAATTCAGGCCCTGACGCGGAAACGCCACGTAGCGGACTTCGATGCCGCGCTTGTTCAGCTCGGGCACTTCGGCATGCAATTTGTGGCAGTACGGGCAGGTGGTGTCGGTGAATACGGTGATGTGCGACTTGGTTTCGCCGACCGCCGGGTAGACCACGGTTTCGGCGACAGGGATGGCATTGATCAGTTTGGAAATGCCCAGGCGCTCGGTCTTCTCGGTCAGGTTGACCGGTTTGCCGTTCGCGAGCTGGTACAGGTTGCCCTGAACGATGTACTGGCCATCGGCACTGGCGTACAGCACGCGACTGCCTTGAAGTTTGACTTCGTACATGCCGGGCAACGGGCTGGCACTGATGCTTTCGACCGGAACCTCGAGTTCGAGTTTTTCCAGGCTTTGACGAATGGCTTTGTCGGCCGCGTCATCGGCGATGGCAAAGGTGCTCACCAACGCAATGGCGGCGGCGGCGAAAATCTGGGTCAGACGCATGAGTACTCCTGAGGGCGGGCCAATGGAACGGTCAGAACACCCATGCGAAACATCGGGTCATAACCGTCCATCGTGCAAACCGGCAAAGCCTAACACATAAGGTCACGGTGGCCGAATGCGCCTGACACAAGACATCGATCTCATTTTGTAGGAGCTGCCAGAGGCTGCGATCTTTTGATTCTGGCTTCTGTAAGCGACAGCAAGATCAAAGGATCGCAGCCTTCGGCCGCTCCTGCACAAGGTTTTGTATTCAGCCGCGCGGGTGGTGTCTGGCGTGCAGATCCTGCAAGCGGGCGCGGGCGACATGAGTATAGATCTGCGTCGTGGAGAGGTCGCTGTGCCCGAGCAACATCTGCACCACGCGCAAGTCCGCGCCATGGTTGAGCAGATGCGTGGCGAACGCATGACGCAAGGTGTGTGGTGATAGCGACTTGCTGATGCCGGCAACCTTGGCCTGATGCTTGATCCGGTGCCAGAAGGTCTGGCGGGTCATCTGCTCGCCGCGCTGGCTGGGGAACAGCACATCGCTGGGGCGGCCACCGAGCAATTCGCCACGACCATCACGCATATAACGCTCGACCCAGACAATCGCCTCCTCGCCCATCGGCACCAGCCGCTCCTTGCTGCCCTTGCCCATCACCCGCAACACGCCCTGGCGCAGGTTGACCTGCTCCAGCGTCAGACTGATCAGTTCGGTCACGCGCAGGCCACAGGCATACAGCACCTCCAGCATCGCGCGGTCGCGCTGGCCGATGGCGTCGCTCAGGTCAGGCGCCTTGAGCAGTGCTTCGACGTCGGCCTCCGACAGCGACTTGGGCAACGGCCTGCCGAGTTGCGGCATGTCGACGCGTAAGGTCGGATCGACGCTGATCAACTTTTCCCGCAGCAGATAGCGATAAAAACCACGCACTCCAGAGAGGAATCTCGCGGTGGAACGTGGCTTGTAGTTTTGCTCCAGGCGCCAGGCCAGGTGATCGAGGATCAATTCGCGCCCGGCGTTGATCAGCTCAAGGTTCTTCTCCTGCAACCACCCGTTGAACAGCGCGAGGTCGCTGCGATAGGCGTCGCGGGTATTGTCCGACAGGCCTTTCTCCAGCCATAAAGCGTCGAGGAATTGATCAATCAGCGGATGGTCGATGGCAGGCATGGGTGCTCAGGGCAGGCAGTTTTTCACACTGCGTGCAAATAGACAGTGAACGACGGGAATGGCCGCTAGTCTTTCATAGCCAGCCAGATCAAGGAACAGGGAGCTTCAATGAACGAGCAGCAAATTCTCTTGGCATTTGGCGGGATCGGCGCCGCTGCGCTGGGTTGTCAGTGGCTGGCATGGCGCCTGAAGCTGCCGGCCATTCTGTTTCTGTTGCTGACCGGCATTTTGGCCGGCCCGCTGCTGGGTTGGCTCGACCCGCAGGAAATGTTCGGCCCGCTGCTGATGCCGCTGGTGTCTCTGGCAGTGGCGCTGATCCTGTTTGAGGGCAGCCTGACCCTGCACCTGTCGGAATGGAAAGAGATCGGCAGCGTCGTCCATCGACTGGTGACCCTCGGAGCGATTTCGACCTGGATTGTCATCGCGGTTGCCACGCATTTTCTGCTCGGCTTCGACTGGATGCTGGCGATTCTGTTTGGCAGCCTGACGCTGGTCACCGGTCCGACCGTGATCGTGCCGATGCTGCGGGTGGTGCGGCCAAAAGCCTCGATCGCCAACATCCTGCGCTGGGAAGGCATCGTGATCGATCCGATCGGCGCTCTGCTCGCGGTGGTGGTGTACAGCTTCATCATCGCCAGCGCTGAAGGCCATGGCCTCAAGCAAAGTCTCCTCACCTTCGGCGGGGTGATCCTCTGCGGCGCCGTGTTTGGTGTCGTCGGTGGCTGGGCGCTGGGGACGGTGATCCGGCGTCAGTGGCTGCCCGAATACTTGCATAACCTGGCGTCGCTGGCAGCGGTGCTGGCGATTTTCATCTGCGCCAACCAAGTGATGCATGAGTCCGGCCTGCTGGCGGTGACGCTGATGGGCATGTGGCTGGCCAACATGAAAGGCGTGGATGTGCGACACATCCTGCACTTCAAGGAAAACCTCAGCGTGTTGCTGATTTCCGGGCTGTTCATCCTGCTCGCGGCACGTCTGGACCTGAACGCGTTGATCGGCCTGGGACCGCTGGTGTTGATCCTGCTGTTGGTGATCCAGCTGATCGCCCGGCCATTGAACGTCTTGCTCAGCACCGCCGGCTCCAGTCTCAGCTGGCGTGAACGGGCCTTGCTTTGCTGGATCGCGCCACGCGGGATCGTCGCTGCGGCTGTCTCGGCAATTTTCGCGATTCGCCTGGATGAATCCGGACATGAAGGCGCCCTGCTGCTGGTGCCGCTGACCTTCGCGGTAATCATCGGCACCGTGGTTTTGCAAAGCGCAACGGCACGACCGCTGGCACGGCTGCTGAAAGTGGCCGAACCGGCGCCGAGCGGTTTTCTGATCGTGGGCGCCAATGGTCCGGCCCGCGAATTGGGCAAATCGCTGCAGCAACTGGGCAGCCGCGTCCTGCTGACGGATTCGAGCTGGGAAAATATTCGAGCGGCACGCATGGAAGGCTTGCCAACCTATTTTGGCAACCCGGCGTCGCAGCATGCTGACGCGCATCTGGATCTGGTGGGGTTGGGGCATTTGCTCGCGCTGTCACCGTCGGGTGAACTGAACACATTGGCGGCGATGCGCTTTCGTCATGACTTCGGTCATCAGCGCCTGTTCGGTCTGGCCAGCGGCCATGAAAGCCGGCGCAGCGATAAACATCGAGCAAGCCTGGAACACCGGGGCAATCAATTGGGCAGTGAGGCACTGACCTATTCGAAACTGGCCGGTCAGATGGGCCAGGGAGCGGAGCTCTACAGCACAACCTTGACGGATGGGTTTGGCTGGGAGGATTACCAATCGCTGCACGGCCATCGCGCGACGCTGCTGTTCATGCGTGATGGCAGCGGCTGGGTGCATGTAGTGACACCGGAAACGGCGTTGAAGCCGGGGGCTGGGTGGACGTTGCTGGCGTTGATTCAACCGCAAGGTTCCGGCGCCTGATGGATCGATTCGCGAGCAGGCTCGCTCCCACATTCGGACTCTTGTGGGAGCGAGCCTGCTCGCGAAGGTCGCGACTCGGTCACAGATAGACTGAAGATCTTCGCAGCACAAATCCCGGGCAACAAAAAAGCAGCCCGTAGGCTGCTTTTTTCTGCATCGGAAGCTGGACTTAAGCCAGTTTTTCCTTGATGCGGGCTGCTTTACCCGACAGGTCGCGCAGGTAGTACAGCTTGGCTTTACGTACGTCACCGCGACGCTTGACAGCCATGCTGTCGATTTGCGGCGAGTAGGTCTGGAAAGTACGTTCT
>NZ_JBITTW010000050.1:0-38345 GCF_044542195.1 Pseudomonas sp. NPDC079367
TCAGCAGTGAAACGATGCATCGCCGATGGTAGTGTGGGGTTTCCCCATGTGAGAGTAGGTCATCGTCAAGATTAAATTCCGAAACCCCAATTGCGTAAGCAGTTGGGGTTTTGTTTTGCCTGCGAGAAAGTTTTTCAGAGACATGGCGAACAAAATTGCACAGTTATTTTCGAAACAGAACACTAGAATAGCCCCATCTTTTTCGGAGTCAGAGCCTGTATGTCAGAATCGGTTGACACCCCCGGGCTGTCAGATTTACCGCTGGAAGACTTGATAGCCTGTCATGAGTGCGACCTGCTGATGCGCAAGCCGACGCTTGCCCATGGTGAGAAAGCCCTCTGTCCGCGTTGTGGTTATGAGTTGTATGCCCACCGCCATAACGTGGTGCAGCGCAGCCTCGCCCTAGTGATCGCGGCGTTATTACTTTACGTACCGGCAAACTTTTTACCCATCATGCAACTCAATATCCTCGGGCAATCTTCGCAGGATACGGTCTGGAGCGGTGTGGTTGGCCTGTTCAACACCGACATGCAAGGTGTGTCGATCGTCGTCTTCCTCTGCAGTATGGCGATACCGTTGCTCAAGTTGCTGTGCCAGCTGTTTGTATTGCTGACGATTCGTTTCGACGTCGGCCGTAGTTATGGCTTGCTGCTCTATCGTATTTACCACCACCTCAGAGACTGGGGCATGCTTGAGGTCTACCTCATGGGCGTCCTCGTCGCGATTGTCAAATTGGCGGATATGGCGGCGATTACCGTCGGCCTTGGCCTGGCGTGTTTTATCGGTTTGTTGCTCGTACAAGTCTGGCTGGAGGTAGTGATGTCACCGCATCAGATCTGGCAGGCATTATCAGGAGAGGATGCCCATGCGGGCGATTGATGCGGGCATTCTGGTGTGCACCGAGTGCCACGAGCTGAACAGGCAGGAAGCAGACACCGATGAGCAGAACTGCACCCGTTGCGGCGCTCAGGTTCACGCTCGCCGCCCCAACAGCCTGACCCGAACGTGGGCGCTGCTGATTACAGCAGCAATCATCTATATCCCGGCCAATGTCTTGCCGATCATGACGGTCAGCTCTCTGGGCCAGGGTGAGCCGAGCACCATCATGTCCGGAGTGATTGAACTGGTGCAGCACGGCATGATTCCGATCGCGAGTGTGGTGTTCATCGCCAGTATTCTGGTGCCGACTTTCAAACTGGTCGGCATCGCGTTGTTGCTGTTTTCGGTACAACGACGGCAGCCATTGTCGGCCCGTCAGCGCATCTGGATGTACCGTTTCATCGAGTTCATTGGTCGGTGGTCAATGCTCGATATTTTCGTGATCGCCATTCTCGTGGCGGTCGTCAACTTCGGCCGGATTGCCAGCGTCGAAGCCAACATGGGCGCCGTCGCCTTTGCCTCTGTGGTGATTCTGACGATGCTCGCCGCAGTAACTTTCGATCCCCGACTGATTTGGGATAACACGGAGTCGGACGACGACCATGACTGATTTGCCTGTAGCGAAAACCCGACCGGCTTCGAACTGGTCGGCCATTTGGGTGCTGCCTCTGATCGCGCTGATCATTGGCGGCTGGCTCGGTTGGCGTGCCTGGTCGGAAACCGGCATCGAAATTCAGGTGCGCTTCGAGAGTGGCGAAGGTATCCAGGCCAACAAGACTGAGGTGGTCTACAAGGGCATGCCGGTCGGCAAGGTCAAGACGCTCAAGCTTGACGATGAAGGCAACTCCAAAGGGGTTATCGCCACCATCGAAATGAACAAGGACGTCGAACAGTATCTGAAAACCAGTACGCGGTTCTGGCTGGTCAAGCCAAGCGTGACCCTGGCCGGTATCACCGGTCTGGAAACATTGGTTTCGGGCAACTACGTGGCGATCAGCCCCGGTGAAGGCGAGCCGGTGCGCAAGTTCAAGGCACTCGCCGAAGAGCCGCCGCTGTCCGACGCCAAGCCGGGTCTGCACCTGACCATCAAGGCTGATCGTCTCGGTTCGTTGAATCGTGGCAGCCCGGTGTTCTACAAGCAGATCAAAGTCGGTCAGGTCAAAAGCTATGTACTGTCCGAAGATCAGAGCACTGTTGAACTGAAAGTCTTCATCGAGCCGACCTACGCCAAACTGGTGCGCAAACACACCCGTTTCTGGAATGCCAGCGGCATCAGTATCGACGCCAATCTGTCCGGGGTAAAAGTGCGCAGCGAATCCCTGGCCAGCATCGTCGCTGGAGGTATCGCGTTCGCCACGCCGGAGAATCGCAAGGACAGCCCGGCGACGGATCCAAGCCTGCCGTTCCGTCTCTATGAAGACTTCGACGCCGCCGCTGCCGGGATCCGGGTCAAGGTCAAGCTCAGCGATTTCGAAGGCCTGCAGGCCGGTCGCACGCCGGTGATGTACAAGGGGATTCAGGTCGGCAATCTGAAAGCGCTGAAGGTCGATCCTGACCTGAACAGCGCTACAGCCGAGCTGACCCTTGATCCGTTGGCCGAAGATTATCTGGTTGAGGGTACGCAGTTCTGGGTGGTCAAACCGTCGATTTCCCTCGCCGGTATCACCGGCCTGGAAGCGCTGGTGAAAGGTAACTACATCGCCGTGCGTCCGGGCGACAAAGGCGCTGCGCCGAAACGCGAATTCGAGGCGCGGCCCAAAGCACCGCCGCTGGATCTGCGTTCGCCGGGCCTGCATCTGGTGCTATTCACCGATTCGCTGGGCTCAATCGATGTCGGCAGCCCGATTCTGTACAAGCAGGTCAAGGTCGGTTCGGTGCAGAGCTACCAGTTCTCCAGAACCAAGAAGCAACTGGTCATCGGCGTGCACATCGAGAAGGAATACGAAAACCTGGTCAACGCCTCCACGCGTTTCTGGAACGTCAGCGGCATTACCCTCACGGGTGGCTTGACCGGCGGCATTCAGGTGAAGAGTGAATCCCTGCAAACGCTGATGGCCGGCGGGATTGCGTTCGAAACGCCGCAGGCCAATGCGCCGCTGAAGAAGCACATCCCACGCTTCCGCCTGTTTGCAGATCACGATGAGGCGAACAAGAAAGGCGCAGTGGTGACGATCAAGGTCGACCGCGCCGACGGTTTGAGCAGCGGCACGCCGGTGCGCTTCAAGGGGCTGGATGTCGGCAAGATTGAAAGCGTCGATCTCACCGACGACATGCAGTCTGTGATCCTCACCGCGCGGATCACCGAAGTGCCGGAGAAGATCGCCCGGGTCGGCAGTCAGTTCTGGGTGGTGAAGCCGGAACTGGGGCTGATCAAGACGCAGAATCTGGAAACGCTGGTTACCGGCAAATACATCGAAGTCCAGCCTGCGGTGAAAAATCTCGGGCCGCAGAAAAACTTCGTTGCTTTGGCTGAAGCGCCGGAAGTCACTAAACAGGAAGCCGGTTTGAGTCTGGTCTTGAGCGCTGCACGCCGCGGTTCGCTCAAGCCTGGAGTGCCGGTAACTTACCGTGAAATCACCGTCGGCAAGGTCACCGGTTATGAGTTGGGCCAAACGGCTGACCGAGTGTTGGTGCACATCCTGATCGAGCCGAAGTACGCGCCGCTGGTGCGCAGCGGCAGCCGCTTCTGGAACACCAGCGGCGTGGGCTTCGATTACGGTTTGTTCAAAGGTGTCACGGTGCGCACCGAATCGCTGGAGACGCTGATTCAGGGCGGCATCGCCTTCGCCACACCGGATGGCGAACGCATGGGCAATCCGGCGCGAGCCGAGCAGACGTTCCCGTTGTTCGACAAGTTTGAGGATGAATGGCTGACCTGGGCGCCGAAGATTCAGCTGGGTAAGTAGTGGCGTCTGTCGAATAGCCTGCGCGCGAAGGGGCCAGCCAAATCAACACAAAATCCAGACCATAAAAAAGGGCCGCGATCAGATCGCGGCCCTTTTTTTGTCTTCAGCTAAAGCCGATCAAACCGCATCCAGCTCCGGCTCGTCCGCTTGCACGTTCAACGTGGCCTTCACCACATCATGGCGACGGATGTATTTCCAGTCCGCCTCATCGATGTAGATCCCCGCCGGGCCGCTGCCGCCCTCAAGGTCGATAGCTACACTGGCGCAGACCTGCGGCTTCACACTCGCCAGAATCGGCACGAAGCCCAGTTGCAGACTGGTTTCCAGCAGCGCCGCCTGGTTCTTCTCGTCGATGTCCGCTGCCTCGTCGAGGTAGTACGGCAGACGCACGCGGCCGGCCAGGTCACGGTCCATCAAGTGCAGCAACAAATACATGTTGGTCAGCGCCTTGATGGTCATGGTCGTGCCGTTGGAGGCCGCGCCGTCGATGTCGGTGTGGATCACTGGCTGACCGTTGACCTTGGTGATCTCGAAGGCCAGTTCGAACAAGTCCTTGAGGCCGAGCTGGTTGTGGTTCGCCGCCACCAGCCGTGCCAGGTATTCCTTGGCCTCTTCGTTCTTGTTGTCCTGCTCGGCGCTTTGGCTGAGGTCGAACACCGACAGGGTTTCGCCTTCTTCGTACTGCCCGGCACTGTGGATGATCTGATCGATGTGCTTGAGCGCTTCCTTGTTCGGCGCGAGGACGATGCGGAAACTCTGCAGGTTGGAAACCTGACGCTTGTTGATCTCGCGGTTGAACAGCGCCAGTTGATGCTCGAGGCTGTCGTAGTCGCTGCGGATGTTGCGCAGGGTGCGTGCGATGTCGGTGACCGCCGCGCGGCGCGCCTTGCCCAGTGTCAGGGCTTCATCGGTGCGGTGCGCGTAAGCGTTGATCAGCAGCGACAGACGGCGCTCCATGTCGTCTTCGCTGTCGAACTTGGCCACGCCTTTGAGGCGCACCTGGGCATACAGCGCTTCGATCTGACCGTCGGCGCGCAGCAGGCCCTGCCAGCTGTCCTGATAATCGTTGAGCAGCGGCAGCAGGTTGTCCATCGAATCGTCGACCGGGTCCATGAACGGCGTACCGAACGGCAGATCCGCCGGCAGCAACTGGCGGCGGCGCAGGGCGTCGTCGAGCGTGCGTTGCTTGGCTTCCATGTCAGCGATCTGCCGGCCAACCAGTTGCAGCTTGGCCGACAGTTGCTGGACGCGCTCGGTGAAGGCATCGCTGGAGCGCTTGAGTTCGTCCTGCGCGGCTTCCATCTGCGCCAGTTGCTCGAGCTTGTCGCTTTCTTCGGCGCTCAGGGTCTGGGTGCGACGGAAATCTTCCAGCGCCTTCTGCGCGTCCAGCACCTGCTGATACAGCGCCTCGGTCTGGGTCTTGCTCGCGGCGCGGTCGGCGGCCACGGCCTGCTGGGTTTTCAGTTGCTTGAGCTCTTTTTCCAGACGCTCTTTCTGATCGCGCAATGCGGCGCGGTCGGCCAGCGCTTGCAGGGCCGGCGGCTCGATGTGCGAGATGTCGATCGACAGGCCTGGCACTTCGAAACGCTCGCCCTTGAAGCCATCGAGAATCAGCTCGACCGATTTGACCCACTCGCCGTTCTCGTCGAGGGTGATGCCGTGTTCGCCCAGCGGCAGGCTGAACAGCGCGCTGTTGAACAGACGCATCAGGCGTTCGACGTCCTGTTGCGAGAACTCTTCGCGCAGACGGGCGTAGCTGTTGTTGTCGGCATTATCGAGTTGCTGCTTCACCGACTTCAGACGTTTTTCCAGATCGCGCAGACGCTCCTCCAGATCCTCGGCGCTGAACTGCCGCGACTGCGCCAAGGCACCGGCCAGTTCGTCGTGAGCGTCCTTGGCGGCAAGCAATTGTTGCTCGAGCACTTTGACGTCATCGACCAGCGCGAAGCGGTTCTTCAGCACCGACAGCTCGCCGAGCCAGCGCTGGATCCCGGAAATCTCCCGCTCCAGACGCATCAGTTCCTGAGTGCCGCCGCGCTGATCGTTTTGCAGATCGTCCTGCTCGCGACGGTAGTGCTCGGCCTGAATCGTCAGCTCTTCCTTGCGCGCGGTGGCGTAGTCCGACCAGGTGCCGAGCAGGGAATCGAGCAGCGGCGACAGGCGATGCAGTTTGCCGCGCAGCACGTCGCGCTGTTTCACGCCGTTGGCCAGTGCCTCAACCAAAGGGCCGGCGGCAACCAGCGAGTTGTAGTCCTGTTCCATGCGGCGTACATCGCGGAAGGCTTCTTCGCAGGCAGCGATGTAATCGACGCTGCCAGAACGCAGGCTGTGTTCGAAGGCATCGAGGAACAATTGCTTGAGCTTGGCCGCGGTGATTTCGCGCATGTGCAGCAGGTTGATGAACAACGCGCGGAAGGTCTTCAGGCTTTGCTCGCTGGTCGAGCGCAGCGGGATCAGCGTCAGGTCGAGCGGGATCGACGTGTGGCCGCCGACCAGCAAACGACGCAGTTCGTCAGGCTTGAGTTCGTAGGCTTTCAGGCCTTCTTTCTCAAGGTTGCTGAACAGCTCTTTCTGGCGCAGGCAGGTATCGTTTTTCTGATAATGGGCCAGATCGAGCTTGCCGGCGTAGGCGAAGAACTGATGACCGAAACCACCGCCCGGGCCACGACCGACCACACCAATCACGTGCGGGCCGTGTGGCAGATTCACTTCGACGAGGATGTAGCTGGTGTCAGAAGCAAAGTAGAAGCGCCGCGATTGTTCAAGGCTGTACTTGCCGAAACTCATGTCCGACATGCGCGCCAGAATCGGGAACTGCAAGGCGTTGATCGATGCCGATTTGCCGAGGTTGTTCGCGCCGTAAACCGACAGCGGTTCTTCCAGCGGGAACAGGCCGAGGCTGTAACCGGCGGTGTTCAAAAGGGCAAAGCGGCGAATGCCGTAGCGTTCCTGGCTCATGCGTCGGACTCCTGTTCTTCGGCAATGGCGCGGGCCAGTGCGTCTTCTTCGCTTTCTTCTTCAAATTCGCTCAAATCCAATGGATCGTCGGTTTCGAGGAATTTCGCTTCGGCCGCTTCATCGATCAGCACCGGTGCCGGCAGCGGCAGAACGCTGTGCACGCTGGCCGCGAGATCGCGGTCCTGCTGGACCGACAGGCACACGTCGAGGAAACGGTGCATGGGCGGCAGAAAGCGGTAGACACCGTTTTCTTCGCCGGCGAAACCCAGTTGAGTCATGCGACGCATGATCTTTTCTTCGAGTTCTTCAACGGTCTGCACTTCGGCCTGAATGAACAGGTCGCGGTACTTGTCCAGCAGCGACGGCAGTTCTTCACGGCCGAGGCTGCCGCCGTCGAGCACGGCGATCGGGTCGCGGCCCTGATCGGCCAGATGCTCGACGAGGATGAAGGTGAACAGCGCCAGACGCTGGGCGGTCTTGTTCACCGCCGCGGCGGCCATGTCCGGCACGAAGTAATAAAAGCCACGGGTGTCGCAGACCAGTTCAAAGCCCAGCGCCTTGAACAGCGTGCGGTACTGGTCCTGGAAGTTCGACAGCTGGGTGTACAGCTCAGGATCACGGCGGCTGACGTGATAACCCTTGAACAACTCGCGGAAGATCGGCGCCAGTTGCGACAGTTCGGAAAGATCAAGATGCATGGGGGATGCTCGCAGAATTCTCGGCGGCGGTGTCGCTGGCCGAGAGCAGGGCGAAGGAGCGCAGGCTGACCTGATGCTCGTGAGTGTGGTATTCGCGGCGTTCCAGACGCTCGCGCTTGAAGCGTTTTTCCCGCGACAGGCGCGAGAACCAGTAGAGCAATTCGTCGGTCGCGCCGTCCGGTTCCTGCTCCAGCAGCCAGGTCATCAGATCCGGCATCGGCAGGGACTCTTCGCAACGGTCGACCATCTCGCGCACGGTGCGCGGTGCACGCGGCGCATCGCCAGCCTTCTGGGTCTTGTGCGCCTTGGGGAAGCGCGCCGGTTTCGGCTCGAAACGCGCCAGCGCATACACGTACGCTTCGACCTGACTGGCGCTGCCGAGGAAGGTGCTTTGCGGGCGAGTGAACAATGGCATCGCCGCTTGCGGCACGGCGTCGATGCCTTTACGCCGGATCGCCGCCAGGGCCAACGCAGCACCTCGGGTCACGGCGTTGTGCCGGCGTGCTTCTTCACGCAGCGGCAGCAGCAGTTCGCGGGCGTGACGCAGAGTGAGTTGGGCGCTGGTCTGCATTTCGAGAATGCGCGCGTGGGTGCGCAGGAGCATGTCGTCATCGACCAGATGGCCAAGGCGCTGCTGTTCGCTGAGCATTTTCAGCAGCACCGTTTCGACCTTGCGCACGCCCTGTTCGAAGGCGCCGTCGGCGTTGACCAGATCGATCATCGGCTCGACGTATTCGTCCCACGTCGCCAGTACTTCGGCGTAACGCTGACGCAGCGGAATCTGCCGGTCGCTGGTCTTGGCGCGTTCAGCCACGGCGACCAGCGCCTGTTCGTCGTTGTCGAGCTTCTTCAGTACGTCGCGCACGCGCATGTCGAGCAGGCGCAACTGGCGGGCGAGGTCGTTGCCGTCGCGTACGTCGAAGGCGTCCTGGATGTAACCGGCCAGCCGTTCGAGGTGACGCAGGTAGGCTTCGATTTCCAGGCACAGGCCCAGCCGGTGTTCGCGGCGCAGGTAGGCCAGGAAGTCGTGGATCTGCGCGTTCAGCTCGAAACGGTTCGGGCTTTTCGCCACCGGCACCAGAATGTCGAGGCGGATCCACACGTCGAGCAGGCTGGTGATGTCCTGCGGCGTGCTGTCGAGTTGTTGGGCGGCCAGTTGCGTGCGCAGTTCGTTGAGGCTCAGGGTGCCTTGGTCGAAGTGCTCGCACAATGGCTCCAGAAGTGCCCAGTGTTCAGCGAGGGCGCGCAAGACGCGCTTGGGTTCGATCATCGGAATGGCCGGCTGGTTGGCAATTAAAAGCGGCGATTGTACTGCATCACAGGCGTGGCGATTCACTCTCGGGACGGGCTGTCGCATTCTTTGCTCAAAGCGCAGCGGCGCGGTGCAGCACAGGCTATCGATCAACAGCAAGCGATCTTGCGCGAAGGGCGGTAGAATCAGCGCACTTTCCGTTATCCACAAGTGGCCGACCTTTGCTTATCGAGTCCCGCCGCCGCGCCTATTTGAACGCCATGCAGGTGGTCAACTGGCTGCCGCGCACCGAACTGCCTTTCGCCGCACCGTCGCGGCCCGAGCTGCTGGAAATACCTGAGCCTGAGCTTGAGGTCCCGGTTGCACCGGCGCCTCAGGCCCAAGCACCCGGGCAGTCTGCCGCGCGTCCGGTGGAGCGGCCGGTCGAGCGGCCGAAAATCGAAGTGCCGCGTCCGTCGCTGGCCAGCACCCGCAACGGCGCGAAACCGGTGGAAGAAGTCGACGAGACGCCGGTGGTGGCCAAACCTGCGCCAGTGCCGCCGCCGCGTTTCGCCCTGCAACTGCTGCGCGCCGGGCGCTGCCTGCTGCTGGTCGAGTTACCCACAGGCGAAGCGTTTCAAAGTCGCGATCCCGCCTACCTGCTGCTCAAAGACATGCTGCGCGCCGCCGGTCTGCCCGATGCACCGCAGATCGTCGGCGAACCGGTGCGCTGGCCGTGGCTCAATCGCGGCACCCTGGACCAAGGCCCGGAAGCGGCGCGCGACTTTGTGCAGGGCTTCCTCTCGGTACAGATGGAAGCAGCACCCTGCGCCTGTTTATGGTTGATCGGCTTGCCAGCGGTGAAGTTCGCCGGTGAAGCGGACGCCGAAGCGTTCAATAGTCAATTGCAGATCGAAGGTCTGGGCCTGGCCTGGGCCATTCCCGGTCTGGAACTGTTAATGGAAGAGCCACAGCGCAAGGCTGCTGTCTGGCAAGCCATGCGTCGGCTGATGGCGCGCTGGAAACAATCCGATGAGTGAGGCTGTAACCTTTCGCCCGATGACCGAGGCGGATCTGGACGCTGTGTTGAAGATCGAATACGCCGCGTACAGCCATCCGTGGACCCGCGGGATCTTTCTCGATGGCCTGGGCAAATATCAGATCTGGCTGATGTTCGAAGGGCAGCAGCAGGTCGGGCACGGCGTGGTGCAGATCATTCTTGATGAGGCGCATCTGCTCAATATCACCGTCAAACCGGAAAATCAGGGGCGTGGGTTGGGGCTGACCTTGCTTGAGCATTTGATGTCGCGAGCGTATGCCGCTGAGGCTCGGGAGTGTTTTCTCGAAGTGCGCGACAGCAATACTGCCGCGTTCAAGTTGTATGAGCGTTATGGCTTCAATGAGATTGGCCGGCGTCGCGATTACTATCCGGCGGTGGGTGGACGTGAGGATGCGGTCGTGATGGCCTGCACCCTCATCGACTGATGCCATGTAGGAGCTGCCGAAGGCTGCGATCCTTTGATCTTGTTTTGGATTTTGCAAAAAAAGTCAAAAGATCGCAGCCTTCGGCAGCTCCTACATGGAGCGACTTTCAATCAGCTGATCAGCGCTTGCCATCCAGCGGATCCAGGTCCGCCAGTTCCGCCTCATCCAGCCCGTCACCGCCGCCGATGTCATTTTCCCCGACCTCGCTCAAATCCCAATCCGCCGGATTACCCTCGCCGACTTCCTCGGCATCGCGTGCACCGTCCTCGCGAATCAGCGTTTCCGGGCTCAGGTCATCGTCAGTCGGCTGGTGATCGTCCACCGAGGCCCCGGTCAGACCCGCCTCACGCACCCGCTCAGCCGGCATCAGCTGTTCTCGTTCACGCTCGGGCAGCTCATCACCGATCTTCGCGCTGGGCTCTTCGTCGTCGAAATCCAGCTCGTGCACCGAGCCCATGCGGTCTTCGTTATCATCGATGGGTTCCGGTTGCACCGCATCATAAGGGCGTCGTGAATCAGTCATGGCAAATCCTCATACTGTGGGCCTTACTGAGTGGACTCACCGGGCGCGCGAGAATTCCAACGGAAACACTTTGCGCTGGCGGCGTGACTTCGACGGGTGGTCGTCTATCAAACCTGCGCATCTTTATTGAGGCCTTAAACATGCACGATCTACAAGACCTGATTGATAACAACGAGCGTTGGGCTGACGCGATCACCAAGGAAGACCCGGACTTCTTCGCCAAACTGGCGCGCCAGCAGACACCGGAATACCTGTGGATCGGCTGCTCCGATGCGCGTGTCCCGGCCAACGAAATCGTCGGCATGCTGCCGGGCGATCTGTTCGTACACCGCAACGTCGCCAATGTCGTGCTGCACACCGACCTCAATTGCCTGTCGGTGATCCAGTACGCCGTCGACGTCCTCAAGGTCAAACACATCCTCGTCACTGGCCACTACGGCTGCGGCGGTGTGCGTGCGTCGATGCAGGATCGCCAGTTTGGCCTGATCGACGGCTGGCTGCGGTCGATCCGTGATCTGTACTACGAGAAACGCGAAGAGCTGGCCAAGTTGGCGACCGAAGAAGAGCAGGTCGACCGGATGTGTGAACTCAACGTGATCCAGCAAGTGGCCAACGTTGCGCACACCAGCATCATTCAGAATGCCTGGCATCGCGGCCAGCCACTGTCGATACACGGTTGCATCTACGGCATCAAGGACGGTCGCTGGAAAAGTCTGAACACCACCATCAGCGGTTTCGAGCAATTGCCGCCGCAATATCGCTTGCGCCCGGTCGGCGCACCATAACCGCGGCTTTTGCCGTAATCCCGGGTCAGCATTGGCTGGCGCGAGGTTGCTCCGGCAACGATTACAGAGCCGGCGCGGGCGCGGCAGCCGCAGGCAGTGGCGCTTTCAGCTGCTGCAGTTGTTTCTTGACCGCTGGCGTGGCGCACTTGGCGGCTGCCTGTTCGGCACTGAGATCGCGGATCGAGGTGTAGAACAACTCGCACGTGGTGACCTTTTGCGTCACCTGCCATGTTTGCGTGCAACTGTTCAGCGTGGCCTGCGCATTGCTGCCCGGTTCGCTGCCCATCCCGGCCTGCCAGCAAGCCGCGCTCAAATCCTGGCCCATGACTTTCAGACCTGCGGCGTCAGCCTTGGCCTGTGCATCGTCGCCGGTATAGCTCTTCGGATCAGCGGCGTACCAGATATAGCTCGGATGATTCGAGCCGAGCACCGGCACATTCACCCCTTCGCTCGGACTGATGCTTGCCAGACCCAATACGGCGACCGTCGGCCCATATTGTTCCTTGATCCAGTTGCGCACCGGCGCCCCAAACGCAACCATCGGCAGCGTCGCGCCGCTGGCGGTCTGGCTGAACTGCTTGACCAGCGTGGTCTGGTAGGCCTTGAAGTAGTCGTAGACGTCCTCCAGATCCCCGCCGGCACTGGACGGCGCGGCGATCGGCGCGATGTCGATGATGGTCTGATAAGCCGGCGTCTGCCCGGCAGGGATGCCGTTAGTGGTCAGCAAAGACGCCCAGCGATCGGTGGTGTTCGAACGCAGATAGTCCTGCGCCTGGGTCAGCGAGTAGTCAGGCGGAAAGTGCAGCAACTCGACGCTTTTGCGATTTTCCAGGGCCATGCCCAGCGGCAGGAAAAAATACCAGCTGTAGGTCCATTTGCCCTCGGCATTGAGCTTGCTGGCGCCGGCGTAAGCCAGATCGCCGGCGTCGAGCAACGCCGACAGCGGCTTGTCATAGCCGTCCGGCACTCCGGTGATCTCGGCGTAGAGCTGATCGTTATCGGTTTTCACCAGCACCTTGGCATCGGCGTAGCCATCACGCTGCACGCTCTGGCTCAGGTAATGAGCAACGGTCTGCTCCAGCGTCCAGTTGCGGAAGCAGATCACGCTGCAATTGTTGGGGTAGGCGAAGAGGCGGGTGACGCGCTCTGTGCTGCCCAGTTTCACGTCGACATCGGCGTGAGCGGCGGCGCTTAGCGTCAGTGCAACGAGGGTAAATCCTGCGAGTTTGAACATGCTCAGATCCATTTCAGCGTGGGTTCCCCTCGATTTGGGGGCGCGTCATAGTGGATCAGCGGTGTTTGACAGAAAAGCTGTCGAGTGTGGATTTCATGATTTCCACGCCAGACCTGTGCAAGCGAGCGCTCGCTCCTACAGGCCTGGCTCGTTTGCGCTACGGCATCACCGGCGGCGTATACGCCAATGTCGTCCCCAGCGCCCACAACAACAGCAGCACCAGCGGCGTATGCACCAGCAGTTGCACGAACGAGAAGCCGATCAGATCCCGCGCCTTCAACCCGAGCACGCCCAGCAGCGGCAGCATGTAGAACGGGTTGATCAGGTTCGGCAGGGCTTCGGCGGCGTTGTAGATCTGCACTGCCCAGCCGAGGTGGTATTGCAGGTCATTGGCGACTTGCATCACGTAGGGCGCTTCGATGATCCATTTGCCGCCGCCGGACGGGATGAAAAAGCCGAGAATCGCCGAATAGACGCCCATCAGCAGCGCATAGGTGTCGTGGGAGGCGATGCTGACGAAGAAGGTCGAGATGTGATGCGCGAGGGTTTGCGCATCGGCGCCCTTGACTGTGGTCATCAACGCAGCGATCGAGCCGTACAGCGGGAACTGGATCAACACGCCAGTAGTGGTCGGCACCGCGCGGGCTACCGCATCGAGGAAGCTGCGCGGGCGCCAGTGCAGCAGCGCGCCGAGCATGATGAACAGGAAGTTGTAGGTGTTCAGCCCGGAAATCGCGGTGATCGCCGGTTTGGTCGAGAACTCGTGTAACAGCCATCCCGCTGCCAGCAGCACCAGCACAATGATCAGTAACGGGCTGTGTTCCAGCCATTCGCCGGGGCGAGTGCGCGGTTGCAGCGGCGGCAGGTTGAAGGCCGGGTCGATGCCGCAGGCCTCGGCGTCGCGTGCCGAGTTCGGACCGGGCGCAGTGGCGTAGGCGATGATGATCGAGATCACGATCAGCGCCAGCAGCATCACGCCGGACTGCCAGAGGAAAATGGTTTCGGTGAACGGGATCACGCCAGTGATCGACAGGATCGACGGCGGCAGGCTGCCCGGGTTGGCCTGCAACTGTGCGGCCGACGATGACAAGCCCAGCGCCCACACCGCGCCAAGTCCCAGGTATGCCGCAGCGCCGGCGGCGCGGTAATCCATTTTCAGATCGGTGCGGCGGGCGAGGGCGCGCACCAGCAGCCCGCCGAACACCAGCGACAGACCCCAATTGAGCAACGATGCAACCATCGAGATCAACGCCACCCAGGCCACGGCGGAGCGGCCGTTCTTCGGGATGCGTGCCAGTTTGTCGATCAGTTTGACGGCAGGCGGCGAGCTGGCGACGACATAGCCGCCGATTACCACGAAGGCCATTTGCATGGTGAACGGGATCAGGCTCCAGAAGCCGTCTCCGAAGGCCATCGCCGCAGCGGTGGGTTTGGCGCCCATGGCCAGGGTGGCCAGCGCAACGATGATGACGGCCAACGCGGCGAACACCCAGGAGTCGGGAAACCAGCGTTCGGCAAAATTTGAACAGCGCAGGGCAAAGCGCGCGGAGCGGCTATCTTCGATATCAACGGCCACGGGAAGTACCTCGGATTTTTTATGGTTATTTTGGTCTATGGCCACAATCTCAGCATTGACACCGCCTCTGTAGGAGCGAGCTTGCTCGCCAACGCGTCAGGTCAGTCAACAGTGATGCTGAATGTACCGGCCTCTTCGCGAGCAAGCTCGCTCCCACAGGGATTTATGGTGGTTTGTAAATTGTGCGCCAGCAGACAGGCACTAACAGTAAATCAAGCGCGGCCATTTTGTTGAGCGGGTTTTCGCAAACCGAGACGATGGTCTGACGGGTTGTCGATCCGCGTATTTGCGTAGACCATGGGCGCCTTGGTTTTTGCCGATACCTGAGTTCTTTGTCATGACTGCCACTTCTCCAGCCCGACCGGCGCCGTTCAGCCGTGCCGACTACAAGACCCTCGGCCTTGCGGCGCTCGGTGGGGCGCTGGAAATCTACGATTTCATCATTTTCGTGTTCTTCGCGCTGACCCTGAGCCAGCTGTTTTTCCCGCCGGAAATGCCCGAGTGGCTGCGTTTGCTGCAGAGCTTCGGCATCTTCGTCACCGGTTATCTGGCGCGGCCACTGGGCGGGATTCTGATGGCGCATTTCGCCGACCGGCTGGGCCGCAAAAAGGTTTTCAGCCTGAGCATTCTGATGATGGCGCTGCCTTGCCTGCTGATCGGGATCATGCCGACCTACGCGCAGATCGGCTATTTCGCCCCGTTGCTGTTGCTGGCGCTGCGCATCCTGCAGGGCGCGGCGGTGGGCGGCGAGGTGCCGAGCGCCTGGGTGTTCGTTGCCGAGCATGCGCCTATCGGCCATCGCGGTTACGCACTCGGATTCTTGCAGGCCGGACTGACCTTCGGTTACCTGATCGGCGCACTCACCGCGACTTTCCTTGCGCAGGTGTTCACTCCTGCGGAGATTCTCGATTACGCCTGGCGCTATCCGTTTCTGCTCGGTGGCGTATTCGGCGTGGTGGGCGTTTATCTGCGCCGCTGGCTCAGCGAAACCCCGGTGTTCATGGCCATGGAGGCGCAGCGCGAGGCGCGGGTCGAGCTGCCGTTGCGCACGGTATTGCGTGAGCATCGTCTGGCCATGTTGCCGGCCATGTTGCTCACCTGCGTGCTGACCTCGGCAGTGGTGGTGTTCGTTGTGATCACCCCGACGATGATGCAGAAAACTTTTGGCATGACTGCCAGCCACACTTTCGGCCTCAGCGCCCTGGGCATCGTTTTCCTGAATATCGGCTGCGTGATCGCCGGGCTGCTGGTCGATCGCATGGGTGCCTGGCGCACGGTCATGCTTTACAGCCTGTTGCTGCCGCTGGGGATTGGCGTGTTGTATGGCTGTCTGATCCTCGGCGGACATTGGATCGGCATTGCCTATGCAGTCGCCGGTCTTGCCTGCGGAGTCGTCGGTGCGGTGCCTTCGGTGATGGTCGGGCTGTTCCCAGCGCGGATTCGCGTGTCAGGCATTTCCTTCACCTACAACATTGCCTACGCCGCCTGGGCGAGTTTCACACCACTCCTGCTGATCGGTCTGATGCCATGGAGCCCATGGATTTGCGTGATGTTCTGTGCAGTGATGGGTGCGGTGGGGATTCTGACGGCAGCGTATTTCGGTGCGCGCATGCCGCGCACGGGGCCGTGTCAGGCTGCCGGTGCTGCCTGAGCCGAGAGCGCTGGACTATTTTCGACTGACGGGTCTTGCGCTGGCTTTAGAAAAACTCCGCCAGGCCGATGGCTAGGTTGTACGCCGCTTTCAACCCTGCCATCGGTGCTTTCCCATGTTCAATAAACGCTTGAAGCAAGAGCTGGCCGCTCTCCGCGAAGAACTCTCCAGCCTTGTGCAAGTGAAGGAAAGCCTGGAAAGCGAAATGCTCGCACTGACCCTTGAGCCCGACGGGCGGATTCGTTCGGTCAACCAGAATTTTCTCGATGAAATGCTCTACAAGAGCCAGGACCTGGTCGGCCGGGCAATTGAAGACATCGTCCCGGCTCACGTCAAATCCGACGAATTCCATCAGCGTTTCAAGAACTCGATGAGCCGTGGCGAGCATTTCGCCGGCGCCGTGCGATTGTTGCGCGGCAACGGCGACGAAGCGTGGTTGCGTTCAATCGTACAGCCGGTGCGCTCCTCTGATGGCCGGATCAGGCACATTTCCTTTTACGCCAGTGACCTGACCCGCACCATCGAAGCCTCCCGCGAGCATGAGAACCTGATCGGCGCGCTGGTGCGTTCCACCGCCGTGATCGAGTTCGACCTCAACGGCAATGTGCTGACCGCCAATGATCGCTTCCTCAACGGCATGGGTTACAGCCTGGCGCAGATCAAGGGCAAACATCACCGTACGTTCTGCGCCCCGGAAGAGTACAACAGCGCCGAGTACCAGAACTTCTGGCGGCGCTTGAACAGCGGCGAATTTGTCGCTGGCCGCTTCAAGCGTATCGACAGCCATGGTCGTACGGTGTGGCTGGAGGCGTCCTACAACCCGGTGGTCGATGCCAACGACAAACTGTACAAAGTGGTTAAGTTCGCCACGGTGATCACCGATCAGGTCAACCGCGAGCAGGCGGTTGCCGACGCGGCCAGCATCGCTTACAGCACCTCGCAACAAACCGACAGCACCGCGCAACGCGGCACCACGGTGGTCACCCAAGCGGTGAACGTGATGCGTGACCTGTCACGGCACATGCAAGCCGCCGGCGAAGGTATCGAGGCGCTGAACGAGCAGTCGCTGGTGATCGGCACGATCGTCAAAACGATCAGCGGCATTGCCGAACAGACCAACCTGCTGGCGCTCAACGCCGCCATCGAAGCCGCCCGGGCCGGCGAACAGGGCCGTGGGTTTGCCGTGGTCGCGGATGAGGTTCGGCAACTGGCCTCGCGCACGAGCCAGGCGACGGACGAAATCGTCGGCGTGGTACGGCAGAACCAGGAAATGGCCCGTAGCGCCGTGGCCCTGATGACCGACGGCAAGCTTCAGGCTGAACAAGGCCTGGCGCTGGCGGCGGAAGCGGGCACGGTGATCGTCGAGATTCAGGACGGTGCGCAGAAAGTGGTGGATGCGGTGGGCCAGTTTGCCAATCAGCTCTCTCACTGACCTGCACGCCGATCCCTGTAGGAACTGACGAGTGAAACGAGGCTGCGATCTTTTGATTTGAATTCAAGCATCAGAGCCAGGATCAAAAGATCGCAGCGTTCCGCAGCTCCTACAGTTGTCGCCAACAGATCTTTCGGGGCTGGCGCTACAATCGGCTCCTTTTCCTCCGGAGCAGATTTCCATGAGCGTCTCTCACCGCCGTCCGGTGCCCCTGAACAAAGCCTATCGCCTGCTTAATCATGGGCCCACCGTTCTGGTCAGCGCTGCCCACGATGGCCAGCGCAACATCATGGCCGCTGCCTGGGCGATGCCGCTGGATTTCGAACCGCCGAAAGTCGCCGTCGTGCTCGACAAATCCACCTGGACCCGCCAGTTGCTTGAAGCTTCCGGCACGTTTGTACTGAACGTGCCATGCGTTTATCAGGCCGATATTGTGCAAACCGTCGGCAACACCTCCGGCCTGGAAATCACCCGCAACCAAGGTCACGACAAGTTTCAGGCGTACGACCTGCACACCTTCGCCGGCGAACAGGTTGAAGCGCCGCTGCTCGAGGGTTGTGTCGCCTGGCTCGAATGCCGCCTGCTGCCGGAGCCGCGCAATCACGAGCGATACGACCTGTTCCTCGCCGAGGTCATCGCCGCGCAGGCCGACGAACGTGTATTCAGCGAAGGCCGCTGGCATTTCGAAGGGCATGATGGATTGCGCACGCTGCACCATGTCGCCGGCGGGCATTTCCTGACGATTGGTGATGGGGTGGACGGCAAGACGCTGGAGGTCTGATTCACTCCTGCGAAAAGGCCTGCCGCTCGGCAGGCCTTTTTCAATGCAGTGTCTCAATCCCCTACCGCTTCTCCCTCACGTCGAGGATCGGCACCACCGGTCAACGTCGCTTTATTCTGCGCATCCTTCACCCGCACGATCGCTTGGGTGCCGCTGGTCATGTCGATTTCGCTGATCGCGTGGCCCTTTTCCTTCAATGCCTGAATCAGGGCCGCGCTGAACTGCCCCTGTTCCAGTTCGGTGGGGCCATTGCGGCTGCCGAAGTTGGGCAGGTTGATTGCACTTTGTGCATCGAGGTTCCAGTCGAGCAGGCCGATGGTGGTTTTGGCGACGTATTCGATGATTTGCGAGCCGCCGGGGGAGCCGACCGTGGCGACGAATTCACCCGTGTTGCGATCAAAGATTAGCGTCGGTGCCATCGACGAGCGCGGGCGTTTGCCGGGTTCGACGCGGTTGGCGACTTTGTGGCCGTTCTCTTCGGGGATGAATGAGAAGTCGGTCATCTGGTTGTTCAGCAGAAATCCCTGAACCATCAGGTGCGAGCCGAATGCGGCTTCGATGGTGGTAGTCATCGACACCGCGCCGCCGAGGTCATCCACCGCAACCACTTGCGAGGTCGAGATGCGCAACGGCGAACGGTCCGGCGCGTAGGCAACCTGCACGCCCGGCGGTGTGCCCGGTTTGGCGCTGCCCATGCTGCGCTCGCCGATCAGGCTGGCGCGGCTGGCGAGGTAGGCGGGATCGAGCAGACCTTTGACCGGCACCGGGACGAAGTCGGTGTCGGCCACGTATTGCGCACGGTCGGCATAGGCCAGACGTTCAGCCTCGGCGATCAGATGCACCGCTTGTGGCGCCGGTTCGATGCCGGCCGGCTTATTGGTTTTCACTGGTTTAAGCGGGGCCAGCGACAGGCGTGGGTCGCGCGTCTCCAGCGCCTGCAACGTGCCGAGAGTCTGCGCCACCGCGATCCCGCCCGACGACGGCGGCGGCATGCCGCAAACCTGCCAGCGCTTGTAGTCGGTACACAGCGGCGCGCGCTCCTTGGCCTGATAACGCTGCAAATCGTTCAGCGACAGGCTGCCGGGGTTGGCGTGCTGTTGAACCTTGGCGACGATTTCTTCGGCGATCGGGCCTTTGTACAGCGCATCGGCCCCTTCGCTGGCGATGCGTTTGAACACGGCGGCCAATTTCGGGTTCTGCAGGCGCGTGCCCACCGCTTTGACGCTGCCATCCTCATTCAGAAAGTACGCGGCCATATCCGGCGACTGGCGTATCAGTGGATCAGCGGTCAGCAGCGAATGCAGGCGCGGGGAAATCGCAAAGCCTTGCTCGGCCAGTTTGATCGCCGGCTCAAACAGCTTCGCCCACGGCAGGCGACCGTGTTGCCGATGCGCCAGCTCCAGCGCGCGCAACACCCCGGGCGTACCGACCGAACGCCCGCCGATCTGTGCTTGCGTAAAGGCCATCGGTTTACCGTCGGCATTCAGGAACAGCTTCTCGGTGGCCCCGGCCGGCGCCGTTTCGCGGCCGTCATAGGTGCGCACCTGTTTGCCGTCCCACAACACGATCATCGCCCCGCCACCTATCCCGGAAGACTGCGGCTCAACCAGCGTCAACACCGCCTGCATCGCAATCGCCGCATCAATCGCCGAGCCACCCTGACGCAACATCTCCCGCCCGGCTTCGGCCGCCAGCGGATTGGCTGCGGCAGCCATGTGTTTATTGGCGTGGCGGGTTTGCAGATCAGTGCGGTAGCCGGAAGCAGCTTCTGGTGCTAGTGGCAAGGAAGAAGAGGGTGGGGCGTTGCATGCGGTGAGGGTCAGAGCGCTGACAAGCAGTGTCAGGGCTGGCAGGCGAAAGCGGCTCAAGGGCAAGGTTGGAAACACGTGGGCTCTCCGTCCGTGGGATAGAAGTCTTGGGGGACTTTATCGAGCGGGCCGGCGGGGTGCAAACTGCGTGAGGATTACAGCCCTCCCGCTCAGCGGCCGCGCCAATCGATTGGCCGAAAACGATGCCCTTGTGGGAGCGAGCCTGCTCGCGAAAGCGGTAGCTCAGGCGGTGCGATCTTCTTGAGAGTGATGCAGGGTTAGTGAGCCAGAAACTTATTGCTTGAAGCTGGGTAGACCATGGGTAGAGCGCCACTTTTTCACGGTTTCGGTAATGCCCTCGGCTGTTTGTTGTTTCATATCCTCGGGCCAATAGATAAGGTCAGTGCCCGCTGGGTGCTCAGACAGACGTACAAATTCAAACAACAGCGGATCGAGAATCTCGTCTGGGCTTGTGTTGGCTGCAAGAACAGATTGCACAAATTTCAAGAATTCTGCTTCGGTGTAGTCGGATATGTTAGTCAAAACGTTCTCAAGTTGAAGTTCCACAGTGCAAATGAAACGGGCGGCAGGATTCATGTCTTGAACCCAGGTAGTCGATTCGCTTCGCGCCATGCCATGACTGTACGAGCTATTCCGGCAGATGTTGTATCTGCTGCGGGCTCGGGGTAGTAGATCAGATCCATCCCGCTCGGATGTCCTACTATCTTGTTGAAGTGCAGTATCAATGCATCTGCACGGAGATCTGTCGGCGCTATATCTTCCTTTCTTATTTCATCTATGAGATCAATGAAATCCTGCTCGGTATAGTCGGAAAAGCTGCTTTTGATGAATGGGTCGCTCATGGTATGCCCTTATTTACGGTGTACGTTGACATGGTTTTTGGGTGTGTAGACCCTTAGGTTATCTACGTTGTAGATATCACCACCTTCGGATATCGGCTCCACATGATGAATCTCATGAGAGATCCTTTTCCCTGCTGCATCACCTAAGCGGGCGCGGGGCGCATTTCCGTTGCGCATACGTCGTAGATTATCTTCGCTGACCTGTTGTGCCACTGCGCTGTCTTTTGAGGCAACGGCCCAAAAAGCCCGCCTAAACGAATCAAAACTAGAATATTCGCTCCCTCTGAGTTTATCGGCGATGCTGGTTGGAATAGGGGCGCCATCCTGAGCTTGAGCATGGTCAAGCCAAATACCGCCCACATCCTCCCCCACCCCCGTAACGATCCCCGGCGTCTGCCTCGCCGGCCTCGAATAAACCACATACAACGACTTCAGCCCGGTGTCCGCCGGGAACACCAGAATACAATCCTCGGCCGTTACATCCTCGCCCGGCAGACCCTCAATCTGGCTATCGGTATTGTCCGGGATCGGGTGGACGAGGATCGGGTCGAGTGCCTCGCCGTGGTCGGGATAAACCAGCGGAGGCATCGACCCCAGCGGCCCGCGTTGCGGCGTCCAGAGAATGGTGATGCCGTTGAGATTGGCCTCCATGGCGGTCTTGTCGGCGTTCCACTTGACGTTCACCGTGCGTACGGCGTCGTCGCCAGAGGCGCCGGAGTGGATACCGTAGACCCGCACGACGCCTCCGGCATCTCGACGAAACTGGAAGCGCACGCGCGTGGTGGCGCGGCTCATGCGGCGTAGTTCTTCGTCTGTGTGAAGCGTGCCGTCGGCTATTTTGCTTGGCAGCATTCCCAGCACGAACACGCTGGCCGGCCCGCCGGCGCCACGGATGGCCCAGTTCAGGCGCTGTTGCAAAATCCCGCCGCCGGCCAGACGCCCCAAAGCCAGGTCGGCGCCTATTGCCGTCGCGATCGCGGCACTGGCGGAGGGCATGAGCATGGCGCCGGCGAGCATGATCTTGCCGAAGTTTCTGGCTGGCTCCTTGGCAGTGCCAGCGTCCGTGCGACACCAGTTGTCCGGCGTGCAGGACTTGGCAAATACCCTGTCTTCGCGTGGCTTGGGCGCAGGCCACTCATCCTTCTCGATATACACCGGCTCCTCCGGCGCTCGAGGTGGCAACCACCCGCCCCATGACGCACCGCCGGAGTCGCGTGCCCATGCCCAGTCTTCGTCGAAAAAAGATTTGAATCGAGGCATGCCAACTCCCTGTATGGCGCTGAATCGAGCCAGGGGAGCTTGTCGGTCGAAGGGCAGTTCGGGGAGAGAGGGATGGGTGCTTGAAGTTATGAAAAATCCAGTTCTTACGTGAGCAAAGCCTGCTTCCTACAGGGCTATCTCAGTCCAGCGGTTTTGCGCCTGGTTCAGGCGAAATTATCGTCGGTCGCGGCTGTAGTCTTTTCGTTTGAATGGCTGATTACGCCGGATTTCTCTTACAGTTTATTCAGGTCGACAGCCTACACGGCGTTGCCTGAGGATGGTTCCTGCAGTTTTTCCAGGATGGATATCAGATGAAGAGGATGAGTCCGTTGCCATTCGATTTTATTTTCAGTCGGCCGCTGTCATGAGCATTTCCAATGAGGATCGTGATTTTCTGGTGGCGTTGGGCAGTCGCATTGCACATTTACGCACGGTGCACGAGATAACACAGACGCGGTTTGCAAGGGCTTTAGGTCTTTCCCGGCAGACCTTTCAGGGTTACGAGGAGGGCACGCGCAGCATGCCGGTCTCGACACTGGTGAAGATGGCATTTGCGCTTCGCGTTCCCGTTGAAGACCTGCTCGGGGTTCCCTCGTACACGGAGACGCCCAGACGCAGCTTGACCTCGACGTGGTATCGACGGCTGCAGTCCATCAATGAGCTTTCGAAGGTCCAACAGAAGGTAATTGCGCAGATGCTTGACGCGCTGATCGCACAGGCAGCGACCAAAACAAGCAACGAAGAAAGAGAAATTTGAAGTAACCCTAAGAGCGCGGAACCAGGGTGCGCCAACACCCTGGCTCCGCTAACCACAAGCAGCTAAACAGGAGCTAATCATGGCTAAAACCAAGCATACGTCATCAACCCCCATCACTGAACGCCGGTTGAAAATCGCCGCTGATTTTTACCCGGTCCACACAAAGGACACACCCTACAGCCCCGGCAAGCCTGTGCCTTGGATCAGGCTGCGCGGGCTGTGGTTGCGGCAAGCGGGATTCGAGGTAAACGAGAACGTCAAAGTGCGCGTGATGAAAGGGTGTCTGGTGATTACAGCGGAATAGATGAATCGTCCAAGTACAGCCGCAACGCCAGTTGCGTAGGAAAAACGCCGCTAACCCTCAAGGGATAGCGGCGTTTTTTCTGAAATAGCGCTTTTGATTATTTAGAATTTTATGGCGGGCGGGGCCTGTAATACCTGGCTAAAAGCCTGGTTGTGAGGAAGGCATTATCTTGAATTTGATATTTGGCTTATGTGAAAAAAGGCGAATTGCAAACTGTAAGAAGTCTGACGGATGAGCGGCTGCGTGCCCACTGATCAATCGAAAGGGCTGAAGATAGACCTTCTGTTGGTGGGGAACCGGAAGGGAGATTACTGCAGGCATAAAAAAACGGTTACCTTTCGGTAAGCCGTTTTTGTACTTGGTGGTTACACAGGCAATTGAACTGGACGCCTAACCTACTGTATTTCTTGGATATGCGTAAGTTGTGATATTCAAGGGATACACCAGGGTTACACGGCGCCGTCTGCTGGGCTGTTTTTGGTCTGTTCGACGTCGTCCAGAATTCACCATGGAATCTGCTCACCTACAGCTGACGAACGGTAACCCCGCTTCGATCCGACCCCACTGAAGCGCTATCCCGGGACGGGGGAGTGGCCTCGGCTACCTGCCATCCCATTTTGGTAGGGCGGGTGCTGATAACTCACCGGCGCCTCACAGCCGCATTTCCCTGATGACCTTCCGCGGGTCTGCGCCTTGCTTGAGCGCTCGTCGCGCGTCCTTGGTCAGTTGGTCGAGCGCCTGCTCCTCGAAGGTAGCCGCCATGGCGCTGGCCTTTCTGATGATCAGCAGCGCCAGCTCCGGCGGAAACATTACCTTGTCGGCGGGTAGTTAATCACACTCAATAACGGACACAGCTCTACCCTCAGTTCGCGGTTGATGCTGGCGCCGTAACGAAGCGGGGGACAGCAGATGACCTGCAAATGTAACCAGATGAACGTGCGCAGCTACTGGTATCCGAGCGCTGACCAATCTGGCAATCCGACCGGTATCCACTCCAGGGGGAGCAGCTCGTTCACACCCTGTTCCGGCCTGCTGTCAGGTCGCTGGAAGATCTGGCAAATACTTGACGAGCATCAAGCGGCAGCATGCGGTCTTTCACGCTGGAGACAGTGTAGGGCGTGGGCTTTGGAGGAATTGACCGGCCCCTGCTACCGAAAATCAGTCAAGGCTCTGTCAAGAATTCATTGGCGCGCTAAGCATTTGTATGGCCAAGCATTTGACAGCCAGATGCCGTCCTCGCCCACGGCTCTCCGTAAAAGTCTGGCGGCGATTCCAAATCTCGTGAGGATGCCGGGCCGACCGAGTGCGTCACGTTCGATATATACCCCGATCTCATCGTAATTTCGAAAGGCTACCTGCAATGCTTGACGAAACTGAAGGCACTTCGCCATGCTGCGAGCCATATCGTGCAAGAGGTTTTGCGCTAACTCGAAGTGGACTAACAAGGATGGTTGTATGCCAAAAGGCAATCCAACAGCAGCCCAGCTTTGGCAGGGTCATGTCTCTTTCTTCTCCCTCGATACGGACCTAATCCAAGCAGCCGGGTACAACTTTGAGGGCGGAGCGCTGAAGCAACTTCCTAAACAATTGCCTGACACTATGAGCCTCCAGCTATCAGAGGTCGTTGCGCAGGAGATAGTCTCTCACCGTATGGCAGGTGTTACGAAAGCAGTCGACGGCTTTAAAAGCTCCTCCAACGAGTTAAAGAGACTGGCTTCTATCAGCATGGACGACATCGATCAGTGCTTTGAAAAGCTCACGGTCGGAGCCAATGCATGGGCTTACTTCTATCAACAGATCAAAGACTATACTTCTACCTGTCAGGGTCAAATTCTGCCAATAGATGGTCATCTCTTGGCGCAACGCATATTCAATCTTTACTTTGATACCTCCCAGCCATTCGGTACGCGTAAGGATAAGAAAACTGAGTTTCCAGATGCCACGTCTCTACTTCTACTCGAAGATTTTGCGAAAGACAAAAAAACAATGGGCCTGATCGCATCTGGGGATGAAGGCTGGAGTAAGTTTGCCGATACCTCTGATTATTTGTACTGTGTCAGGTCAATCGATGAACTAGCTGCTCTTTTCTCCGCAACAGATGCTTATGCAAAGGCTATCGAAAGTAAAGTTATCGAGTCTGTTCAAAGTGATGAGTCATCTCTTAGAGATAGCCTCCACGATGCACTAGTTGAGCATGTAAGTGACTCGTCTTGGAGTGCGATCGACGTAGTAAGTCACACAGTTAGTAGAGTCGAAGCCGAAGTCTATGACACTAAATTCAAAGGCTATAAGATAGAGTCTGCAGAGGTGTGGTCTATCAGCCCGGATAAGAAAACCTGGGTTATTGAGCTCAACATCACAGCGACAGTCGAGCTTTCAATTAGCGCAGAGTTTTTCGCATGGGATTCTATCGACCGGGAGGAGGTCTCTCTCGGGGCAGATGTTTTTCCCTCTGAAAGCACAATCGAGATTCAAGTGTATTTTACTTGCGGCGGAGTGGAGGAAGACTCCCAGCCGGAAGATTGGGATATAGAGATTGAGATCGCTAAGGGGGACTATGAATGCGATCCGATGGATGTTGAGCCGGACTTCTACGATTGAGATCGAATCCGTCCAGAGCCTGTCCATAATCCGTCTGAGGTGTGTCATGGGTACGAGACGGCAAAGCCCCCACTCTTTGACGCCACGCACGCGGAATAAGCCTCAGACGAGTGCCCTGCGTGGGCTTGGTTTCATGTTTGTCTCACATTCCGTCAAAGCGTGGTCAAAGTGCGTGCGCCGCACTTAGGTCCACTTCAAGGTTTTGGCATTTTTGGAAACTACAGCGCTCCAGGGGCCCGGGCGCCGTTTCTGTAGCTCGGTGGCAATGCCGTATTGGGGGAAGTGAGCAAAGTAAGCAAGCTCGGTCAGAACTAGGCTTACCCCGAGATCACCATTTTCTGAGTAGCCGCGCTTTTCGAGATCTGGAAGCAATTTGGGTATCAGGTCGGGCACGAGCTGCTCCAGGCATTCGAGAAAGTCATGCTCTTTGTCCATTTCCGTAATCGCAAATATGCTGTGGCCAGAAAACATATACCCTCCGCCAATGGGAGCATATGTAGTGCCGTCCTTCACTTGAACAAATGAGTTGTACCTTTTCTTTCGTAGCGTTTCTCGCTGATCGGATGTCAGCGTCTCTTTGGATTGCACGCCTCGAAGTGCCCAATGCTCTATCGATTCAGGCCAGTTCCTATGGACGACCTCCACAATCTCCGCGTCCGCAAAGTCGTCGTGCGTGTAAACATCGATCGCATAAAAATTGTCTGCGGTCACTCGTGCAAACAGAAGAGGCCCTGTTCTGGCCATGTACTGTCCTTCTAACACGGTGCCCAGATGTAGGTGATGTACTCCCCAGTCGCTGAGCAGAAGATCAGTTTTTTTTACTTTCCCAATGAGTTTGCTCAGGTAGGGGTTGAGGTCCTGGCCCTCTATCACGCTTCGCCTGATCTGTTCCCAACCCTGCAAGTGTTCGGCGGGGCAGTGAAAGGTATCGGATACCAGGACCTTTCTCGGCGTCGCGGCTATGCGGCGTTGGGCCGCGTTGAAGTAGTGAACAGGAACATCGTCAGTGATTGGTTTTGTGTCGAGATCCCATTCTGATTTCATGATCTCCCTGAGCGTGTCGTGCCAGTCGGCCTTGAAGTCCATGATCAGTTTCATAGGGGCGCCCTCCAATTTGCGCATATTGATCCTACGCGCCCGTCGGCTTTTGTGAAGGGCCTCACGCTCGTCGCGCCTCCACCGTGGGTTTATTCGGCAAAAGACTAGGTTTCCAGCAGAAACCACTCCTTACGGTGGAAACCTCAGTGGAAACCCTCGACGACCACAGCTCTGGATAGCGGGGATGCCTGGATATCAGCCAGGGGTTTTACGACTTTGTCGTGAAAGTTCGGCATGGGTGCGCCGGTTCGCGCGCAATGGTGGTTGCGAACCAGGTGCGAACTTATCGTACGAACCGCCGGTGCGAACTTGCTGGCGGCCTCCCGTTCTAGGTGCGTACCGATCGTGCGCACTTGGTTGCGTACCGACGCCAAACAGTTCGCTCCCACGGCGTTTCCAGGTCCCGGTGTGCGTGGAGAAACTGCGTGAAGGGTGCGTGGAAACTTGCCGGGAGATGGCTTCGCGAATCGACCATAGTGCGCTATGGACGTGCGCGACGAACTGCGCGAAACACGCCGGCCGGAACTGGGCGCCAGCCTTCCGTGGGGTGTTTCGGAAAAGGAGATTTGGTGCGTCGGTGACCAGGGGAGAGCGGTCACCATTGGTGGTCACCGCCTATGGTCACCACCAAGGTATCCACGCCGGATCTAGCCAAACCGTGGATGCCGATGTGGATTCCGGTCTCAACCGGCTGCGTGACCTCCCCAACGTGACGAGTTGTTACGCGCTTTTGAACCCTGGCAAACCCTGCGCCGCTCGCCAGCCCTTGACGGTTTCCAAAATTCCTTCAGGCGAGTCGTCCTCGCCGTTTTCTGGGTAGTAAATCCAGTCAGAGGCGGCAGCGTTACCAGTTACTTCGATGAAGTTTTCCAGCAACTCGTCCTGATAGTCTTCGGTGCCAGCGGCGCTGCAGATTTCCTTGATCAGTGCGAGAAATTCGCTCTCTGTGTATTCGGAAAGACTGCTTTTGAGTGCGATCATTTCGGGCTCCGGTGGGTATCAATATGGTGTTTGGGTGTCATGGCGCTGAGATTGTCGACGTCGTAAACCTCGCCACCCTCAGAAACAGGAATCCCGTGGTGAAGCTCAAAGGATCGGCGCTTACCCACGGTATCGATCGCCCGTGCTCGGGGCGCCATACCTTCAAGCATTCGGGCTTTATTGCTGTCGTTGAATTGGCTGGCGAGCTCCGCATCGTTCCCTACGGCAATCCAAAACGCCTTTCTGAAAGCATCGAAGCTGCTGAAGCTCGTTCCCATGAGCTGATCCGCGATTTGCGTCGGCACAGGCGACCCCAGACCGACGCTGGCGCCGGCGAGCCAGATGCCTGTCACGTCTGTTCCCTGCCCGGTCACGGTGCCTGGGTTGAGGCGCACATTCATCACAATGTACAGCGGCTGCACACCTGAATCCGCCGGGAATACGAGAATGAAGTCTTTGTACTGGTCGGGGTAGATCGGGCTGACGATGATGCTATCGGCCTGTTCGGTAGGCGGGTAAATCCAGATCTGCGGCGCTTGAGGTGCGCCCTCTAATGGCGGGATTCCGGAGGTGCTCGAGGGATCAACTGCCGGCGTCCAGATGAGGGTTACTCCGTTGCCGAAGTCGGCTACTTGCTGAGATCCTTGCTGGACAAATTGCACGACAGGAATCATTTCCCAGTCACTGCGCTTCTGGGTGTTTTACCCGTACCCCTTCAGTGTTCCGTCGGCCTGCTCCTCAACATGGAGTCGGACGCGTGTGCGGGCCTTCGCCAGCGGCTGAAGCTGTTCTTCGGTGTAGAGAGAACTGTCACCAAGGTTCGACGGCCACAATAGCGCGACTATCCCCGCCAATGTACCAGCGGCCACTCCGGCGGTAAGAACGCTGGTACCACCAGCAGCCCCCGTAGCGGCAGAGCCGGCTGCAACGCTTGCGCCCCCGGCAGCTCCAGCCTTACACAGCCCGCCACAAGAGGCAGCCGCCGCGCCAGCGCCACCCAAGAGGAGAGTTCCCAGGCTGGCGGGTAAGGCACTTCCACTGATTTTTTTCAGCGGGATATTTCCCGCGGCGTCGTTCTCACGCCCTCCGAGGAGAGAGAACTCTCCGTAGTTGGCCAGGCTCTCGACGGGGATAAATCCGGCAGGCTTTTTGTGATCGATCACACCGTCTGCGAGATCGCAACTCTTGGCGAATACACAGCCTTTGCTGGCAGGTTTCGTCTCGTTCTTCGTCGGGAGGTCTTTGTATTCTGCCCAACGCTGGGCATGTATATCGACGGGCTCGGTGCCGCTGTAACGGTAACCCTTCGGTGGGTTGGGGACGTATCCGCTCATTCCTTGATTCCTGGAATCTTTTCATCCTGAGAACCAACGCGCCTGGTGGCGCATGGCATTTTCGATCACGGAGAATAACCGCTCGGAACGCAGTGTCTAGTGGTGGCGCATCGCCAGGGCTACGATGCGATCTGAACATCTCAGCGAGAGTTTTTAGGCTCTAAGGCTCATCGACAGGCTTTGTATCTATGACGATCACATTCGTCGATTGTTGTAGGAGCTTTTGAACCTCGGCAGGCGAGCAACCTTTCGCATGGATCGACTGACCGGTTCCTGTATGAATGATTATTTCTCGGCTTTTTCTTGCCTCAATCCAGGCAACAACAACCTTCGCCATGGCATTCCAAGGCATCGCGTCTGATAGGGCAGTTATTGCCTCCACCAGTCCCGAACCTTGAGGGTTTGTGGAAAACACATGGAGGGGGCCGTGCGAAATTTCGGCTTCATCTAACGCGGCAAGGAATGACCCTTTGCTATGTTTGAAAAGTGTTAGGCGAACCGTTACATGTGTCTCTGTATTCATGCTGAACTCGTTGGTAGGCGTAAAAGCAACGGCGATATCTGTCGAGATAATTAACAGATCAGGATCTTAAGACGGGTATGTGGCATACACCTTTGTAGCGACGTAGAGGAAGAATGAAATCAGCATCGTACGATTTCGCAGGACATACATCGTTTTGGTTCTGTCGGCCACTTTATCAACCGCTTTTCGCGCCATGTGACGCCTTGAGAGGTCGTTCAACTCACCCATCTCGATCATGTGCAAATAGCTTGAGTTGGCATTCATGGTTGAGATTGTCGCCTCAATCCGGAGGAAACCGAATACCGCGCTCAGCCCCATGATGAGGAGGGTTGCCAAATACATCGTGGAGACGTTTATGCCAAGAGGTCCGAAGGGCATGGTCTGCGCAAGGTAGGCGCAGGCTGCCATTGTGGCGCCCAGGACAAATCGGTCAAAGTTCGCAGATTCAGTGCTCGCGCTCTGGTGGAGCTGAACGCTTCTCTCGTTTGTACTCATTTCCCACTTCCTTGTTTGGTTACTTTCAGTGGTTACCGGCAGTGGTTACTGCGTTACCAGCTTTCTGGGTGGGACCAGGTTATCAGCCGGTACATAAGTGATCTGTAGCGTTGCGACCTTGCTCTTCTTGCTTGCCAGAAGGGCGGCTGAAAGAAGGTGCTTTTCTTCCGTATCAGACCAGCTGACATATTTTTGGATTTCGAGCTCGGGCTTTCCTAGTTGCTTTGATACAGCGCTTATAACCTGCTTCATCCTGGCGAACTCGAAATCAACCATCGAAAGGTAATGGCGTCCTTGGTAATAACAATGCGTGATTTTAGTCGGCTTGGCTCCAAAGGCTACGGTCGTCGGCTTTGAATCAATGTAGCAGCGGTCTTCACCTTCGCCGAAGCCGTTATCAACAAGCCCGGTGGCCGGATCGTACGGCGCCGCCCAAGTTTGTCCTCCCACGCCAGCATAGAGCCCATCCTTCGACGGCGTCAGGCCCTCCTATTCCAGGCCCGACACGTCGAACTTGAACTGTGCCTTTCCGTACCGGTACACCGGCACTTCTACCATAAGGCTCTTGGCCAGATGGGCAGTAGCAACGAACAGATTAGGATTCTGGACATGGAGGACGCTGTTGGTGTCAGCTGCGCTCATCGCCTTCACATCGAGCACCTCACCCCCGTCGAATTTCATGCTCACATCGCACAACTGGGCACGCAAGAGAACTGCCCTTCGGAGAGCTGGAACATAAAACCCGACCCCTTTTCCGACCGGACAGCGGTAATGACCAGTTTCGCCGGTTTGCTGTACGGCGCCTGCTGGTCAATGGCGGTGGTCGACTCGATCACCGCTGAGGTCATGGTCTCGCCCCGCATCTCATCCGTGCTTGTGCGATACGACCAGTCGGCATGGGAAATGGTGGGGGGCAGAATGGTGGCAAGGGCCAGGGCCCGTACTGCTGCGCGCATGATGGCACTCCGTTGAGGTGCGCCAACTCTATCACCGGCACGAAGACCGGCGCAGCAGGCCATCATGCCTATCCCCTGTGGCCAGCAGAGGATACCTCCGTAACGGAGATCCTTTTGATGGATGGTAACCATGCCGGGTTGGCTACTTTTGGGGGGTTACGGTGGAACAAAACATAGGCAGCAACACGACATCGATCAATCAAAAGAAATCTGGAAAGCGCTGAAGAGGTAGCTCAATGAAAAGCGTAAGCAATCACGAGGACAGTGTTCTCGAAATGCTGCGCACGGACGAGAATTTCGCTCTCGAATATCTCGTTGCAGCATTGGAAGAAATTGATGAAGAGGGCGGTGAGTCTGTGTTTCTCACCGCGGTGCGACGTGTGGTGGAAGCGAGAGGCGGTTTTGCCGCTGTCTCCAACGCAACCGGACTCAATAGAGGCAATCTTTACCGCCAATTTTCAGCAGATGGAAACCCAGGCCTTTCTACGCTACTGAAGGTGCTGTCTGCTGTGGGGCTCGGTTTGTCGAAGGTGGTCGCTCACAGTCAGGATGATCAGGAACACACAGCAGCGTGATCCACCGTGGTAATAAGAAGCCCGGCTCGATGTCGGGCTTTCTGATTTTTTCCCTGCGGCATTTCTCTGATGGGGGAACGTGGAATTGATCCGCTGACATTAAGCGGTAGGTTGCGAGTGAAGCAGAGCGCAACTTTTCTCGAGGCATAAAAAAACGGCCTACCTTTCGGTAAGCCGTTTTTAGTACTTGGTGGCTACACAGGGACTTGAACCCCGGACCCCAGCATTATGAATGCTATGCTCTAACCAACTGAGCTATGTAGCCAAGTGGCGCGCATTATTCCCCTGAAATGGAAAAGCGTCAAGCGTAAATCCAAAATATTTCTTCTTATTTTCAACCGCTTATCCTCCGGCCCCGAAAATTGGGGCCGGGGAGGGTGTCAGCGCAGGCGGAATCTGGCGGTATTGGCGCTCAAGGCTTCGCTGCCCTGGCTCAACGTGTCCGCCGCAATGTTCACCGCCCGTGCGCCTTCGAGCAAACGAACCGCCGCTTGATCGACTTGCTGGATGTTGCCGCTGACCTCATCGGCGGTGCTCGCCTGCTCCTCAACCGCCGTGGCGATCTGCGCCAGGGTGTCGGTGACGCTCTGCACGGCGCTGGCAATTTCGCCCAGGCGTTCACCGAGGCCGGTGACGGCGGCGGCATCCGATTGCGCCTGGCCGCAGGCGGCTTCCATCAGGCTGACTGCTTCGTTGACCGTGGCGCGCAAGCTATCGACGGTGCCGGCGATCTGTGCGGTGGACGACTGGGTGCGTTGTGACAGGCTGCGCACCTCATCGGCGACCACGGCAAAGCCACGGCCCTGTTCACCGGCACGTGCGGCTTCGATCGCCGCGTTGAGGGCGAGCAGGTTGGTTTGTTCGGCGACGCCGCGAATGGTGTCGACGACCAGTTGAATCTGCTGGCCTTGTTCACTGACCCGGCCCAATGCTGCGGCTGTGTCGTTCAAACGCTGGTTGAGCTGCTGAATGCTCGCCGTGGTGCGCTGGCTGTCGCGGCTGCTGTCGGCGGCAATGCGCCGAGTGTGCTGGGCGCTGCCGGAGGCTTGTTCGCAGCTCTGTGCGACGCCTTGCGAGGTAGCGGCCAGTTGCGTGGCCGCTGCGGCGATCTGGCTGATCTGCAATTGCTGCGCCTCGACTTCGCTGAGCGCACCGCTGGAATGGTCGTTGAGGCTGCGCACGGCGTTGCTCAGTTGCGAGGTCTCGTGATCGACACCGAGCATGCTGCTGCGCAGTTGCACCACGGCAACGTTGAGCGCGGTGCTGATCGCTGCCAGCTCATCGCGCCCCACCACCGGCACTTGCAGGCTCAGATTGCCGTCGCGCAAGGCCTCAGCGAGCAAGGTGATGCCGCTGGCGCTGCGCCGGATCGAGGCTTGCAGGCAAACGAACAGGTATAACGCGGCCAACAGCAGGCAACCGAAGATCGCGGCAACAAGAATGAACTGGCGGATCGCTGAGCTGTAATAGGCATCGAGCCGCTGATCCAGCGCCACCAACGATTGCTGGCGCAGGGAAGCGAGGTCGCTGAGCAGCGCGTCGAGGCTGCGTTCGAAGTCCTCTGGCTTGAGGTTGATGCTGCCGCCAAACACACCGTCGTCGAGGACTTTCAGGCCGCTGTCGAGGTGTTTCAAACTGTCGTGATACTGACCGGCCCATGCTTGCAGCTCGGCTGGCAAACGCGCCTCCAGCAGGCCGGCAGTTTTCACCAATTGCTCGCGGGCGTCGCCGATGCGGCTGCGCAGGTCGCGCAACTGCAAGCGACTCTGCAGCGTGAACTGGCCGGAGACCACCGAGGCCTGGCCGACCGCGGCGAGACGGCCCACCCGCTCGATCAGGTCTGGGGCGTGTTGGGTGGAAATCTGCGTCAGCAGGTAGGTTTCCAGCCATGGCGCGAGGGTCAGGCGATTGTTCATGACGATCTGCTCGCGCAAGGCTTGCAGCGCGCCCAAGGCATTGGTGAAGCGGTCATAACCGTCCGGCCACCAGCCGACGCTGCTCAGGCTTTTCGAGTCGAGGCCGTTGAGCGCGGTTTGCAGCGCTTGATAGCGCGTCAGCGTCTCGCCTTCGGCTCCTTCTTTTTTCAGTGCCGTGCCCAGGTCCGTGGTGGCTTGCAGCACGGCAGGTTGCACGGCGTCGAAGGCGGCCATGGCCGCCAGGGTGGCTGGCGTCGGTTGCCGGTTGGTTTCCGTGGCGCGCCAGCGGGCGGCGCGGTCGCGTTGCGCGGCGAGCAGGTTATCCAGCGCATCCAGCGCGAGCAGTTGGCGCACCCCGGCGCGTTCGCCGGAAATCAGATTGAGCTTCTCGCGATAGTCATGGCCGATCATCAACAGGCTGCCGGCCAGCGGCAGAATGAATAGCAGAAACAACAACTGGAATTTACCTGCGAAGCCAAACCGCCCCAGCAATTTGATCCCCGGTGAAAGGAAAGCCTGCATGCCTCATGACTCCTCTGGACACCACGCACCATTGGCGTGCATCGCAGTCGTTCGACCTTGATGTTGTGCCCTGCTAAAAGGCCTCGAAAGTTCACTCTTGCCCGCTCTGTAGGCCGGCTCTGTAGCGAAACTTCCCATTGTCGGTCGTCTTTGTAAGGCGGCCGCGTTCAAGCAGAGAAGCAAGGCAAGATTCAGACCATGGCGTTGCGCTATCACCGAGCAGTCGACGACCCGTCAGTTAGTTAGCTGGCTAAGGGGATAGCGCGAGCGCACCGAAAAATGGCACATTGACGCACCTGCCTGCGGGCATCCCTCTGCTGTCCGGAAATTTCCATGGCTATCAGCAATGTTCAGACCGCCGCTGCCTCGGCGACCGCTGCGCCCCAAAGCAGCCCACTGGTGATGCGCATCATCGGCGCGGTGGCGCTGGCGCATTTGATCAACGACCTGATCCAGTCGGTGCTGCCGTCGATCTACCCAATGCTCAAGGCCAGCTATGGCCTGACGTTTACCCAGGTCGGCCTGATTACCTTGACCTTCCAGTTGACCGCGTCGCTGTTGCAGCCGTGGGTCGGTTATCACACTGATCGCCACCCCAAACCGTGGCTGCTGCCGGCGGGCACGGTGTGTACCCTGATCGGCATTCTGATGATGTCTGTGGTGGGCAGCTTCCCGCTGATTCTGCTGGCAGCGGCGCTGATCGGTATTGGCTCGTCGACCTTTCACCCGGAAGCCTCGCGTGTTGCGCGGCTGGCCTCGGGTGGGCGCTTTGGTCTGGCGCAATCGACGTTTCAGGTCGGCGGCAACGCCGGTTCCGCGTTCGGCCCGCTGCTGGCGGCGGCGATCATCATCCCGTTCGGCCAAGGCAACGTGGCGTGGTTTGGCCTGTTCGCTGTGTTTGCGCTGTTCGTGCTGTACCGCATCAGCCGCTGGTACGCCAATCACCTCAACCTGTTCAAACTCAAGGCCGGCCAGGCCGCGACGCACGGCTTGTCGAAGGGCAGGGTGACCAGTGCGCTGGTGGTGCTCGGTCTGCTGGTGTTCTCCAAATACTTCTACATGGCCAGCTTCACCAGCTACTTCACCTTCTACCTGATCGAGAAGTTCGACCTGTCGGTGGCCAGCTCGCAATTGCATCTGTTCCTGTTCTTGGGTGCAGTGGCGGCGGGGACATTCTTCGGCGGGCCGATTGGCGACAAGATCGGGCGTAAGGCAGTGATCTGGTTTTCCATCCTCGGCGTCGCGCCGTTCACTTTGATCCTGCCGCATGTCGATCTGTTCTGGACCAGCATTCTCAGCGTGGTGATCGGCTTTATCTTGGCCTCGGCATTCTCGGCGATCGTGGTCTACGCGCAGGAGCTTGTGCCGGGCAATGTCGGGATGATCGCCGGGATTTTCTTCGGTTTGATGTTCGGTTTCGGCGGGATTGGCGCCGCGCTGCTCGGGCATCTGGCGGATGTGCACGGGATTGAGTACGTGTATTTCCTGTGCTCGTTCCTGCCGTTGTTTGGCGTGTTGGCGATCTTCCTGCCGCGTACCAAAAAGGCCTGATCCCACACTATCCAGTCCCCGGTGGGAGCGGGCTTGCTCGCGAAGGCGTCGTGTCAGTCGACGAATGTTTTGCTGATACACCGCATTCGCGAGCAAGCCCGCTCCCACAGATACAGTGTCAGATCGCAGGCACAAAAAAGCCGCGAATCAAACGCGGCTTTCTCGTGTATGGCTGTTGCTTAGACGTTGAAGCGGAAGTGCATCACGTCGCCGTCCTTGACGATGTATTCCTTGCCTTCCAGACGCCATTTGCCAGCTTCCTTGGCACCGGCTTCGCCCTTGTACTGGATGAAGTCGTTGTAGGCGATCACTTCGGCGCGGATGAAGCCTTTTTCGAAGTCGGTGTGGATCACGCCAGCAGCCTGTGGTGCGGTGGCGCCGACCTTGACGGTCCAGGCGCGGACTTCTTCGACACCAGCGGTGAAGTAGGTCTGCAGGTGCAGCATTTCATAGCCGGCGCGGATCACGCGATTCAGGCCCGGTTCTTCCAGGCCCAGGGCCTCAAGGAACATGTCTTTTTCTTCGCCGTCGTCGAGCTCGGCGATTTCCGCTTCGATCTTGTTGCAGACCGGAACGACCATGGCGCCTTCTTCTTCGGCAATGGCCTTGACCACGTCCAGGTGCGGGTTGTTGTCGAAGCCGTCTTCGGCAACGTTGGCAATGTACATGACCGGTTTGGTGGTCAGCAGGTGGAAGCCCTTGATCACGGCTTTTTCATCCGCGCTCATGTTCTTCATCAGGCTGCGCGCCGGCTTGGCTTCGGTGAAGTGCGCGATCAATTGCTCAAGCAGCGCCTTCTGAACCACAGCGTCCTTGTCACCGCCCTTGGCGTTGCGCGCGACTTTCTGCAGTTGCTTCTCGCAGCTGTCGAGGTCGGCGAAGATCAGTTCCAGGTCGATGATTTCGATGTCGCGCTTGGGGTCGACGCTGTTGGAAACGTGAATCACGTTTTCATCTTCAAAGCAGCGCACCACGTGAGCGATGGCGTCGGTTTCGCGGATGTTGGCCAGGAACTTGTTGCCCAGGCCTTCACCTTTCGAGGCACCAGCGACGAGGCCGGCGATGTCGACGAATTCCATGGTGGTCGGCAGGATGCGCTTAGGATTGACGATGGCTGCCAGGGCTTCCAGGCGCGGATCCGGCATCGGCACGATGCCGCTGTTCGGCTCGATGGTGCAGAAGGGGAAGTTCTCGGCCGCGATACCGGATTTGGTCAGGGCGTTGAACAGGGTGGACTTGCCGACGTTAGGCAGGCCGACGATGCCGCAATTGAATCCCATGGTGTTTCCCCTCGGGTAAAAGTCAGGCCTTCTGGCTGTGCAGGTTTTTCATCGCGCGGTTCCATTCCCCGGCGAGGATATCCGGCAGCACGCCGAGGGCAAAGTCGATGCTGGCATCGAGTTTTTCCTGTTCGGCGCGTGGCGCACGACCCAGGACGAAATTTGAAACCATACTGGCAACGCCCGGGTGGCCGATGCCAAGCCGCAGACGGTAGAACGTATTCTGATTGCCCAGTTGCGCAATGATGTCGCGCAACCCGTTGTGACCGCCATGGCCGCCGCCCTGCTTGAGCTTGGCAACGCCCGGAGGCAAGTCGAGTTCGTCATGCGCCACGAGGATTTCTTCAGGCTTGATGCGGAAGAAACCGGCGAGTGCCGCCACGGCCTGGCCGCTGCGGTTCATGTAGGTGGTGGGAATCAGCAGACGAACATCCTGACCCTGATGCGAATAGCGCCCGGTCAGGCCGAAATATTTGCGATCGGCCACAAGGTTCACATTCTGTGCGTGGGCGATGCGCTCAACAAAAAGGGCCCCTGCGTTATGCCGGGTCTGGTCGTATTCAGCGCCTGGATTTCCCAGGCCAACGATCAGTTTGATGGCAGTCACGATAGGGGCCCTTCCTTTGAGTGGTGAATAACATCGCCGCAATCTGTGACAGCGGCGAAAGTGGACGAAAAGTGCTCATTTACCATGGATGTAAACTCCGCGTTCTCGCCCGCTTTCTCGCTACGTTCCAGTCCGCGATGTTACTTGCTCACTCAGGCTATACAGAGTGAATTACTCTGCTGCGCCTTCTTCGGTAGGTTCTGCAGCAACACGTGGAGCGTGGACGTTGGCTACAGCCTTGTCATCGCCGTGTGCCAGAGCAACGAACTCAACACCTTTAGGAGCTTTGAGGTCCGACAGGTGAATGATGGTGCCGATTTCTGCTTTCGACAGGTCGACTTCGATGAACTCAGGCAGATCTTTTGGCAGGCAGGAAACTTCGATCTCGGCAACAACGTGCGAAACTTCGCCGCCTTTCTTGACTGGAGCTTCTTCGCCAACAAAGTGTACAGGCACGATGGCGGTCAGTTTCTGGCCGGCAACAACGCGTACGAAGTCAGCGTGCATCACGTGGCCTTTGGCCGGGTGACGCTGCAGAGCCTTGATGATGACGTTCTGCTTGGTGCCACCAACGTTCAGCTCGATGATGTGGCTGTAAGCCGCTTCGTTTTCGAGCAGTTTGGCAACTTCTTTGGCCAGCATGCTGATGGATTCAGGGGCTTTGTCGCCACCGTAAACTACAGCTGGAACCAGGCTTGCGAGACGAGGCTGGCGGCGGCTCGCACCTTTCCCCAGGTCGGAACGCACTTCAGCATTCAGAGTAAAATCGTTCATT
>NZ_JBITTW010000051.1:0-5224 GCF_044542195.1 Pseudomonas sp. NPDC079367
CTGGGCAAGCGTTACGCTACCCGTGAGGGTGGCTACCTGCGCATCCTCAAGTGCGGTTTCCGTGCTGGCGACAACGCGCCTATGGCGTACGTCGAGTTGGTTGATCGTGCTACTGCTGGCGAAGCTGTATCCGCCGAGTAAGACGTCAGTCTGAAACGAAAAACCGGGCCTAGTGCCCGGTTTTTTGTGCCTGTAACAAATGCGCCGTTTGTACAAGTTTCTGACATGGTTGAACAGCCACTATGTGCTGGGAAAACATTATTAGTAATTATCTATCGATGCCTGCAAGTTAATGAATTTGTAGCTAAACAGTCGATGATCAATACTTCCCGCCAAGCCCAGTAGCCGGCAGTTCAAGACTGACAGAGGAAGATGACCGCATGAGCCAGACCAAGACGCTTACAACCGCCAGTGGCGCACCCGTCGCTGATAACCAGAATTCTCGCTCCGCCGGCCCGCGCGGTCCGTTGCTGCTCGACGACTTTCATCTGATCGAAAAGCTCGCGCACTTCAATCGTGAAAATATTCCTGAGCGCCGTGTCCATGCAAAAGGCTCGGGCGCTTACGGTACGTTCACCGTTACCCGCGATATCACTGAATACACCAGTGCCAAATTGTTCGAGTCGGTAGGTAAACAAACGCCGACCTTTCTGCGCTTTTCCACCGTGGGTGGCGAGCGTGGCTCAGCCGACACCGAGCGCGACCCGCGCGGTTTCGCCTTGAAGTTCTACACCGAAGAAGGCAACTGGGACATCGTTGGCAACAACACGCCAGTATTCTTCATCCGTGATCCCCTGAAATTTCCTGACTTCATCCACACCCAGAAGCGTCTGCCGCAAAGCAATCTCAAAAGCGCTCAGATGATGTGGGACTTCTGGTCGCATTCGCCTGAGGCGCTGCACCAGGTCACCATTCTGTTTTCTGACCGCGGCATTCCTGACGGCTACCGTCACATGCACGGTTTCGGTAGCCACACCTACTGCCTGATCAACGCCAAAGGCGAGCGTCACTGGGTGAAGTGGCACTACAAAACCCAGCAAGGCATCAAGAACCTGGCGCCAGCCGAGGCCGCGCGTTTGGCGGGTACCGATCCGGACTACGCGCAGCGTGACCTGTTCGAGGCTATCGAGCGCGGTGAATTCCCGAAATGGCGCGTGTGCATTCAGATCATGACCGAAGCGCAGGCGGCGGCTCATTACGAGAATCCATTCGACGTGACCAAGACTTGGTCGCAGAAGGAGTTTCCGTTGATCGAAGTTGGTGAGCTGGAGTTGAATCGTAACCCGCTGAACTACTTCGCTGAAGTTGAACAGGCTGCATTCGGCCCGAGCAACATGGTGCCAGGCGTTGGTCTGTCACCGGACCGTATGCTGCAGGGTCGCGTATTCGCCTACGCTGACGCACACCGCTACCGTGTCGGCACCAACCACCAGCAATTGCCGGTGAACGCACCACGCAGCCCGGTGAACACTTACCAGCGTGACGGGTCCATGGCGTTCGGCAGCAATGGCGGCGCAGCGCCAAACTACGAACCTAACAGCTACGTCGAATCGCCGAAACAAGCCCCACATTACGCCGAACCAGCGTTGGCCTTGAGCGGTGCCGCTGATCGCTACGATCACCGTGAAGACACCGATTACTACAGCCACGCGGGTGCCTTGTTCCGCTTGATGAGCGACGAGCAGAAAGCTCTGCTGGTCAGCAACATTGCCGGTGCCATGGCAGGTGTTTCAAGCGACGTCGTTGATCGCCAGTTGCAGCATTTTTACAAAGCTGATCCGGCGTACGGAGAAGCAATCGCAAAGCTGCTCAACGTACAGCTTAACGAAGTCTAAACGAGAAGCAGAACCGCCCTCATTTGGGCGGTTTTTGCGTTATTTAAGCTGCTTTTCTCGGAGATTCTTCGCTTTTCTTGCGCGCAGCGGGTGACCTTCCGGTCAGGTTGGTTCAAACTACAGACTTTCAGGCAGGGAGATGTAGGGCGATGCAAGGCCACCCAGACGTAATCGATTACCTCAACACGTTGCTGACCGGCGAACTGGCCGCGCGTGACCAATATTTCGTTCATTCGCGGATGTATGAGGACTGGGGGTTCACCAAGCTCTACGAGCGCATCAACCACGAGATGGAAGAAGAAGCCGGCCACGCCGATGCGTTGATGCGGCGGATTCTGATGCTCGAAGGCACCCCGCGCATGCGTCCGGATGATCTGGATGTTGGCACTACGGTGCCGACGATGCTCGAAGCCGATCTGCGCCTCGAATACAAAGTCCGCGCTGCGCTGTGCAAGGGCATCGAACTTTGCGAGCAACACCAGGACTATGTCAGCCGCGAAATTCTGCGGGTTCAGCTCAACGACACCGAAGAAGATCATACCTACTGGCTGGAAAAGCAGCTCGGCCTGATCAAGCTCATCGGTCTCGAGAACTACCTGCAATCCCACGCGTCCTGATTGCAACGGCTATAAAAAAGCCCCTGTCACTTCAACGGTGACAGGGGCTTTTTCATGCCTGGCGGTCAGGCCCGATCGCGGATCAGCAGCGGCTTGAGATAATGGCCGGTGTGAGATTGCTTCATCTCGGCCACTTCCTCCGGGGTGCCGGTAGCAATGATCTGACCGCCCTTGGAACCGCCCTCGGGACCAAGATCCACCAGCCAGTCGGCGGTCTTGATCACATCGAGGTTGTGCTCGATGACCACCACGGTGTTGCCGTGATCGCGTAGACGATGCAGCACGTCGAGCAACTGCTGGATATCGGCGAAGTGCAAACCGGTGGTCGGTTCATCGAGGATGTACAAGGTTTTGCCGGTATCACGCTTGGACAGCTCGCGAGACAGCTTCACCCGCTGTGCCTCACCGCCAGAGAGCGTGGTCGCCGACTGCCCGAGCTTGATGTACGACAGGCCCACATCCATCAGCGTTTGCAGCTTGCGCGCCAGTGCCGGCACCGCGTCGAAGAACTCCCGCGCTTCCTCGATGGTCATTTCGAGGGTTTCGTGGATGCTCTTGCCCTTGTATTTGATCTCAAGGGTTTCGCGGTTGTAGCGCTTGCTCTTGCACACATCACAGGGCACATAGATGTCCGGCAGGAAGTGCATTTCCACCTTGATAAGGCCATCGCCCTGGCACGCTTCGCAGCGACCGCCCTTGACGTTGAACGAGAAACGCCCCGGGCCGTAACCACGGGAGCGCGACTCGGGCACGCCGGCAAACAGTTCGCGGATCGGTGTGAACAGCCCGGTGTAGGTCGCCGGGTTGGAACGCGGCGTACGGCCGATCGGGCTTTGGTCGATGTCGACGACTTTGTCGAGATGTTCCAGACCTTTGATGCTGTCATGCGCGGCGGCTTCCAGCGTGGTCGCACCGTTGAGTGCCGTTGCGCTCAGCGGGAACAGCGTGTTGTTGATCAGTGTCGATTTGCCAGAACCGGAGACGCCAGTCACGCAGGTCAGCAGGCCGATCGGGATGTCCAGATCGACATTGCGCAAGTTGTTGCCACGCGCACCTTTGAGCGACAGGTTGAGCTTCTTGTTGCGCGGCGTGCGTTTGGCCGGCACTTCGATCTTCACCCGGCCGGACAGGTATTTGCCGGTCAGCGAATCCGGGTGCGCCATGACTTCGTCCGGTGTGCCTTCGGCAACGATCTGCCCACCATGTACGCCGGCGCCCGGACCGATGTCGACGACATAGTCAGCCAGGCGAATCGCGTCTTCGTCGTGTTCGACGACGATCACTGTGTTGCCGATGTCGCGCAAATGCTTGAGCGTGCCGAGCAGTCGGTCGTTGTCGCGCTGATGCAGGCCAATGGACGGTTCATCGAGGATGTACAGAACGCCGACCAGACCGGCGCCGATCTGACTGGCCAGACGAATCCGCTGCGCCTCGCCACCAGACAAGGTGTCGGCACTGCGATCCAGCGACAGGTAATCGAGGCCGACGTTGACCAGAAACTGCAGACGCTCGCGAATTTCCTTGAGAATCTTGTCGGCGATCTCGCCGCGCCGCCCGGTCATCTTCAGATCGGCGAAGTACTCGCAGGCGTCACCGATCGGCAGGTTGGTCACGGCCGGCAGGGTTTTCTCACCGACCCAGACGTGCCGTGCTTCGCGACGCAGACGTGTGCCACGGCAATCCGGGCAGGCCTGATGGCTGAGGAACTTGGCCAGCTCTTCGCGCACGCTTGCCGATTCTGTTTCGCGGTAACGGCGCTCAAGATTCGGGACGATACCTTCAAACGGGTGCGAGCGTTTGACGATGTCGCCACGGTCGTTCAGGTATTTGAAATCGACATTCTGCGAGCCGCTGCCGTGCAGGATGAACTTCTGATGCTCGGCGCTCAGCTCGTTGAAGGGCTTGTCCAGGCTGAACTTGTAGTGTGAGGCGAGTGAGCCGAGCATCTGGAAGTAATAGACGTTGCGCCGGTCCCAGCCGCGTATCGCACCTTCGGCCAGGGTCAGCTCGCCATTGACCAGGCGCTTGATGTCGAAGAACTGCTTCACGCCCAGGCCATCGCAGGTCGGGCAGGCGCCGGCCGGGTTGTTGAAGGAAAACAGCTTGGGTTCCAGCTCGCTGATTGCATGGCCGCAGATCGGGCAGGCGAAGCGTGCGGAGAAGATCATTTCTTCGCCGGGCTCGTCGTCCATCGGTGCAACCAGGGCAATGCCGTCGGCGAGTTTCAGCGCGGTCTCGAACGACTCGGCAAGACGTTGTTGCAGATCGGCGCGGACCTTGAAGCGGTCGACGATCACATCGATCGAATGCTTCTTCTGTTTATCCAGTTTCGGCAGTTCGTCGAGCTCGCAGATGCGGCCATTGACCCGGGCGCGGACAAAGCCCTGCGCGCGCAGCTCTTCGAACACCGACAGGTGCTCCCCTTTACGCTCGCGGATCACCGGCGCCAGCAACATTAGCTTGCTGCCTTCCGGCTGCGCCAGTACCAGATCGACCATCTGACTGACGGTCTGCGCCTCCAGCGGAATGTCGTGATCCGGGCAACGCGGCGTACCGACGCGAGCGTAAAGCAAGCGCAGGTAGTCGTAGATTTCGGTGATGGTGCCGACCGTGGAACGGGGGTTGTGCGAGGTCGACTTCTGTTCGATGGAGATCGCCGGCGACAGGCCTTCGATGGTGTCGACGTCGGGTTTTTCCATCATCGACAGGAACTGGCGGGCGTAGGCCGACAGCGATTCGACATAGCGGCGCTGACCTTCGGCATACCGCGTG
>NZ_JBITTW010000051.1:5234-38082 GCF_044542195.1 Pseudomonas sp. NPDC079367
CCCGCCGGTGACGACCAACAGTTTGACCCGTGGCAGGGTCAGGTCGATGTTCTTCAGGTTGTGGGTACGGGCCCCACGTATCAGGATCTTGTCCAAAGTGGCCTCGCTCGGCGGGCGTCGAAAACGTAGGAGTATACGGGCAAATACTGGATGGATGCACACTATCCAACGAAGGCTTCTTGCCGTTCATGAAGAGAGTTTCATCTATACGCGTCATAGCGTCGCGATATACCCCGTCTTCCGATGGGACTGGTAGAATCGCCGCCGGTTCACACGAGGTTTTTCCATGCACGATCCCCACAGCGAACGCATGAGTGGCAGCGAGACCCGCGCGGCGAGCGGTCTGGCCTTGGTGTTCGCCTTCCGTATGCTGGGCATGTTCATGGTGTTGCCGGTGCTGGCGACCTATGGCATGGATCTGGCGGGAGCGACCCCGGCCCTGATCGGGCTGGCGATTGGCGCTTACGGCCTGACCCAGGCAATTTTCCAGATCCCCTTCGGGATCATTTCCGACAGGATCGGCCGTCGACCGGTGATTTATCTGGGACTGATCGTCTTCGCCCTCGGCAGCGTCCTCGCCTCGCAGGCCGATTCGATCTGGGGCGTGATCGCCGGGCGGATCCTGCAGGGCGCCGGGGCGATTTCCGCAGCGGTCATGGCGCTGCTGTCCGACCTGACCCGCGAACAGCATCGAACCAAAGCCATGGCGATGATCGGCATGACCATCGGCCTGTCGTTCGCCGTGGCCATGGTCGTGGGGCCATTGCTGACCAGCGCTTTCGGGTTGTCGGGGCTGTTCCTTGCCACTGGCGCCATGGCGCTGGTCGGCATTCTGATCATCATGTTCATGGTGCCGCGCTCCACCGGGCCGTTGCAGCACCGTGAATCCGGGGTGGCGCGGCAGGCATTGCTGCCGACGCTCAAGCATCCGGACCTGCTGCGCCTTGATTTGGGCATCTTTGTGTTACATGCCATGTTGATGTCGAGCTTCGTCGCCTTGCCCCTGGCGCTGGTGGAAAAAGCCGGCCTGCCCAAGGAGCAGCACTGGTGGGTGTACCTCACCGCGCTGGTGATTTCCTTCTTCGCCATGATCCCTTTCATCATCTATGGCGAGAAGCGACGCAAAATGAAACGAGTTTTGCTCGGTGCCGTCATGACACTGATGCTGACTGAACTATTCTTCTGGCAGTTCGGCGACAGCCTGCGCGCTCTGGTGATTGGCACCGTGGTGTTCTTCACCGCGTTCAATCTGCTGGAGGCTTCGTTGCCATCGCTGATCAGCAAGGTTTCACCGGCAGGTGGCAAGGGCACGGCCATGGGCGTGTACTCCACCAGCCAGTTCCTCGGTTCGGCACTCGGCGGGATACTCGGCGGCTGGCTGTTTCAGCATGGCGGTCTGTCGGTTGTGTTCCTTGGATGTGCCGGGCTGGCTGCACTTTGGCTGGCCTTTGCTGTTACCATGCGCGAACCTCCCTACGTGACGAGCCTGCGCTTGCCGTTGTCGCCCGAAGCGATCCGCGAAGCGGGTCTGGTCGAGCGTCTCAAGGCCCTCGTAGGGGTAACGGATGCAGTGATAGTCGCCGAAGAGGCGGCTGTTTACATCAAACTGGACAAAGAATTAGTGGATCGCACGACCCTCGAACGCCTGGTCAACAACCCGGCCGGGGCTGCGTGCGACGCTTAGGAGAACGTTATGGCCCGTGGGGTTAACAAAGTCATATTGGTCGGCACTTGCGGCCAGGATCCCGAAGTTCGCTACCTGCCTAACGGTAACGCCGTGACCAACCTGAGTCTGGCCACCAGCGAACAATGGACCGACAAGCAAACCGGCCAGAAGGTCGAGAAAACCGAGTGGCACCGTGTTTCGATGTTCGGCAAGGTTGCCGAAATCGCCGGTGAATACCTGCGCAAGGGTTCGCAGGTGTACATCGAAGGCAAGCTGCAGACCCGTGAGTGGGAAAAGGACGGTATCAAGCGTTACACCACCGAAATCGTGGTCGACATGCAAGGCACCATGCAACTGCTCGGCGGCCGTCCACAACAGGGCGATCAGCAAGGCGGCGGCAACAACTACCAGCAGCAGGCGCCACGTCAGCAGGCTCCACGCCCGCAGCAGTCTGCTCCGCAGCAGCGTTCGGCTCCGCCAGCGCCTCAGCAGGCCGCACCGCAACCGGCTCCGGATTTCGACAGCTTCGATGACGATATTCCGTTCTGAGATTTGATCGCTTCCAGACAAAGCCCTCGCTATTGCGGGGGCTTTGTCGTTTTGCAGGGGCATCGATGAATAGAACGCCGACAGCAGACCGAAGAGTCCGGGTGGATATCCGGTAAAGATTTTGTACGGAGCCTTGAAGGTCGTCGCGGGCCGCTCCATGATCCCTTCGACGAATAACAAGTCAGCTCATTCGGCGTCGCTTGCAGGCGCTCGAACGCCTGTTTGCACATAAAAACAAGAGAGTCTCATGACCAGTCGCAAGAACAAGGAAATCGAGTATTTGCGCGGGGCGGCCATTCTCATGACGGTCCTGACCCATCTTCCACAACTGTTGCCATTCCACGATTCGTACCTGATGAACTTGTACAACGTGTATTCCCCATGGACCGGGGTAGATCTGTTCTTTTGTATTTCCGGTTACGTTGTCAGCAAGGCGTATCTCGACTATTTCGATAGCCACCGTGAGCAGCACAGGTTCGGATTGGCCGCCACGTCATTCTGGATCCGGCGGGCTTACCGTTTGCTGCCCACCGCGTGGTTATGGGTGCTGATACCGTTAGCGTTTTCGATTCTTTTCAACGAGTCGAATGCGTTCCAGTCATGGTTTTATAACCTGCGCAGTTTTACTGCCGTGGCTACGTTCACGGGCAACCTGGCCAATCAGTACGGTTTGTTGCTCGGTCCTAACTCGGTGTACTGGAGTCTGGCGCTTGAGGAGCAGTTTTACCTCATCTTCCCGCTTTTTCTGCTGCTTGTGACATCGGCGCGCTGGCGGGTGATTGTCCTGCTTGCCTTGATCGCCCTGCAGTTCGGCTTTGATCGCAATGGCTTTGCCGCGCCCCCGGCACCGATGCTGTTTTCTTTCAGACTCGATGCGATGATGTGGGGTATTGTGCTCTGCCTGTTCTCCCGCACGCCGCTCTACCGGGACATCGAGCCAGTTGCGCTCGGTACCAGTGTGTTCAAGCGTCTGACTACTACGCTGTTTCTGCTGTATCTGTTGGGCGCGATTGCCGGGCAGATGATCGCGGTGCCGATTGCTGTCGGTCTGATCGCGATAACGGCTTTGATCATTGTCTGGCTGGCCAGCTATCAGAAAGGCTACATCTATTGCCCATCCATCTTCAGCGGGCTGTTCGAGTGGCTGGGTTCACGTTCCTACGCCTTGTACGTGGTGCACATATTTGCCTATCACCTGAGTACCGAGATATGGACGCGATTGGCCGCCAGCAGTGGCATGGCGCTGGGTGCCGGGCATACGGTTGAGCTTGTGCTCACCGCCTTGTTGATCATGGTGGTATGCAGCGAACTGAACTACCGCTTCGTCGAAACGCCACTGCGTCGTCGTGGTGCTGAAATCGCTCGTCGCAGACTGGCAGGAGTGGCAACGGTCGAACCCGCCAGAGAAGAGGTTGCGGTAACGAGCGGGCCGCGTACAACCGAACCGTCCTGACCAGAATGAAAAAGCCGTAGCGCAAACGCTACGGCTTTTTCATGTCTGGGAGTGATCTAGTCGAGGATCAGGTGTGGCAGAAACCGGCTCGAATCCCTGGTGATCAGGCTATTGTCTTCCCGCACCCCAATACCCGCCGCCTCATCGCCGATTACCCACGAGCCGATCAGCGTGTAGCTGTCGCCAAACTTCGGTAACGGCGCAAACTCTTGCAGGATAAATGGCGCATCGGTGTAGGGCCCGTCCTCTTTGACGATCAGGCCCTGGGCCGTTTGCAGTTCGATGTTCGCACCTTCGCGGGAAAAATACGGCTTGCGTACCCAGCCTTTCGGCACGGCACGTTGCGGATTTGGATCGAGGTGCGCTGCCAGCAGATTCGGATGGCCCTTGTGCATTTCCCATAACAAGGGCAACACGCCTTTGTTGGACAGGATTGCCTTCCACGCCGGCTCGAAGAACTGCGTATCGCATTCGGCAATCGCTGCGCCGAACGGTTCGTGGAAAATGAATTCCCAAGCGTGCAGCTTGAACAGGTGTGGAATCCAGCGATCCTGCAGGTCGACGAAACGACCTTCAGCCGTCAGGCCGATGTCTTCGATATCGATGTGGCGTGATTCGATGCCGACCTTTTCCGCGATCAGCCGCAGGTAGTCGGTGGTGCCTTTGTCCTCGACCGAGCCCTTCATCGACGCAAAGTAGAACGGCCGCTTGAGCTGCAGCTCGGCGAAGGCCTGGTGCAGCTTGGTGTCGATGCTATTGAACTGATCAGCATGCCGCGGCAGCGTGCCGCGCTCGATGCACTGTTCCAGCCAGCCCCACTGAAACGCCGCCGCTTCATAGAGGCTGGTCGGCGTGTCGTAGTTGAGCTCCAGCAGTTTCGCCGGGCCGTTACCGCTATAGGAAAAGTCCATGCGACCGTACAGATGCGGATGACCTTCGCGCCAGGAGGTGCGGATCATGTCGTAGTACGCCGGCGCAATGCTCAGGCGGTCGAGCAACTCCTCGCTGCTGACCACGCGATCAACCAGATCCATGCACATTTCATGCAGTTCGGTAGTCGGGTCTTCCAGATCGTTTTCGATTTGCGCGAGGCTGAACTGGTAGTAGGCGCTTTCGTCCCAGTACGGTTCGTCATCGATGGTGTGGAACATGAAGCCGAGGCTCTCGGCGGTGTGTTTCCAGTCGGGGCGCTCGGCGCAGTGGATCTTTTTCATGTCAGCTGCTCGAGCGTCCGGAACTGCTGCCCCAGCCACCCCAACCGCTGCGGGCGCTGGACTGGCTGCCGAAGCCGCCGCGCGAAGTCGACGACGCAACGTTCACCGGTTTGCTCTTGCTGCTTTCATAATCCGTCTGGCTGTGCGTGGTGGTCTCAGCTCTGCGGTACTGCGTAGAGGTGTTGTACGGCTGGCGCGTTTCGCGATCGCGGTAAACGGTGCGATTGGCATTGTTGCTCATTGCGTTGCCGATCAGCCAGCCGGTCAGCCAGCCATTACCGCCGCCACCCGAGCCGCCGGAGTAGTGTGAGCTGCCGGTGCTTGCGCTGCTCGTGGTGTCGCCCGCTGGCATCTGCGCATCGGCGATGGCGTCCAGATCTTGCGGCGTCTGAGCATCGCGCGGCACTTTAAAGCCGCCGAGCTTGGGCACGAAGCGGCCGTCGGAATTTTTCTGACACCAGCCGGAGGCAAAGTCTGCGTCGCACTTGGCCTTGTCGTTGTAGGCCGGGGCGATGCGTCGGTGTTCATTCAGAGCGGCGACGTAGGCGCTGGAGCAGAGATCGGCGGCCACTTCGGCGTCGACGCACTGCTCGACGCTCTGGAAATGGCGTGCCTGATCCACCGCTGCCGCTTCCCCGGAAATCGCCATTGCCACTGACGCGGCGAGGGACAACTGCACGTATTTGCTGCGTTTCATCGGGAGGCTTCCTGCCGGTCAGTGGGACGGGGTCATGCACGCGGCATTGAGCATGCCGACGCTGATCGCCACGGCGGCCACATAAATGCCGGCAGCCACTTCGCCGTTGGCGATGCGCTGGGACGTACCCTTGAGCACCAGCCCGGTCGCAACAAATGCCAACAGCTGAACGACTGCTGCGATGACCGCCCAGAGTACAAAGTCGAGCACGTTGACCGAGTAGGCGATCACGTTGCTCGCCGGAATGGCGAAACCGATGATTGCCCCGGACAGGGCAATGGCGGCGGCAGTGTTGCCGGCACGGATCAGCTCGAATTCCTTGTGCGCGGTGATGCGCGTGTAGACGAACTGAAACAGCATGAACAGCAACACGGCGCCGATCAGGTAGACGACAAAACCGACCAACGCGGTTTTGTTCAGGGAAACGGCCAACACTTCCAGCATGAAAAACTTCCTTTTTTAGATGGCGCTCAAATCAGTGGTGTACAGCGAAATGCCCAGCGAAGTACTCAGGCTGACGGTGCCTTCTTCATCCTGTTCGACGCAGAACAGCAGCAGTTCGCGGCGATCGGTCAGGCCGGTGTCGCGGGCATACAGCATGGCGTGGTGCTTGATGGTGTAGGACTCGTCCGGGTTGACCACGTGTTCGGTCATCGGCACCAGTTCGGTCTGCTGCAACTCGGTGCCCCATTCGCGGGTGTACTCAACACCGTCGTGGTTGTAGGTGGGCAGACCGATCAGGCTGTTCGGGCCGGCCAGACGCTGCAGTTCGGCGTCGCTGTTGACCGTCACGTAACTGAGGTAATTGAACAGGGTGACCGACTCGATCTGGTCTTCACCGGTGACGTGGATCTGCACCCAGAAATCCTCGTCGTTCATGTAATAGCGGTGCAGTTTGTTGGACTGGCCAAGATCGACCCACCCGGCGCTCCACACCGCTTGATCGAACGGCACCCGCACCGAAGTCGAGCCTTCCAGCAGCAACGCCAGCGTCGTGTCGAAGCGCACGCCTTTGCCTTGAGCCATGCCCAGCGGGCCGCTGGCGCCGGTGCTCGTTGGCGCAGCGGCCTGCCAATTGCGGGTGCCGAGCAAGTCTTTAAACCATCCCATGGGTACGTTCCTTGAAGCGGGTGGAGGTGTTCGGGGGTGAAAAAGTGGCGGTAGTGTACCGAGCCGGGCGACGAACGAGCAGACAAAATGAAAGGTTGTGCGAGTGACCGAATTTCGGTGTAGGAGCTGCCGAAGGCTGCGATCTTTTGATCTTGTCTTTTAAAAGCAACATCAAAAGATCGCAGCCTGCGGCAGCTCCTACACCGAGCAAGCAGCGATGTTACTGGGAAGACTTCTGCTTCAACCGCTCAAGGATCGCATTGGCGCTGCCTTCGTTCGGCGTGATGCCAGCGTCGCGCAGTTTGCGTTCCAGGTCGTTGCCGGTGGAGGCGTCGGCCAGTTCGTCTGCGGCGTTCAGTTCGGCAGCGCGTTGCTGCTGCTTGGCTTGCAGACGGTTGAGGGTGCCCACGGCGGTTTCGAGTTTGCCGTTGGCGCCGCCGCTGGCAATCGAGGCGCTGACCTGGGCTTTCTGCACGCTGTCGCGGGCCTTGGCCATGTCCACTTGCTGGCGCAGGCTCTTGATTCGCGATTCGGCTTTGCTGATGTCTTTGCGCATGTTGTCGGCGTAGGCGCCGAACTCATCGCTGAGTTTCTTCTCGGCAGCGAGGTCGTTGGTCAGGGTCGAAATCGCTTCGGCCACTTCCAGCGCCAGGTCTTCACGACCGGCATTCAGTGCGGCAACGGCTTTGGCTTCGAGATCCTTGATCTTGGCGTCGTACTCGCTGACGCGGTCGGCGGCCAGTTTGTGCTTGGCCATGATCGTCACCAGCTCGCGGCGCGCGTTCGACAGCGCGCTGTCGGCGTCGCGGATTTCCTGATCGAGGATGCGCAGGGCCTGCTGGTCGGCGATGGCTTCGCCGACTTCATTGGCACCGCCGCGCAGTGCGGTGAACAACTTGCTCCAGATGGACTGAGTCATTGGATATTCCCTGTTGATTACTTGAAGAAGTGTTCGAAGGCTTCGCTGGCGCGCTGCACATTGTCGACCAGGGTTTTCACCTCGGTGATGACGTTGGTCAGGCTCGAGTCGGCGCTGAGGGCGCCGAACATGTTGTAGACGGTCTGCCCGTTGGGCATCGACTCGATACCGATCGACGATAGCGGGAACATCTCGCGGCTGCGCAGCACGGCATCGTTGAACGCCTGGACATTGCTGATCGAGTCGATGTCGACCAGCACGGTGTCGACGATGATCTGCTGGCCGGCCAGGGCGATGTGAATCGGCAGGCCGCCGAATTCGTTCATTTGCAGCTTGATGCTCGGCTCGGAGCTCTGGATCAGGGACAGCGAAATCTCTTGGGAAGCCACCTCGTCCAGCGCCTTGAGGGCATTGAAGAGGCTGTCGATGGTCCAGTTGTTGCCTGCGCTCATGTATTTCTCCGACATGAAAGAGCCAGCCAGAATCGGTTGGCGTAGCTGTTGCTCCATTTGCTTGAGCAAGCTTCGGTTTTCCGGAAGCACCCAAGTTTCGTGTTTCACATAACCGGCGGCGGCCAGGCCTGCGCGCATTTGCTTCATGTAGAAGCTTGACGGTTTTTTCGCCGACGCTTTGCCACGCTCGCCCTTGGGGCTAGCGGCGGCAGTCGTCCGAGTGCGGCTTGTCATGGCTGGAATCCGGTTATGAGCGTCTCACGCGTGGGCCACACTACAACTAATGCAAAGTGCCATCAACGACTCACGCGTGAGATTTTCATGACAGACGCAAAAAGGCCCGCAACGCGGCGGGCCTGTGGGTTGAGCAGTTGTTGCTAGGCGTTGCTGTGCAGGAACTGCTCGGTTGATACCACGCTGGCATAGGCAAAACCCAGCGCTGACATGAATGCCGCATGCACATGGGCGGCGGGCACCGTCAGGCCATTGAACTCAAGGTCACGGCTGGCGCAGGCATCGTGGATTACTGTGACGCCGTAGCCCATGTCCGCCGCCGCGCGGGTGATGCCATCGATGCACATATGGCTCATGCTGCCGACCACCACCAGTTCGGTGATGCCTTGATCGTCTAGCACCGATTTCAGTTCGGTCTCGCGAAACGAGTTGACGAAGTGCTTGAGCACCACCGGCTCGTCAGCGTGGTTGAGCACTTTGGGGTGCAGTTTGGCGCCTTCGGAGCCGGGGGTAAAAAACGGCGCATCGTCGGCGGTGAATTCGTGGCGAATGTGCACCACCGAATCGCCCGCTGCGCGAAAGGCTGCGATCAGCCGCGCGGCGTTGTCGGCTGCGGCGTCGGCGCCGACCAGCGGCCACTTGCCTTGGGGGAAGTAGTCGTTCTGGATATCGACTACGATGAGCGCTTGCTTGGCCATGGGATTGTCCTTGAGGCAGTGATTGGGTGTGACCTCAGTATTGGCGCTGGCCGAGGATTGGAGGATTGGCCGCACCGACAATAGACGGGGGAAAACTGACAATGGCTGCACAAAAAGCCGCGACTGCTGAATTGGGCGTGCTGATTTACCCCGGCGCGCAACTGGCTGCGGTGCACGGCCTGACCGACCTGTTTGCGGTGGCCAACCGCATCGCCGCCGAGTATCAGGCTGTGCAGTTGCCTGTGCTGCGGGTCAGTCACTGGCAGGTCGAAGGCGAGCGGTTGCCAGCGCGGGTTTATGACAGTCATCCGAGTGACGAAGACGCTTTGCTCGCCGTGCTGATTCCGCCGTCTCTGGGCGGGTTCGATGCAGCGCAGATGACTCCGGGCCTGACGCAATGGCTACGCGACCAGCATGCACGCGGCGCGACCCTCGGTGGCGTCTGTGTGGGCTCGTTGATGCTTGCCGAAAGCGGCTTGCTCGACGGTCGCAGCGCCACCACCCACTGGACCTCGGCCCAGGCTTTTGCCGAGCGTTACCCGAAGATCAGACTGAAGGCCGACACGCCGATTGTCGACGACGGTGACCTGATCACCACGGCGGGGCTGATGGCCTGGTCGGAACTGGGACTGCGCCTGGTCGATCGCTTGCTCGGCCCGAGCATCGCCACCGCGACCGCGCGTTTTCTGGTGATGGAACACAGCGACAGCGCCAGTGAATGCGGAAGCAATTTTGCGCCGATCCTCAGCCATGGCGACGCGGCGATTCTCAAGGTCCAGCACTGGCTGCAAAGCACCGGGGCGACGGAGGTTTCGCTGGCGGCAATGGCCGAGCGCGCGAGTCTGGAAGAACGCACTTTCCTGCGCCGATTCCGCGCGGCCACAGGGTTGAAGCCGACCGAGTATTGCCAGCATCTGCGGGTCGGCAAGGCGCGGGAAATGCTCGAATTCACCAACGGCACGATCGATCACATCGCCTGGACGGTTGGCTATCAGGATCCGGGGGCGTTTCGCGCGATTTTCAAGAAGATTACCGGGTTGGGGCCGAGTGATTATCGGGGGCGGTTTGGTCTGACGCGCTAAGCTGAATCAATGAACTCCCACAATCATCGCGGCGAGGATGAGAGATCATGCAATTTGCCGGAATTTTCCGCGCCGTCGTGCAGTTTGAAACAGGCGCGATGCCAGCACACTCGTGGCAAACGCCCGATCACCGGGCGGTTCGTGGTGAGCGTTGATTGGCCTGATCTCTGCAATTTCCCTGAGTGAACCCATCGACTGATACAAGGGGAACGCATGACCCCGACACCCAGCAAAAAAATCGTCGTGGCCCATTCGGTACGTGCCGAGGCGCCACAACATGAAGTCGAGACCAACAAGGCCCTGGCGCGCTGGCTGGCGCAGATCCTCGATTGCAAATTCGGCGGCAGTTACGACCCGGCCAAACATTCGGGCCGCGAGCTGTATCTGCTGCCGACGCAGACCATCGTCGGTGCCGCCCATGCTCAAGCGCTGGGCATCAAAGGCCCTGATGATTTGTGGGGCGGTTACGTCGACTACGATTTCATCTGCACCAAAGCCATCAGCCACGGTTTGCGCAGCCATCTGGCGCATGCGCCGCAGGGTTGGTCGCCGCTGTTTTCGGAGCGGGTGCGCAACGTCGTGCTCGACGGTCTCAGCGTATTCGCCCTGGAAGATGCACGGCCCGCTGCCGAACATTTGCTGTATGCCGGGCCGATTCGCTTGAAGCCGGTCCACGCCTGCGCCGGGCGCGGACAGGAAGTGATCAAAAGCCTCGACGCGTTCGATGCAATCCTCGCGCGCCCCGAGGCGCAAAGTCTGTTCAGTGACGGCGTGGTGCTGGAGCAGGACTTGAGCAACGTCATTACCCACAGCGTCGGTCAGTCGTTCATCGGCGGCAAAGTGTTGAGTTATTGCGGCGAGCAGTACTTGACCGAGGACGGCGAGGGCGAAGAGGTCTACGGCGGTTCGAATCTGCTGGTGGTGCAGGGCGGCTATGACCAATTGCTGGCGCTGGAGCTGCCCGATGATGTGCGCCTGGCCATTGAACAGGCGCAGGTGTTCGACAGCGCTGCCAACGAAGCCTACCCGCGCTTCTTCGCCTCGCGGCGCAATTACGATATCGCGCAAGGCCTCGACGCCAGCGGCCAGCCGCGCAGCGGCGTGCTCGAACAATCCTGGCGAATGGGCGGCGCCAGCAGTGCCGAGGTCGCGGCGTTGCAGAGCTTCGTCAACGACCCACAGATGCGCGCCATCCGCGTGTCGTCGGTGGAAACCTATACCGATCAGGCGCTGCCGGCGGATGCCATCGAGGTCTATCGCGGCCCGGCGGAAAACAGCGCGTTTCTTCTCAAATATGTGACGGTCCAATCCTATGACGGCTAGAAGCGAAAGCATTCAAATCGACATTGATGACGAACAGATGAGCGGGACCTTTCTCAGTCCCAAATCGAAAGTCCCGGGGGTGTTGTTTGTTCACGGTTGGGGCGGCAGTCAGGAGCGCGATCTGGAACGGGCCAAAGGTATCGCCGGCCTGGGTTGCGTTTGCCTGACCTTCGACCTGCGCGGGCACACCGGCGGCACCGGAATTCCGCTGACCCGGGTGACCCGTGAAGACAATCTGCGTGATTTGCTGGCGGCCTACGATCGCTTGCTGGCGCACCCGGCCCTCGACACTTCGGCGATCGCCGTGGTCGGCACCAGTTATGGCGGCTATCTGGCCTCGATCCTGACGTCACTGCGCCCGGTGCGCTGGCTGGCGCTGCGCGTACCGGCGCTGTACCGCGACGAGCAATGGCACACGCCCAAACGCGATCTGGACAAGGCCGACCTGCGCGATTATCGCGGCACGCTGGTGCGCGCCGACAGCAATCGCGCCCTGCATGCGTGCTCGCAATTCACTGGCGACGTGCTGTTGGTGGAATCGGAAACCGACGATTTCGTGCCCCACGCGACGATCATGAGTTACCGCGCCGCGTGTCAGCAGACCCACTCGTTGACCCACCGGATCATCGATGGCGCGGATCACGCGTTGAGTGACCCGGTGTCGCAGCAGGCCTACACCTCGATTCTGGTGGACTGGATTACCGAGATGGTGGTGGGGGAGCGGTTGAGCATTATCCAATCCTGAAAAATCAAAAGATCGTCCGATCGCGGCCCGAGCCTTCGGACGATCTTTTGATCCTGATTCTAATGTGTGGGTTTCTTCTCGATCCGCAACGCCTTGGCCTTGGCTTCCACCACCAGATACATCACCACCGTAATCAACAACGGCAACAGAAAGTAAATCGCCCGGTACGCCAGCAAGCCCGCGACGAGACTGCCGCGCGACGCCTCATGCTGCAGCAGCGCGACAAACACAGCCTCAAGCACGCCAAGCCCCGCCGGAATGTGCGTGATCACCCCGGCAATTGCGCTGATCAGCAGCACGCCAAGCACCAGCGGGTAATCCAGTTTGCTCGGCAGCAGAGTGAAAATGACTGCCGCCATCAGTGACCAATTCAATGCACCAAGCAGCAATTGCAGCACCGCCATGCGCAGCGACGGCAGGTTGATTTCCACGCCGCGAATCGACCACTCGCGGCGCTTGGAAAACTGACACGCCGCCAGATAGCCGGCACTGACCAACAGCAACAAAACGCCCACCAATTGCAGCGCATCACTGCTGAGTTTCCAGCCCGGCGGCATGCGCACCAGCCCACTGCTGAACACCACGCCGGCGATGGTCATGTAGCCAAACCAGTTGGTCGCCAGGCTCAGACCGAGGATCTTGGCAATATTGCCCTTGCTCACACCCAGCCGCGAATACAGCCGATACCGCATGGCGATGCCGCCGACCCACGCGCTGAGGTTGAGGTTGAAGGCATAACTGATGATGCCCACCGGCAGGATCTGCTTCCAGGTCAGATCCTGACGAATGTAGGTACGGCCGATCAGGTCGAAACTGGCGTACACCAGAAAGCTCAACAAGGTCAGGCTGGCAGCGATGATCAGTGTGCGCACCTTGAAATCGGCGAGGGTCTCCAGCACCTCGGCCCATTCGATGCGCGTAGCGAACATCGTCAACAGGACGATCAGCGCGAGAAAGAACAGGATGGTCAGCGGACGTTTCCAGCGGCTCCATTTTGACGGCGCCGCTTGCGCCGAAGGGCTGCTCGAGTGTGCTTCGGAATGACTCATGGACGCGCACCTCGGAAAGGCTTCAGACGCGGTTTATGCGCCGGCAGCCAACCGGCCATCGCCGGGAAGTGCCGCAGGAAGTGGAACACCAGAAAACCCACGGTCATGTGCCAAATGCGCCCGCGCGGCAACAGTTTGGCATCCATGGCTTTGCAGTGGTTCTGGCTGAGGTCTTCGAGGCGTTCGTACAGGTGCTGATTGAAGGCGCGATCGCGGATCAGTACGTTGGCTTCAAGATTCAGCGACAGGCTCAGCGGGTCTAGATTGCTTGAGCCCACAGTGCTCCAGTCATCGTCGACCAGCGCGACTTTGCCGTGCAGCGGGCGCTGGCAGTATTCGTGAATCTGCACGCCGGCACGCAACAGATAATCGTAAGTCATGCGCGCTGCCAGTTTCGCGACGAGCATGTCCGGCTGGCCCTGCAGGATAAGCCGCACCTCGACGCCACGGCGCGCGGCGTTACGGATCTCGCGCAGCAGGCGGTAGCCGGGAAAGAAGTAGGCGTTCGCGATAATTACCCGGCGCTTGGCGTTGCGCAGCACCTGCAAATACACGTCTTCGATATCGGTGTTGTGTTGATCGTTGTCGCGGAACACCAGGCGCACCTGGCCGTCGTGATCGGTGAATGCCATTTCTTCCTGTCGCTGGCGCCGGCGCTGCCACCAGAACCGCGCGCGTCCGGGACGACCGCTTTGCAGCAGGGCGAAGTGATGGATATCGGCGACCACCGGGCCCTGGATCTCCACCGAGTAATCCTGCTTGGCTTCAGGGCCGAAGTCGGCCAGATGATCACCGGAAAAATTGATCCCGCCAATGAACGCGATCAGACCGTCGACCACCACGATCTTGCGGTGCAAACGGCGGAACCAGTTGGTGCGGATGCCCAGGTGCTTGGGCGCCGGATCGAAGATCTGCAAATGCACGCCGGCATCGCTCAATGCTGACAGATAGCCGGTGCTCAGCTCGCCACAGCCGAAGCCGTCGAGGCTGACCGTGGTGCGCACGCCGCGCTGGGCGGCTTCGATGAGGATCTGCTGCAACTCGGCGCCGACCTTGTCTTCGAAAACAATGAAAGTTTCGAGAAGGATCTCGCTCTTGGCTGCGCGCATCGCTTCGAATACGCGGGGGAAATACTCCTCGCCGTTCTCAAGCAATTGCACACGGTTGTTGCTGTGCCATTGATACTCGACGTCAACGTGCCCGGGCTCGCGCACCGGTGGGTTCAGCGTGACCGGGTCGACGGCGGATTTTTCCAGTGGCGCACTGTTCATAGTTCAATCTCCACCGATAACGGTGCGTGGTCGGAAAGGTGGGACCAGGGCCGGTTGGTCAACACTTTTGGCCGGCTGGCCTTGAGGTTGCGTACATAGATGCGGTCGAGCCGCAGCGCTGGCAGCCGCGCCGGAAAGCTGCGCGCCGGTTTGCCGTGGTGTTCGGCAAATACTTCGCGCAGGCCACAGGGCTTGAGCTGCGCATCGGCGCGCTGGCGCCAGTCGTTGAAATCGCCGGCGACGATCACCGGTGCATCGGCGGGCAGTTCGCCGAGTCGTTGCATCAGCAGGTCGAGTTGGGCGTTGCGGTGGCTCTCGCGCAGGCCCAGATGCACGCAGATCGCGTGCACTTCGGTGCCGTCACCGGGCAGGCGCAACACACAATGCAACAGGCCACGGTTTTCATGGCCGCTGATCGACACGTCGAGGTTGTCGTGGCGGATGATCTGGAATTTCGACAGCAGCGCATTACCGTGATCGCCCGCCGGGTACACCGCGTTGCGCCCGTAGGCGAATTGCGGCCAGAGGCTGTCGGCGAGGAATTCGTATTGCGGCATCGTCGGCCAGTTGTCGTAGCGTTTCGGATGCTGCTCGTGGGTGCCGTGGACTTCCTGCAGAAACACCACATCGGCAGCGACGCTGCGCACCGCCTCACGCAGCTCCGGCAGAATGAAACGCCGGTTCAGCGCCGTGAAGCCCTTGTGGGTGTTGACCGTCAGCACGGTGAAGGTGCGCACCGAGGGCGCAACCACGGAGCCTTCGTCGGTGAAACCGACCGGTTCGGGAATGCTCATGACAGAACTCCTTGAGCGGCGACTTGCCCGGGCGTTGTGGCCAGGTCTTTGTCGAGGTCGAAGCGCTGCAGGAGGTTGCGCGCGTCGTAGGGCGCGCGGACTTTGATGTCGTTGTCGAAGTAGCAGAACACTTCGCGGGATTTGCGTGCGCGGGGTTTGAGGCGTGGCGCTATCAGATGTGCATCCTCTGGCTGTTTACCGTGATGCCAGGCGTCGATGCGCTCGGCCCAGCGCTTGAGCGCTTGTTCGGAGTAGCCGCTGGCGTAGAGCTCTTCGGCGCCATGCAAACGCAAGTAGACAAAGTCGCTGGTGAGGTCTTCGCGGTACGGCCATTTGCCGGCGGTGTCGGCGACCACCAGTGCAACGTTATGGCGCTTGAGCAGGCGCACGAACTGCGGGTCGATGAAACTTTCATGACGGATTTCCACGGCATGACGCAGCGGCTTTTTGCGCCAGGCTTTGACGCTGGCATTGCCGGGCATGTGGGCGTCGTGCTGGCGGGCGAGTACGGCGGCAGCTTCGGTGTCGTGTGGCAGTTGCGCTAGAAACTGGTCGAAACGCTCGGCATCGAATTTGAAATTGGGTGGAAACTGCCAAAGGATCGGCCCGAGTTTTTCCTTCAGCTCCAGCACCCCCGAGGCAAAAAAATTCGCCAGCGGTTTTTCGATTTCGCGCAAGCGGCGCACGTGGGTGATGAAGCGCGGCGCCTTGACGCTGAACACAAAGTCATCGGGGGTTTCGGCGTACCACTGGGCGTACCGTTCGGGTCGTTGCAGGGCGTAGAACGATCCATTGATTTCGATGCTGTTGACCGCGCGGGAGGCGAACTGCAATTCGCGCTTCTGCGCCAGCCCCTTCGGGTAGAAATCCCCGCGCCACGGGACGTAGCGCCAGCCTGAAATACCGATGTGAATCGTCGCCATCCCATCCTCCCGTAGAAAGTCCTCGTGTTGCCGATGTTCTGTGATGACTGCGGCGGGGGCGGGAAAGTTTCGGTGGTGTTACGGACGGTCGCGATTGGGGGTTGCGTCCGATTCCTCGTGCAGGTGCGTGGCCCTGATGGCTGAACTTGCCGTGCAAATACCGATCAGTTCCTTACGAGGTTCGGCCATGGGAGATCGGAGTTTTGCGCAATTTCAGGATCGCCATTCTGCTGGCAGCGCTGCTGTGTTTGGGCGTCAACACATCGCAAGCCGCCGCGCTGCCGGGCGTTCCGGCTCCCGCCGACGCTGCGGAAAAACCCGCTGAACCGGAGCCGCTGGTCCAGGGTGGTCTGCTCGGGGCGATCAGTACGAGCATTGACGATGTGCAGGAAAAACTCGATCTCGATGAACATCTGGTCGATGCCTGGCGACTGCGCGCCGACCGTGCGGCGGATGAAGTCGATCGGTTGGTCAAGCAACCGTCGAACCGTTCGGGCTGGAGCGTGGCCGGGGATTTCCTCACGCTGTCGGGCGTCTGGCTGGGCAGTTTCGCCCTGCTGACCGTGCTTGGCAGCTTGCTGGCCAAGCGTCTGCGTGAGGGCCGTTGGTTGCGCACGCGCCAGCGCAGTCAGGATTTGCTCGGCTACGTGCTGCCGTACACCGTGCCGGCGTTGGTCTGCCTGCCGCTGACGCTGTATGTCAGCCATTATCTGCAAGGTTCGGTGGGCCGTGCATTGGCGCTGTGCCTGGCCTATGCCACCAGCAGCGGCATCTTTTCCACGTCGATGTTGTTGTGCGTGGTGGTGATGTTCAACGTCGGTCACAAGCGCACCGCCGCGCGAATCATCCGTGAATATTGTCCGCGACCGCTGTTCCTGATCGGCTTTCTCGCCGCCCTCAGCGATGCGCTGACCAGCCCGCAGATTGCCCGGCAACTGGGCGGCAATATCACCAGCAGTATCGCCGTGTTCACCGGGCTGATCGCCTCGGTGATTTTCGGTTTGCTGGTGATTCGCCTGCGTCGGCCGGTGGCGCATCTGATCCGCAATCGCCCTTTGGCTCAACGTTTGAAACAACCGTCGCTGCAAGAGTCGCTGCGGATATTTTCCGGGCTGTGGTACTGGCCGATCGTGTTGATGGTGCTGGTCTCGGCGGTCAGTCTGATCGGCATCGGCGAGGACAATCAGAAAGCCCTGCGTTGCGCCTTGTTCACTACCGTGCTGCTGATCGCCACGGTGTTTCTCAGTACGGTGTTGCAGCACCTGTTCAAGTCGCGCAAGGCCGAGGCGATCCAGCGCAGCAGTGCTTACAAGGAACGCTTTCTCAGCCTGTTGCATGCCTTGCTGCGCATCGTCATGGCGGTTGTGTTCATCGATATTCTTGGGCGGATCTGGGGCGTTTCGCTGCTCGATTTCGCCCAGAGCAGCACGGTCGGCCGGGCGATCAGTAATGCATTGAGCAGCATCGGCCTGATCTTCCTGGTGACGTGGCTGCTGTGGGTGGTGCTCGACACGGCGATTCAGGAAGCGCTGAAACCGCCGGTCAGCAAACGCGGAGCACGTCAGCCGAGCACGCGGGTGAAAACCATCCTGCCGTTGTTGCGCAATGCGATCAAAATCATCCTCGTGGTGATCTGCGCGATCACCACTATGGCCAATCTCGGCATCAACGTCGCGCCGCTGTTGGCCGGTGCCGGGGTCGTTGGCCTGGCGATCGGTTTCGGCTCGCAGCAACTGGTGCAGGACGTCATCACCGGGTTGTTCATCATCATCGAAGACACTCTGTCGATCGGCGACTGGGTGGTACTCGATTCAGGCCACGCCGGCACGGTGGAAGGTTTGACTATCCGCACCTTGCGCCTGCGCGACGGCAAGGGTTTTGTGCACTCGGTGCCGTTCGGCCAGATCAAGGCAGTGACCAACCAATCACGCCAGTTTGCTTTCGCGTTTTTCTCGGTGCAGTTCACTTACGACACCGACGTCGACAAGGCGATCGAGCTGATCCGCGAGGCCGGCGATTCGATCCGCGAAGACCCGTTTCTCAAATACAACCTGCAAGGCCCGCTGGATGTGTTTGGCGTGGACAAGATGGATCTCAACGGCGTGGTGCTGACGGCGCAGTTCCGCACGGTGTCCGGTGGGCAATATGCGGTGAGCCGCGCGTTCAATCAGCGCTTGAAGAAGCTTGTGGATAACACCCCGAATGTGCATTTTGCGCAGACTTATCCACAACAGGTGTTGTTGCCGAAGCGGCAGGAGGAGGGGGCGGTGGTTGCGGCGCAGGTGCCTCAGGAGTCGCGGCCCTGATCTGATCTGTGCGTTGGATGTCCCGGCCTCTTCGCGGGCAAGCCCGCTCCTACATCGGTTTTGTGTACGCCGCAGAACCCTGTGGGAGCACGCTTGCCCGCGAAGTGGCCTGAGCAGACACCCTCAATGGCGGATCAATTTCCTGCCTGTCTGCTCCATGGCCGCCTGATCCAGATCCGCCCAAACCTGCTGTTTGCCGGCGATCACCGCCGCCACCGGAACCCCATCGCGATACACCAGCCGATTACTCGCCAGCGCCGGCACCTTTGCCCCGGGCAGCAAAGTCCCGGCCAGATTCAGCGGATCGACCCCGCATACCGCCACCAGGCTGCCGTCCTGCGGGCGACGGCGTACTTCGCGCAGCAAGGGAATGGCTTCGGGCAAGGCAAATTGCTCCCCGGCCAGGCCACTGACAAACCGCCCGCCACGAATCTCGCCTCGCGCTTCCAGTCGATGGAAGGTGCGCAGTAATTCCCGCCAGCTCGGCAACCAGTCGGCTTCACGCTCCAGCAAACGCCAGAACACTACGCCGTAGCGGCGCAGCAGAGTCATGGCCACATGTTCGAGTGTCTCGGCCGCGTCCACGGTTGTTCCACGGCGCAGTAAAGCCCAACGCCCGGCATCGTCCATGCCGCCGATGAACGCGCCGCGTTCACGCCGACTGCTGCGCTGTTGGCGTTTGCTCGCCGGCGTGATCAGTGCGCGCAGGCCGGCAAAGCTGTCGGCGTTCACCAGCCCGGCGGCGACCAGTTCCTGCAAGGCGATTTCCAGTTCGCTGCGCAGCAGGCGCGCTTCATGAATCAGCTCATCGAAAAACAGCGCACCCTGCTGACTCAGCGCCTCAAAGACTTTCTGTGTTTTGGGCGATAACTCACTCACTGGCGTCTGTTCCGCCAATGCGCTCCACAAACCCACCTGGCTACGCGGCAGCAGCACAATCGGTGTACTGCGCAATGCCGAGCCGCTGACCTTCTGCCGCGCATTGATGCGCGTCCACACCAGTTTGCCGTTGCGGCACAGTTCGTCCAGCCAGCTCGGCGAATAGTCCTTGAGGCGGGCCGGCAGGATGTCGCTGTCCCACGCCGAAGCTGCGGCCGGGTAGCCTTCGAACTGGCCGACAATCGCCGGCAACACCGCGCTGCCCTGACCTTGGGTGGCCGGCGTCAAATGCTGCCAGTCGAACAGGAAACGCATGAAGTCCTGCAATGCCACCGGTTCGATTTCCCGGCGCAGGCGCTTGACCGTGTAGCGATGAATACGCGCCAGCAGATGGCGTTCGCACCATTCTTCGATTTCGCTGTGCGGCGTGAACTGGCCGCGCAACACATAGCCTTCACGCTCCAACTGCGCGAGGGACTGATTGACCTGCGCGGCTGGCAAAGCAAGCGACTCGGCGATGGCGGACAACGGGATTGGCCCGAAGGCGCCGAGCCGGGCGCGGATCACTTCGAGCAGGGCTTCATCGAATGTCCACGTTTCGTCGAAACCGGGCAGCTCTACCGCTGCAGTCTGCAATGTGGCCTGTGGATAAAGTGCCCGCAGACAACTCAAACGCTCGCGCGCCAGCCATAACTGATGCTCAGCGTCGACCTGTAACAGGCAAGCACGCCCGCCGGTCATCAGCGTTTGCAGCCAGTCCGGCCAACCCGCGTTGGCCTGCGCCTCGGTGTCGCTGATGCAGGCGAGGCTCATCAGCGCTTCGTGCATTTCATCCATCGAATTGGGCGACGGCCACGCTTCTTCGCGCACCGCCGTGATCGCGTCGGCATCGAGCGCACCGAGGTCGTCGGTCGATTGCGGATCGCTCCAGCGTCGGTTGATCACCGCTTGGGTGCGACGTTCTTCAAGCGGCGCATCGTCGAGAAACGTGTACGGCCGGGCGCTGAGAATTTCCGCCGCCAGTGGCGACGGCGCAGGCAAATCCCGCGCGATCAGGCGCACCTCGCCACGCTCCATGCGCCGCAGCAGGGTCAGCCAGCCTTCGCTGTCCATCGCTTCATGCAGGCAATCGTCGAGGGTCTGTTCGACCAGCGGATGTTCGGGGACTTCGCGCTCGCCGGCGAGGTTTTCCAGGCAGGCGATCTGGTCGGGAAACACACTGGCGATCAGGTCTTCGCTTTTCATCCGTTGCAGTTGCGGAGCGACTTTGCGCCCGCCGGTGAAGCGTGGCAGCGCCAGCGCCACCCCGGCATTCCAGCGCCAGCGTACGCCGAACAATGGCGCATCGAGCACCGCTTGAATGAGCGTGTGTTCAGCGCTGTTGCTGTGCAGGTAACGCCAGACTTCATCGAGCTCGAAACTGTGACTGGTCGAGAGCGACAAGACGATCGCGTCTTCGCTGGCGGCGGCCTGCAGCTCGAAGTTGAAGGTGCGGCAGAAACGCTTGCGCAGGGCCAGGCCCCAGGCGCGGTTGATGCGGCTGCCGAACGGTGTGTGGATGATCAGTTGGGTGCCGCCGGACTCATCGAAAAACCGCTCCATCAACAACGTGTCCTGCGAGGGCAGGGCGCCGAGGGTTTGCCGCGCGCGAGCGAGGTATTCCACCAGTTGCTCGGCGCTGGCGAGGTTGAGGCCGAGTGTGATGGTCAGCCAGTCGAGCGCCGGTTGCAGATTCCCGGGGCTGGCGCTGAGCAATTCGTCCAACTGCGCTTGCAGGCGCGCGACGGCCGCCGACAGTTCATCACTGCGCCCCGGCGCTTCGCCGAGCCAGAATGGAATGGTCGGCGGCATGCCCTGCGCATCCTCGACGCGCACCTTGCCACTTTCCACCCGCAGGATGCGGTAAGAGGTATTGCCGAGCTGGAACACATCGCCAGCGATACTTTCCACGGCGAAATCTTCGTTGACGCTGCCGATGTTCAAACCCTGCGGTTCAAGCAGCACGCTGTAGTCGGCGTTGTCCGGGATGGTGCCGCCACTGGTCACGGCGGTCAGTTGCGCGCCACGCCGCCCACGCAACGTGCGGCTGACGGCGTCGCGATGCAGGTAGGCGCTGCGGATGCCCTGGCGCCCGTTGTAGCCTTCGGCGAGCATGCTCAGCAGGGCCTGATAGTGTTTTTCATTGAGGTCGCGATACGGCCACGCTTGGCGGAACATCGCCAGCAAGGCGTCTTCCGACCATTCCTGGCAACTGACCTCGGCAATGATCTGCTGCGCCAGCACGTCCAGCGGTTTTTCCGGAATGTGCAGCGTATCGAGCTCGCCCCGACGCACGCAGTCGAGCAGGGCGGCGCACTCGATCAGGTCGTCGCGGGTGGTGGCGAACAAACGCCCCTTGGGCGTGCCGCCGACCTGGTGTCCGGAGCGACCCACTCTTTGCAGAAACGCGGCGATCGAACGCGGCGAACTGATCTGACAGACCAGGTCGACTTCACCGATATCGATGCCCAGTTCCAGCGACGCGGTGGCGATCAGCACTTGCAGCTCGCCGCGCTTGAGCCGTTGTTCCGCATCGAGGCGAAACTCCTTGGCGAGACTGCCGTGGTGCGCCGCCACCGCGTGCTTGCCGAGGCGTTCGCTCAGATGCCGGCTGAGGCGCTCGGCGAGGCGCCGGGTGTTGACGAAAATCAGCGTGGTGCGGTGCTCGCGAGCAAGTTCGGCGAGACGGTCATAAACCAATCCCCAGACATCGGTGGCCATCACCGCCGACAACGGCACCGGCGGCACTTCGATGCCCAGGTCTCGCGGGCGGGCGTGGCCGATGTCGACGATCTCGCAGGGGCGCTCATGGCCGACGAGAAATTGCGCCACGGCTTCGACCGGTTTCTGTGTGGCGGACAGGCCGATTCGGTTCAGCGGTTCGCTGCACAAGGCTTGCAGGCGCTCAAGGCTCAAGGACAGGTGACTGCCGCGCTTGCCGGCGGCCATGGCGTGGATTTCGTCGATGATCACCGTGCGCGTTGTGCCGAGCATCTTACGGCCTGACTCGGAACCGAGCAGAACGTACAGCGACTCCGGAGTGGTCACCAGAATGTGCGGCGCGGTCTTGCGCATGGCGGCGCGGTCTTTCTGCGGGGTATCGCCGGTGCGCACGGCCGTAGTGATCTGCAGCTCGGGCAGACCCAGTTGGCGCAGTTGTTCGGTGATGCCGGCCAGCGGATTCTGCAGGTTGATCTGGATGTCATTGGACAGTGCTTTCAACGGTGAGACGTAAACCACCAGGGTTTCGGCGGGCAGGCCGTCGGGGTGTTCGAGGCCGCGGTGGACAAGCTCATCGAGCACGGCGAGGAACGCCGTCAGGGTCTTGCCCGAGCCGGTGGGCGCGGCAATCAGCGTCGAACGGCGCTGGCGGATCAACGGCCACGCACGGGCCTGGGCAGCTGTGACCGCCGGGAACGTGTGGCTGAACCAGGCGCTGACGGCGGGGTGAAAGCCGGCCAGAGCGCTGTTGGCGGGGAGGGGCAGATTCATGACTGAAGTTATGCGGGCGGGGGCGGGAAGATGCAAGTACCGCTGGGGATCTCGGCTGTCTGGCAGTGCCCCTCGCGAGCAAGCTCGCTCCCACAGTTGACCGCGTGCCCATGTGGGAGCGAGCTTGCTCGCGAAGGGGGCAATTGCCACAACACAAATCCTGGCGATACACACTTTGCGGATGACGGTTGCGCACTAAACCCGCAAAATGCAACGATTCCGGCAATTATCGACGACGGTTCCACGAGATCCGTCGCTAAAGCCATCGTTCCAATCAGACTGGGCCTGCTGACTCTATGCGAATGCGCCTTATGTTACTGGGCGGCGGAAATGCCCTTGGGCAGGCGCTGATTCGCCTCGGTGCGGAAGAAGACATCGGTTTTCTTGCCCCCCGCCCGCCCGAAAATGGCTGGGATGCCGCGAGCCTCACACAATTGCTCGACGACACCCGTCCCGATGCGTTGATCAACCTCGCCTACTATTTCGACTGGTTCCAGGCCGAGAGCGTCAGCGAAAGCCGCATGACTGGCCAGGAGCGCGCCATCGAGCGTCTGGCCGAACTGTGCCAGCACCACAACATTGTCCTCGTACAGCCGTCGAGCTATCGCGTGTTCGACGGCTCGCGGGCCACGGCTTACAGCGAAAAAGACGAACCGGTGCCGTTGGGCCTGCGCGGTCAGGCCTTGTGGCGCATCGAGCAAAGCGTGCGCGCAACCTGCCCGCAACATGTATTGCTGCGTTTTGGCTGGCTGCTCGACGACAGTGCGGACGGCACTCTCGGGCGCTTCCTCGCCCGCGCGGAAAAACCCGAAGAGTTGCTGCTGGCCGATGACCGTCGCGGTAATCCGACTCCGGTCGACGATGCCGCACGCGTGATCATCTCGGTGCTCAAACAACTCGACTGCGCCGCGCCGCTCTGGGGCACCTATCACTACGCCGGCCATGAAGCGACCACGCCGCTGGCGCTGGGCCAGGCGATTCTCACCGAAGCACGCAGTCTGCATCCGCTGGCGATCGAAGCACCGACCGCGCAGGCGCACGCCGCGCGCCCGGACGCCGCCGAGGAACCGCAACATGCGGTGCTGGCCTGCAAGAAAATTCTCCACACTTTCGGGATCAAGCCGCGCGCCTGGCGTGCTGCGCTCCCGAGCCTACTGGACAGGTTCTACCGACATGGCTGAAGCAAAGGTTTTAATCACGGGCGGAGCCGGATTCATCGGTTCGCACCTGACCGATGCCTTGCTCGCCAAGGACTATTCGGTGCGCGTGCTCGACGACCTGTCGACCGGCAAGCGCAGCAACCTGCCGTTGGACAATCCAAAGGTTGAACTGGTGGTCGGTGATGTCGCCGATGCCGCACTGGTTGCCCGCGCCATGCAAGGTTGCAACGCTGTTGCGCATCTGGCGGCGGTGGCCTCGGTGCAGGCCTCGGTGGATGATCCGGTGAAAACCCACCAGAGCAATTTCATCGGCACCCTGAATGTCTGCGAAGCCATGCGCCTGGCCGGGGTCAAACGTGTGGTGTATGCCTCCAGCGCGGCGGTGTACGGCAACAATGGCGAGGGTGAGTCGATTGATGAAGACACGCCAAAAGCACCGCTGACACCCTATGCCTCGGACAAACTGGCCGGTGAGCAGTACTTCGATTTCTACCGCCGCCAGCATGGCCTGGAGCCGGCGATTTTCCGCTTCTTCAACATTTTCGGTCCACGTCAGGATCCGTCCTCGCCGTATTCCGGAGTGATCAGCATCTTCAGCGAACGCGCCTCGAAAGGTTTGCCGATCACCGTGTTTGGCGATGGCGAGCAGACCCGCGATTTTCTGTATGTCGGTGATCTGGTCGATTTGCTGGTGCAGGCGCTGGAAAAGCCCGAGGTGCAGGAAGGGGCGGTCAACGTTGGCTGGAACCAGGCGATGAGCCTGAAGCAGATGCTCGAAGCATTGAAATCGGTGGTCGGTGAACTGCCGCCCGTGGGCTACGCGCCGGCACGTTCGGGGGATATCCGCCATTCGCGAGCCGATAACCGACGCTTGCTGCAGCGCTTCGAAATGCCGCCGCAGACGCCGATGAGTGTGGGCTTGGCGCGCTTGCTCGGGCGCGGATGAAACAAGCTTTCGGACATGAAAAAGGCGCCCATCATCAGGCGCCTTTTTCACGGCCGGAATATCGCTATCCCTGTGGCGAGGGAATGTTGTCCCCCGATCGACTGCGTACGGTCGTCGTCAGTTCTGCGTCTGCCCGCCACTCAGCCTCATTCACCACCACGTGAACGTTCGGTAAAAACCCGGCTTAGAACTTGTAGCCCAGACCGACCATGTAGATGAACGGATCGACGTCCACATTCACCCGTGCACGGGTGCCCGGTGCGACGGCGTTGTTCTCGACGGTCGCGCGGGTGTCGATGTCGATGTAACGCACTTGGGCGTTGAGCATGATGTTGTCGGTGATCATGTAATCGGCGCCGACCTGCCAGGCCAGGCCCCAGGAATTTTTCGCCTTGAAGTTGCTGAAGCCGTTGGCGCTGGCTTCGCTGCCGACGTGCTCGTCGTAGATCCAGGTGTAGTTGATGCCCCCACCGACGTAGGGCTGGAAGGCCGATTTCGAATCCAGCGGGTAGTAGACGACGCTGAGAGTCGGCGGCAAGTGTTTCAGGGTGCCGAGCTTGCCATTGGCGGCGGGCAGCGCGGTGCCCTTGAGCTTGACGTCATGCTCGAACGGCGTGGCGGCCAGCAATTCGATACCGATGTTGTTGGTGAGCATGTAGGCGAAGTTCAGACCCAGCTGGGTGTCGCTGCTCATGGTCGCCTTGCCGCCCAGATTGGTGCCACTCAGCGGACCCTGATCGACCTTGACGCTGGAGCTGTCGGCCTTCGGGTTGACGGTGATCGCGCCAGCGCGCACGAGAATATCGCCTGCCTCGTGAGCGTGGGCGAGCGGGGCTGAGAGCGCGAGGGCAAACAGCGAGGCGCTGAGCAAGGACTTGTTCATGGGGGCTCCGAAAGGACATAAAAATTCGATGTCCTAGGGTACGAAGCCGTCTGATACGGTGTTTTGACTCAGCTCAATGAAACAGTGAAACCCCGGATTTTTGCGGTGTCTGTGCTGGCCCTTTCGCGAGCAAGCCCGCTCCCACAGGGGAATGCGTTGCAAATGTGGGAGCGGGCTTGCTCGCGAAGGCTATAGGACAAACAACACAAAACTACCGGGCCTTACTCCGGCAATTCGTACGCATAAATCTTGTCCGCCTCCATCTGATACCCGGCATCGGCCAGTTCACTGCTCGAGGCTTTCACCTGCAACGGCCCCTCAACCCAGTAAGGCTGATACAGCTCATCAAGCTTCACGCCCAGTTCGCTTTTCACATGGACGATCTGGTTCGACGGCGGTGGCGGTACGTGGATGCAGGCGCCGAAATACGGCACCAGCAAGAAGTCCGTGGTGCGCCCCTCTTCGCTGACTTCCAGCGGCACGATGTAACCGGGCAGGCGAATGTTCTGTCCGTCGAGGCTCTTCACTACCGGGGCATTGGGCATGTCCTGTTTGGCCGCTGGTGCGGACTCGGCGGAAAGTGCGTCGCCCATCTTCGACAGGTCGTGCAGCGGGGTCATGTTGGGTACTTCCGGCGCGGCGTCCGGCGGGATCATTTCCGACCAGGTCAGGTCTTTCGGCGCCGCTGCCCACACGGGCAGGGCGACCAGCATCAGCAGCGCTAGCAGGGCGCGGGGCATGGTGAACATCCTCATAAACGGATCGACAGGCCATCGGCCACTGATTGGCGATACGCGCGCCAGGCCGGCACGCTGCCCATCAGCAGCGCGGCCGCCAGAATGCCACCGAGCAGCGTCCATTCATACTCGCTCGGCCATGCCAGCGGCAGGTACAAGCCGTAATTGGCCTGCACGTAACCTTGCGCAGCGGCGATGCCGATGTACAGCAACGCGAGCCCGGCAATCACCCCGGTCAGCGCCAAAGCAAAGGCTTCCAGCACCAGCAGACTTGCGATGTGCCACGGTCGCGCGCCCACCGAACGCAGAATCGCCATCTCGCGGCGGCGCTCGTTGAGGCTGGTGAGAATTGCCGTGAGCATACCGATCAACCCGGTCAGCACGACGAACAGCGAGACCACGAACAGCGCTTTTTCAGCGGTGCTCATCAGGCTCCACAATTCCTGCAAGGCCACGCCCGGCAGAATCGCCAGCATCGGCTCGCCCCGGTATTCGTTGATGTCGCGTTGCAGGGCGAAGGTGGAAATCTTGCTGTTGAGGCCGAGCATGAACGCGGTGATCGCTTGCGGCGTCAGGTCCATGTTGCGCGCCTGATCAGCGCTGATCCGCCCGTTGCCGCGCGCCGGTACACCGTTGTGCCAATCGATGTGAATCGCTTCCATGCCGCCGAGGCTGATGTGCAGCGTGCGGTCCACCGGCGTGCCGGTGCGCTGCAGGATGCCGACCACGGTGAACGGTTTGTCGTCGTGCTTGACCAGGCTGATCGCCGCCACGCCGTGGGCCAGCACCAGTTTGTCGCCGAGCTTGTAGTGCAGGGCTTCGGCCACTTCGGCGCCGAGCACCACTTCGAACGGATCTGTCGCAAACGCACGTCCGTCGGCCAGCGCCAAGTGCTGCCGGCGACCGTACTGGTAGTGCTCGAAGTAGGCTTCGGTGGTGCCCATCACGCGATAACCGCGATGGGAATCGCCGAGGGACATCGGGATCGCCCACTTCACTTTCGGGTTGTTGGCGAAGTGCTCGAAGCTGTCCCAGCGAATATTGTTGGTGGCATTGCCGATGCGAAACACCGAGTACAACAGCAGGTTTACCGAACCGGAGCGCGCGCCGACAATCAAGTCGGTGCCGCTGATGGTGCTGGCGAAACTGGCTTTGGCTTCGGTGCGCACGCGCTCGACCGCCAGCAGCAAGCACACTGATAAAGCGATGGCGAACGCGGTGAGCAACGCGGTGAAACGGCGATTGGCCAGGCTGGCCATGGCCAGACGAAACAGATACATCTCAGACCTCGGCAGACGTAGCGGCGCGATTGAGTTCGGCCAGGGACAGGTGACGATCGAACAGCGGCGCCAGGCTCTGGTCATGGCTGACGAACAACAGACTCGACCCGGCCTCGCGGCACTCGGCGAACAACAGCCGAATGAAATTCTCGCGGGCGTCGTAATCCAGCGCTGACGTCGGTTCGTCGGCGATCACCAGTTCCGGTTGGCCGATCAGTGCGCGCGCGGCGGCGACCCGTTGTTGCTGGCCGATCGACAATGAATCGGCGCGCCGGCTGAGGATGCTTTCGTCCTTCAAACCCAAATGGGCGAGCAAGGTCGCGGCGGCCTGGTCGACACTGCCGTGACGCTGTTTCGCTCGCTGGGCGCGCAGTTTCGAAAAATGACAGGGCAGTTCGACGTTCTCGCGCACCGAAAGAAACGGCAACAGATTGAATTGCTGGAAAATGTAGCCGGTGTGATCGACACGAAAGGTGTCGCGAGCACCGGCGGAGAGCTCGGTCAGTTCCTGGCCGAGCAGGCGAATGCTGCCACGGCCCGGCTTCTGCACCCCGCCAAGCAAGCCGAGCAGAGTGGTCTTGCCGCTGCCGCTGGGGCCTTTGAGGAACAGGGTTTCGCCGGCTTCCAGACGAAACGCCGGGATGTCCAGCAGCGGCGGGTGACCGGGCCAGTTGAAGCCCAGGTTTGCGAGTTCGATGAGTGCTTGGGTCATGGCGCCGATTTCATGGTTGGACACGGATCTCTGTAGGAGCTGCCGAAGGCTGCGATCTTTTGATCTTGATCTGCACAATCAAAAGATCGCAGCCTTCGGCAGCTCCTACAGGGGATCTTCATTCGCTTCAGAATTTCAGCGCAGCCGATTTCGCCGTCACTTCCGCGCCTTGCTGGCCGCTGGCGCTGATCAGTTGTACCTCAATCTTCTGCGTTGCAGGGAAGGTCTTGAAGATGTTCGCCAGATCCAGCGTGTTCAGCGCCCCCGGTGCGGCGCAGTTGAACTGGTAATGCGCATGGATTTCGCTGTGGTCGTGGTGATGCTCGTGACCGTCCTTGTCCGCTTCATCTTCGTCGTGATTGTCGGCATCCGGCTTGTCGCCGAACAGCGGGCTTTCCAGTTCCTGGCCGACCACTTTGCAACCGGCTGCTGCCGGCAGACTGAACAGGGCCAATGGTTTTTCCAGCTGCGCACGAGCGGCGGCCACTTTGGCCTTGTCGGCGTCCGACGTCGCGGCGTGTTCAAAACCGACCAGATTCATCGCCGGGCTTTCAAGCTCAAGCTCCAGGGTCTGACCGTCGAGCGCGGCATTCAGGCGACCCACGCCATGCTCATGCGCGCCGAGGCTGCCGTGCTCGTGGTCGTGATCGTGCTCATCAACCGCATGGGCAGCGGCCAGCGGCAACAGGGCAAACGGCAAAGCGAGCAGCAAACGACGCATGACGGACTCCGAGAAAAATGAAAAAGTTGTTATGTAATCTTATAACGAAAGTGCGCAGAGTGTGCCCGTGCGCGTGAGATTGCGCAAGACATGGCTAAGCACCGCCCGGGATGAGTTTGCGGGCGGTGCTGGGATTGGATGTCATGCTTGCAGAATCAGAAGCCTGCGCCGGGATAGTCGAACCAATAGTGTCCCGAAAGAACATCATTGATCAGATTTGCGTCGAGTACGCTCGGGGCATCGCGACTGAAACGCTGTCGCCAAGCCGGAAGCCACCAGTAGTTGATGGCTGTTCCGCGCGGAAATACCACCAGAGTCAGCACCTCCTTATCCATTTTGCCCTGCGTGTAGAGTTGATGACTGCGATCCATCAGGGCCATGTACTGGTCGATTGGCAGTCTGAACATCAGTGCCATGGTGAAGATTTTTTCACTCTGACTGAACGCCGGACTCTGCAGTACCCGCAATGCTTCGCAAGTGTGTGAATTCGGTTGACTCGCTATGCTCTGGCCTTCGGGGGTTGAAAGTATGTCGAAACGATCATCCATGTCTCGCCAGTCGGTCCGGCTGTTGCGCTCAAAGTAATCACGAATGACAAGAGTCAGTGGACCTGCAGTTTCCCCATCAGCGGGACAAGCCGAAAGATCGGCAGGCAACCAGATGCGCCATGCCACGATGAGCAAAAACGGAATTATGAGGAGGAGCGAATAAGGGCGTTTCATTACATGGTGCTGTGAGAAAAAGAACACTCTAGATGAATGCTCGATAACCGCCACACTGGACGACTTTACTTGGCGTTGCACAAGCCCCATGGGAGCATGCAGGTCAGAAAAGTGCAGGAGCGAACTCGATGTTGCGGATACGCGGAATGGTCGGCGAGGTGCCGGTGGATTTGACGGTGGAGCTGGATGACAGCGATTGGGCGAGGCTGGGTTCCGCGTTAAGCGGGCAGGCGCCGGTTGCGCAGTCTGAGACAGTGGCGTCGGCTTCGGCGGCGAAGCCGGTGAATCAGGATGATGCGCTGTGGCAGGTGGCCAAAGACTTGTTGCGCAAGGCCGGCCAGCTCAGTGGGCCGGATCTGCTCGAGCAACTGGAAGCGCTGACCGGCAGTGCGGCGGCGGGCAAGCGTTTGCTCGTGCGTTTACGCCACAGTTCCGAAGTGAAGGTGGCGAGCGGCGGGGATACGCCGCTCTATAGCTGGATCGGGTAAGGCCTTAATACAGCGCCGCAAACACTTTGCGACGGTAAGCCGTCACCAACGGATGATCATTGCCCAGCAGTTCGAACACTTGCAGCAGAGTCTTGTGTGGCAACCCTTCGCCGTAGCTGCGGTTGCGGATGAACAGTTTGAGCAGGGCGTCCAGGGCCGCGTCGTACTGCTGGCGCGCCAGTTGCTGGATCGCCAGTTGGTACACCGCTTCATCATCCTGAGGATTTTGCGCCAGGCGGCTTTTCAGGTCGGCGGCGTCCGGTAGGTCGCGGGCGAGGCCGAGGAAGTGGATCTGCGCTTTGGCACCGGCCAGTGCGGCTTTGTGTTCATCGCTCTTGACCGCGTCGAGCACAGTTTGCGCTTCGCCCAGCTCACCGCGCTCGGTCAGGCAACGGGCATAAAGGATCAGCGCTTTGGCGTTGGTGTTGTCTTCATTGAGCAGGGCGACCAGCGCCGCTTCGGCCTCGGCGAAGTGACCGTCGTCGAACATCGCCTGAGCCTGTTCGAACGGGTCGGCAGCGGCCGGCGGGGGCATCTGCACATGCGGTTCAAGCAGGGCGCGCACGGCGGACTCCGGTTGTGCGCCGGCGAAACCGTCGACCGGTTGCCCGTCCTTGAACAGCACCACGGTCGGCAGGCTGCGAATGCCGAAGCGGGCGACGATGTCCTGCTCGACGTCGCAATTGACCTTGGCCAGCAGCAACTCGCCTTGATAGCTCTCGGCAATGCCTTGCAGCATCGGCATCAGCGCCTTGCACGGCGCACACCACTCGGCCCAGAAATCCACCAGCACCGGTTTGTTGAAGGAGGCTTCGATCACTGACTGGTCGAAATCGGCAGTCGTGGCGTCGAAGATGTACGGCGTTTGCTGACTCATGGGGGATCTCTCTAAGCGTCAATGACCGCACTATAAGGGGTGGCGCAAAAGATCGCAGCCTTCGGCAGCTCCCACAGGGGTAGGCGATCGAAAGCAGGAGCTGCCGAAGGCTGCGATCTTTTGGCGGCGTCAATCACGCCGCGCATGGTAGAGGCTGACATGTCTGAATTCCTCTGGCTCGGCCAGATCCGGCAAGGTCATCGCCTCGAGCATTTCAATTCGCTCATACAACGGGTGACGAAAATCCCGAACCCGCGAATCCGCCACCAGCGCCTCGCGGCCTCGACTGAGAAACGCATCGAGCAGCGGCAGGTTGGCGCGGTCGTACAGGACGTCGGCGACCAGAATCAGATCGAAGCGATCGGCCTCGGCAAAGAAATCCGTCGAATAACTCATCTGCACATCGTTGAGCTCGGCATTCGCCCGGCACGCGGCGATCGCCAGCGGATCGAGATCGCAGGCCACCACTTCCAGCGCTCCGGCCTTCACCGCCGCGATCCCGGCAATCCCCGAGCCGGCGCCGAAATCCAGCACGCGCTTGCCGCGCACCCACTCGGGACACTCAGCCAGGTAACGCGCCACGGCCAAGCCGCTGGCCCAGCAAAAACTCCAATAGGGTGGCTCGTGCAGGATGCGTTGGGTCTCTTCCTGGCTGAATGCGCGGGCCATGTTGTCGCCGTCGATCAACCACAACTGCAAATCGGTGCCGGGCAGCGTGCAGGCTTTGAGTCTGGCGTCGCCGAGCAATTCCCCCAAAGCCTGCTGCAGGTCGAGCGGTGCCTTCATGGTGCTTTGACAAATTGCAGCTGGCCCAGAGCCTGAGTGGTCGGTTGAGTGATCGTCTGCGACGGCAGATGCAGAATAAGTTGCCCGGACTGGCTGGCGCGACCGCGCAGCTCAACTCGCGCGCCGACCGGAAACGCTTCGGGGTTGAAGCGCAGATGAAACGGCAGGATCTGGTTGTTGCCGATCAGGCTGGAACTGGCGAGCAATTGTTGCGGGCGATCCTTTTCATCGATCACCAGCAGCGCCAGTTCGACTTCGGCGCCGGCCGGCACCCCTTGCAGGGTGCCGCTCAATTCGCGCTGATGCGCCGGCAGCGGGCCGAGTTCGGCGGCCTCTTTGGCTTTTTTCTGCGCCTGCTGCGGCGCGGGGCCTGGCGTCGGCGGTTGCGGCTTGGGTGCGTCGCTGCCACAGGCCACCAGCAGGCTGAAAAGACTGAGCAGAACGAGCGGACGTAACGGCATTGGAGGCTCCGGCAGAATGAATTCCATGGATCAGACGATCATGCCGTTCTGTATACCGCAAAGCCTATGGCTTGTCTTGCCACGGGGATGCGCTACCATGGCCCTCCCATTTTTTGTTGCCAGCCACCATGCACTGTCCCTTCTGCGGTGCCAACGACACCAAGGTCATCGACTCGCGTC
>NZ_JBITTW010000052.1:0-37851 GCF_044542195.1 Pseudomonas sp. NPDC079367
ACCGAGGCCAAGCGCATGCTCGGCCGTACGCCGGGCAACATTGCTGCCATTCGTCCGATGAAGGATGGCGTGATCGCCGATTTCAGCGTCTGCGAAAAGATGCTGCAGTACTTTATCAACAAGGTTCACGAAAACAGTTTCCTGCAGCCCAGCCCACGCGTGCTGATCTGCGTTCCCTGCAAGTCCACCCAGGTTGAGCGTCGTGCCATCCGTGAATCGGCCCTTGGCGCCGGTGCCCGTGAAGTGTTCCTGATCGAAGAGCCGATGGCTGCTGCGATCGGTGCCGGTCTGCCGGTTGAGGAAGCGCGCGGTTCGATGGTCGTGGACATCGGTGGTGGTACCACTGAAATCGCCCTGATCTCCCTGAACGGTGTGGTTTATGCCGAATCCGTACGTGTCGGCGGCGACCGTTTCGACGAAGCGATCATCACCTACGTGCGCCGCAACTACGGCAGCCTGATCGGTGAATCCACCGCAGAGCGCATCAAACAGGAAATCGGTACGGCCTACCCGGGCGGCGAAGTTCGCGAAGTCGATGTTCGCGGCCGCAACCTGGCCGAAGGCGTTCCACGCGCATTCACCCTGAACTCCAACGAAGTGCTCGAAGCTCTGCAAGAGTCGCTGGCAACCATCGTTCAGGCCGTGAAAAGCGCGCTGGAGCAATCGCCGCCGGAACTGGCTTCCGACATCGCCGAGCGTGGTCTGGTGCTGACCGGTGGTGGCGCGCTGCTGCGTGACCTCGACAAGCTGCTGGCGCAAGAGACGGGTCTGCCGGTGATCGTTGCCGAAGACCCGTTGACCTGTGTGGCTCGCGGCGGTGGCCGTGCGCTGGAAATGATGGATAAGCACACCATGGATCTGCTCTCGAGCGAGTAAGTCGCCGATTGCAATACGTGGGTGAGCGCACAGGCAGCACTTTGCAGTGCTGCCTGTTGGCGTTTATCTTCTGTCAGTCTTCATCCAGGCCGGTTTGATGCCGTATGAATAAACAGAACATTTGCCTGGGAGGAGCGGCTTATTAAACCGCTTTTCACCAAAGGCCCTTCGTTGGGCGTGCGCCTGTTGGTGCTGGCCGTGCTCGCGGTCGCGCTGATGGTGGTCGATGCACGTTTCGACCTGCTCAAGCCCGCGCGCAAGCAAGCGTCGCTGGTGCTCATGGACGCCTACTGGATCACTGATCTGCCCGGTCGCTTGTGGGAAGGCGTCGCCAGTCAGTTCGGCAGCCGCACCGAGCTCGTCGCCGAAAACGAAAAACTCAAGACCGAAAACCTGCTGTTGCAGGGACGCATGCAAAAGCTCGCGGCCCTGACCGAGCAGAACGTTCGGCTGCGCGAGTTGCTCAATTCCTCAGCCCTGGTCAACGAAAAGGTCGAAGTCGCCGAGTTGATCGGCATGGATCCCAACCCCTTCACCCATCGCATCATCATCAATAAAGGTGAGCGCGACGGCGTGGTGCTCGGCCAACCGGTGCTCGATGCACGCGGGTTGATGGGGCAGGTGGTTGAATTGATGCCCTACACCTCGCGCGTCCTGCTGCTGACCGACACCACCCACAGCATTCCCGTGCAGGTGAACCGTAACGGTTTGCGCGCGATTGCCAGTGGCACCGGCAACCCGGAACGCCTGGAATTGCGTCATGTCGCCGACACGGCGGACATCAAGGAAGGCGATCTGCTGGTCAGTTCCGGCCTCGGCCAGCGTTTCCCGGCCGGTTATCCGGTGGCGACGGTAAAAGAAGTCATCCACGACTCCGGCCAACCGTTTGCCATTGTTCGCGCCGTGCCGACCGCCGCCCTGAACCGCAGCCGTTACCTGTTGCTGGTGTTCAGCGACAGCCGCACTGCCGAGGAGCGCGCCAATGACGCGGCCCAGGCTCAGGAACTGCTCGATGCCCACGGCGGCGGCCCGATGTTGCCGGCCAGCGTGCCGAAACCGTTGATCATGCCCGCCACGCCTTCGACCGCTACCGCAACGCCGGCCGCCGAAGCTGCAGCGCCTGCCGCCACACCCGCCAGGCCCGCCGCGAGCAAGCCGCCCGCTGCCGCTCCGGCCGCTGCCAAACCACCGGCCGCCAGCAAACCACCGGCGAAACCGCCAGCGACTACCGGGGGACGAGAATAATGGTCGGCGCGAAAAAATCCGCAAACGGCTGGATGATCTGGCTGACGTTCTTCGTCGGCATCCTGCTCAGCGTTTCACCATTGCCAATCTTCATGGAAATCCTTCGCCCGCTGTGGCTGGCCTTGCTCGTGACCTTCTGGGCGCTGTACATGCCGCACACGGTCGGCATGGTCACGGCGTTCTGTCTGGGGTTGGCCGAAGATGTTCTGCAGGGCGACCTGCTCGGGCAGAACGCGCTGATCCTGACCCTGATTACCTTCCTGGTATTGTCGTTGCAGCAGCGTCTGCGCATGTTCCCGATGTGGCAACAGTGCCTGGTGATCCTGGTGATCTTTGGCCTCGCGCAACTGGCGCAACTGTGGCTCAGCGCCTTGACCGGCAACCGCCAGCCAACTTTGGCGCTGGTCTTGCCGGCGCTGGTCAGTGCCTTGCTCTGGCCATGGGTCAGCTTCGCCCTTCGCGGAATGTGCCGACGCTACAGAATCTATTGAGCCGGTGAAGCAGGGCACTGAACAGGGAGATGTTTTGATGAAACTGCTTTACCTCGCCTCCGGCTCACCGCGTCGCCGTGAATTGCTCACGCAGATCGGCGTGCAGTTTTCCGCAATCAGCGCGGATATCGACGAAACCCCGCTTCCTGAAGAATCCCCTTCGGCCTATGTCGAACGCCTGGCGCGTGGCAAGGCTGAGGCCGGTCGCCGCTCGGTCGTCTCTGAGCAGCCGTTCTGCGTGCTCGGCGCCGACACCGCTGTCGTGCTCGACGGCAAAATTCTTGGCAAACCGGTGGACGAAGCCGATGCATGCGCCATGCTGATGATGTTGTCCGGCAACGAACACGAAGTGCTGACCGCCATCGCCGTGCTTGAAGGCGAGCGCTGCGAGTCGCGGGTGGTGCGCAGTCTAGTGCGTTTTCGCCCGATCAGCCTCGAAGAGGCGGCCGTCTACTGGGCCAGTGGCGAACCGCGCGACAAGGCCGGCGGCTATGGCATTCAAGGCCTGGGTGCGGTGTTTGTCGCCGGGCTCGACGGCAGCTATTCGGCGGTGGTCGGCCTGCCGTTGTGCGAAACCTGCGAGGTGTTGGGCCATTTCGGCATACCCTGTTGGCAAAACCTGAACACGCCCTGAGCGTCGTACGAATCCAGATGCGGCCACTATCGTGAACATGCCTGAACGAGATCCTGCCATGAGTGAAGAGATTCTGATCAACATCACGCCGATGGAGTCGCGCGTGGCGGTGGTCGAAAACGGTGTGCTGCAAGAAGTCCACGTCGAGCGCACGCAGAAACGCGGGATCGTCGGCAACATCTATAAAGGCAAGATCGTTCGTGTCCTGCCGGGCATGCAGGCGGCATTTGTCGACATCGGCCTTGATCGCGCGGCGTTCATTCACGCCGCCGAGATTTCCTTGCGCGAAGGCCCGGCGGTGGAAAGCATCAGTTCGCTGGTGCACGAAGGCCAGAGCCTGGTGGTGCAGGTCACCAAAGACCCGATCGGCTCCAAAGGCGCACGCCTGACCACACAACTGTCAATCCCTTCGCGGTATCTGGTGTACATGCCGCGCACTGCCCACGTTGGCATTTCCCTGAAGATCGAAGACGAAGCCGAGCGCGAGCGCCTCAAGCAGGTGGTCAGCGATTGCGTGGCCAAAGAAGGCATCAAGGAAGCCGGCGGTTTCATTCTGCGCACAGCCGCTGAAGGGGCGGGCGCTGATGAAATCCTCATGGACATCCGCTACCTGCGGCGACTCTGGGATCAGATCAACGAACAAATCAAGACCATCGCCGCGCCGAGCGTGATTTACGAAGACCTCGGCCTGGCCCTGCGTACGCTGCGTGATCTGGTCAATCCGAAGATCGAGAAGATCCGCATCGACTCGCGGGAAACTTTCCAGAAAACCACACAGTTCGTCGCCGAACTGATGCCGGAAATCGCTGATCGTCTGGAGCACTACCCAGGCGAACGGCCGATTTTCGATCTGTACGGCGTCGAAGACGAAATCCAGCGCGCGTTGGAGCGCAAGGTGCCGCTGAAGTCCGGCGGTTATCTGGTCATCGATCCGGCGGAAGCCATGACCACCATCGACGTCAACACCGGGGCGTTCGTTGGTCACCGCAATCTCGAAGAAACCATTTTCAAAACCAATCTCGAGGCGGCCACGGCGATTGCCCGGCAGATGCGCCTGCGCAACCTTGGCGGGATCATCATCATCGACTTCATCGACATGGAAGATGAAGAGCACCAGCGTCAAGTCCTGCGCACGCTGGAGAAACAACTGGAGCGCGATCACGCCAAGACCAACATCATCGGCATCACCGAGCTGGGCCTGGTGCAGATGACTCGCAAGCGCACCCGCGAAAGCCTTGAACAGGTGCTGTGCGAACCGTGCAGCAGTTGCCAGGGGCGGGGCAAACTGAAGACCGCTGAAACCATCTGTTACGAGATCTTCCGCGAAATTCTGCGCGAGGCCCGAGCCTATCAGGCCGAGGGTTACCGAGTGCTGGCCAACCAGAAAGTGGTCGACCGTCTACTCGACGAAGAGTCCGGTAACGTCGCCGAGCTTGAAGGCTTCATCGGTCGCACCATACGCTTCCAGGTCGAAACCATGTATTCCCAGGAACAATATGATGTGGTGCTGCTCTGAAGCCCTGCATCACCCTTCATTCAACGCGGCTGGCCTCAGCTTTTCGCAGTATTTTTGCCATGGGAGCCAACTGACATGGAGCGTCTGACACGCATTCTGGCCGCAATCACCCGTTGGGGGCTGGGCCTGTGCGCGTTGGTTCTGGTGTTGATGGCGTTGTACGTCAGCCTCGGCCGCGAGCTGACGCCACTGGTGGCCGAATACCGCGCCGACATCGAAGACAAGGCCAGCGCCGCCCTCGGCATGCCCTTGCAGATCGGTGAGCTTGAGGGTAACTGGAGCGGTTTTGCGCCGATCCTGCTGGCCCATGACGTTATGGTCGGCGATGGCGCCAACGCACTGCGCCTGGATCGTGTTCGGGTCGTCCCGGATCTATGGGCCAGTGTGCTCGCCCGCGAGGTGCGCCTCGCACATATCGAACTCAACGGATTGAAGATCAGCCTCAAGGAAGCCGAAGACGGTACCTGGGCGCTGGAAGGCCTGCCGGTGCAGAAGGATCAACCGTTCGACGCGCCGCAACTGTTCCAGCGCTCGCAGATGATAAAGCAACTGTCGGTGCTCGATAGCCAGGTCACCCTGCAACCGCTTGATCACCCGCCCATGACGCTCACTTATGTCGGCCTCAATCTGCGCACCGGCGCCAGTCGCCAGCGTCTCGATGCGCGTCTGACCCTGCCCGATGGCCAGCCTGTCGCGTTGAGCCTGCGTACCCGGCTGCGACCTGATCAATGGCAGAACAGCAACATCGACGGTTACGCCAGCCTGCCGCAGAGCGACTGGTCGAAATGGCTGCCCGAGCGCCTGACCCAGCAATGGAATTTTTCCGAGATCAAGGCCGGCGGCGAACTCTGGGTCGACTGGGCCGAAGGCGCATTGCAGAGCGCCGCGTTGCGCCTGAATGCACCGCAAGTCACGGGCGCCTACGCCGAGCGCGAGCCGATCCAGATCAACAATCTGGCGCTGAACGCCTACTACCGCAACAGTGCCGAGGGTGCGCGTGTCACCCTTGATTCGCTGGCAATGAGCTTTGGCGAAACCCGCTGGGAATCGCGTGTACAGGTGCAACAAAGCCGGGCCAGCGCCAACGCCGGAGAGCTCTGGCATCTACAGGCCGATCGCCTTGATCTGACGCCGATCACACCGCTGCTCAACGCGCTGGGGCCACTGCCGCAGAGTTTCGCCACGGTGGTTGAGCGTTTGAAGGTCACCGGCGGCCTGCGCAACGTCCTGCTGGATTTCCGGCCGACGGCTACCGATGGCAGTAAATTCGGCTTTGCCGCCAATCTCGATAACGTCGGTTTCGACGCGTATCACGGCGCTCCGGCGGCGCGAAATGTCAGCGGCAGCCTCAGCGGCAATCTCGACGGCGGCGAGTTGCGCCTGGACAGCAAGGATTTTGTCCTGCACCTCGATCCGATCTTCGCCAAGCCGTGGCAATACCTGCAGGCCAATGCGAGGTTGACCTGGAAGCTCGACAAGGACGGTTTCACCCTCATTGCGCCGTACCTGAAAGTGCTGGGCGAGGAGGGCAAGATTGCCGGCGATTTCCTCATTCGCCTGCACTTCGACCACAGCCAGGAAGACTACATGGACCTGCGTGTCGGCCTGGTCGATGGCGACGGTCGCTACACCGCGAAATACCTGCCGGCGGTGTTGAGCCCGGCGCTGGATGAGTGGTTGCGCACCGCGATCCTCAAAGGCGCGGTGGATCAGGGATTCTTCCAGTATCAGGGCTCGCTGAGCAAAAACGCCGGCGAGGCTGACCGCAGCATCAGCCTTTTCTTCAAGGTACATGACGCCGAACTGGCGTTTCAGCCAGGCTGGCCGCATGTGAGCAAAGTCAGTGGTGATGTGTTCATCGAAGACAGCGGCGTGCGTATCTGGGCCAGCAAAGGCCAATTGCTCGATACGCAAGTCAGCGATGTCTTCGTCAATATTCCTCACGTACCGGCCGGGCAGAACAGCCATCTGTTGCTCGATGGCGCGTTTGCCGGTGGCCTGGGCGATGGTTTGAAGATTCTTCAGGACGCGCCGATCGGCACTGGCGAAACGTTTGCCGGTTGGGAGGGCTCGGGTGATCTGAACGGCAAGCTCAAACTGGACATTCCGCTGGGCAAGGGCGAACAGCCGAAAATCCTTGTCGATTTCAAAACGGCCAATGCGCGGCTGAAACTGGCCGAACCCAAGCTGGAACTGAGCCAGCTCAAGGGCGGTTTCCGCTTCGACAGTAACAAGGGCCTCAGCGGCCAGAACATTACTGCGCGAGCCTTCGACAAGCCGGTCACTGCGCAGATCTTCGCTGATGGCAGCCCCAATCAGATCAAGACTCGGGTGGCTGCGTCGGGTCAGGTCGAAGTCAAAAAGCTCACCGACTGGCTGGGCGTCACCCAACCGCTGCCAGTATCGGGGACGATTCCGTATCAGTTGCAACTTAATCTTTCCGGGGCCGACAGCCAGTTGATGGTCAGCTCCAGCCTCAAGGGTGTCGCGGTGGATCTGCCGGCGCCGTTCGGCATGGCCGCCGATGTCGGGCGGGACACCGTGTTCCGCATGACCTTGCAAGGCCAGGAGCGGCGTTACTGGGTCAATTACGATCAACTGGCCAATTTCACCTTTGCCGCGCCTCCGAGCGATTTCGCCGATGGCCGTGGCGAGCTGTTTCTCGGCGCCGGCGAAGCGGTGTTGCCGGGGGCCAAGGGCCTGCGGATTCGCGGGGTGCTGTCTGAACTGGACGTCGCGCCATGGCAGGATCTGGCCAGCAAGTACGCCGGGCAGGATCCGGGCGGCAGCGCCAGGCAATTGCTCAGCAGCGCTGATATCAAAGTCGGCAAGCTGACGGCATTCGGCACCACGCTGGATCAGGCCTCGGTGCAGATCAATCGCAAGCCCGGCGCATGGAGTCTGGCCCTCGACAGCCAGCAAGCCAAGGGCAGCGCCAGCCTGCCGGACGCCAAGGGCGTGCCGATCGCGGTGAATCTTCAGTACGTGAAACTGCCGGCGCCGGACCCGACGGTGCAGGCTGACGAGAACGCGCCGGATCCGCTGGCATCGGTCGATCCGACGAAAATACCGGCGCTGGATATCACCCTCAACCAGTTGTTTCTGGGCCCCGATCTGGTCGGGGGCTGGTCGCTGAAAGTACGGCCGACCGCCAAGGGCATCGCCCTGAATAACCTCGACATGGGGCTCAAGGGAATCCTCCTGCAAGGCAACGGTGGCTGGGAAGGCGCGCCGGGCGCGACCAGCAGTTGGTACAAAGGTCGGGTCGGCGGCAAGAATCTGGCTGACGTGCTCAAAGGTTGGGGCTTCGCGCCGAGCGTGACCAGCGAAGAATTCCACATGGATGTCGACGGCCGTTGGCCGGGCTCGCCGGCGTGGCTGGCGACCAAGCGCTTCTCCGGCACCCTCGATGCGTCGCTGAACAAGGGTCAGTTTGTTGAAGTGGAGGGCGGTGCTCAGGCGCTGCGAGTGTTCGGCCTGCTCAACTTCAACTCGATCGGCCGGCGTCTGCGCCTGGACTTCTCCGACCTGTTCGGCAAAGGCTTGAGCTACGACCGGGTCAAAGGGCTGCTGGTGGCCACCAACGGGGTGTATGTGACCCGTGAGCCGATTCGCCTGACCGGGCCTTCGAGCAACCTTGAGCTGGACGGCACGCTGGATCTGGTGGGTGACAAGGTCGATGCGAAATTGCTGGTGACGCTGCCGGTGACCAACAACCTGCCGATCGCCGCGCTGCTCGTCGGCGCACCGGCGGTCGGCGGCGCGCTGTTCCTCATCGACAAGCTGATCGGTGACCGCGTGGCGCGCTTTGCCAGCGTGAAGTACACCGTCAAAGGCCCATGGAAAGAGCCGAAAATCACCTTCGACAAGCCTTTTTAACTAACAGACACTACTCCTGTAGGAGCTGCCGCAGGCTGCGATCTTTTGATCTGGCTCTTAAAAAAAATCAAAAGATCGCAGCCTGCGGCAGCTCCAGCACAGTCTTATGCAAATCCCGAGGAGCGGCCATGTCTTTAGCAGTGATTCAAATGGTCAGCCAGAGCGACGTGCTGGCCAATCTGGCTCAGGCCCGGCGCCTGCTTGAACAGGCTGCGGCCGGCGGCGCGAAGCTGGCGGTGCTGCCAGAGAACTTCGCTGCGATGGGCCGTCGCGATGTCGCCGACATCGGTCGTGCGGAAGCGTTGGGCGAAGGGCCGATCCTGCCCTGGTTGAAACAGACCGCCCGCGACCTCACCTTATGGATAGTTGCCGGTACATTACCGTTGCCACCGCTGGGTCAACCCACGGCCAAAGCCAATGCCTGCTCGCTGTTGATCAATGAACACGGTGAGATCGTCGCGCGCTATGACAAGCTGCATCTGTTCGATGTCGATGTTGCCGACAATCGCGGCCGGTATCGTGAATCCGATGACTATGCTTATGGCAGTGGCGTGGTGGTGGCGGACACACCGGTGGGGCGCGTTGGTCTGAGCGTGTGTTACGACTTGCGCTTCCCGGAGCTGTACAGTGAATTGCGCGCCGCCGGTGCCGAGTTGATTACCGCACCGTCGGCCTTTACCGCCGTAACCGGCGCCGCGCATTGGGATGTGCTCATCCGTGCACGAGCCATCGAGACACAATGTTATGTGCTGGCGGCGGCGCAGGGCGGCAGCCATCCAGGGCCGCGCGAGACCTTCGGGCATGCGGCGATTGTCGACCCGTGGGGGCGTGTGCTGGCCCAGAAGGATCAAGGCGAGGCGGTGTTGTTGGCCGCCCGCGACAGCGATGAACAGGCGTCCATCCGGGCGCGCATGCCGGTGACGCGTCATCGGCGGTTTTTCTCGCAGGGCGCCCAGCGGCCTGCTTCAGAACACGAATTTAAGGCGTAAACCTATGAGCGAGTTGTTGTCCTCAGTCAGTGATCACCTGTTGGCACCCGGCGGTGTCACGATCGAGAGCCTGCAAGATGTGCTCGGCGATCTGGCCGGGCCGGGCATCGATGCCGCCGACCTGTATTTCCAGGGCCAGATTTCCGAGTCATGGTCGCTGGAAGACGGCATCGTCAAGGAAGGCAGCTTCAACCTCGATCAAGGCGTCGGCGTGCGCGCACAGTCCGGTGAGAAAACCGGTTTTGCCTACAGCAACGCGATCACCCTCGAAGCCCTCGGCGCAGCGGCCCGCGCCGCGCGCTCGATCTCCCGCGCCGGGCAGAATGGCACGGTGCAGGCGTTCAGCACTCAGGATGTCGCGCAACTGTACGCTCCGGACAATCCGCTGGAAGTGCTCAGTCGCGCCGAGAAGGTCGAGCTGCTCAAGCGTATCGACGTGGCTACGCGCGCGCTCGATCCGCGTATCCAGCAGGTCAGCGTGAGCATGGCCGGGGTCTGGGAGCGGATTCTGGTGGCGTCCACTGATGGTGGCCTGGCCGCCGATGTGCGGCCGCTGGTGCGCTTCAACGTCAGCGTCATCGTTGAGCAGAATGGCCGTCGCGAGCGTGGCGGGCATGGCGGTGGTGGGCGTACCGATTACCGCTATTTCCTCGCCGAAGACCGCGCCATGGGCTATGCCCGTGAGGCGCTGCGTCAGGCGCTGGTCAATCTGGAAGCGATTCCGGCACCGGCCGGCACCCTGCCGGTGGTGCTGGGTTCAGGCTGGTCCGGCGTGCTGCTGCACGAGGCGGTCGGTCATGGCCTGGAAGGCGATTTCAACCGCAAGGGCAGTTCTGCCTACAGCGGGCGCATGGGCGAAATGGTTGCCTCGAAACTCTGCACCATCGTCGACGACGGCACCCTGAGCGGCCGTCGCGGTTCGCTGAGCGTCGATGACGAAGGCACACCGACCGAGTGCACCACGCTGATCGAAAACGGCGTGCTCAAGGGTTACATGCAAGACAAGCTCAACGCGCGCCTGATGGGCGTGGCGCGCACCGGTAACGGTCGCCGCGAATCCTATGCGCATCTGCCGATGCCGCGGATGACCAACACCTACATGCTCGGCGGCGAAAGCGATCCGGCGGAAATCATCGCTTCGGTGAAAAAAGGCATCTACTGCGCCAACCTCGGCGGCGGTCAGGTCGATATCACCAGCGGCAAGTTCGTGTTCTCCACCAGCGAGGCGTACTTGATCGAGGACGGCAAGATCACTGCGCCAGTCAAAGGCGCGACGTTGATCGGCAACGGCCCCGAGGCGATGAGCCGGGTGTCGATGGTCGGTAACGATCTGGCGCTGGACAGCGGTGTGGGCACATGCGGCAAGGATGGGCAGTCGGTGCCGGTGGGTGTCGGCCAGCCAACGCTGAAAATCGATGCGATCACCGTGGGTGGCACGGGCGCATAAGAAGAGGGGGGCTGTCGGGTGGCGCGCAGAACGGCCACCCGGTGGCGATTATCAACGCAGGCCGCGTTGAGTCTCGTCCAGCTCCCGAATGTACTTGAAGATCTTGCGGCTCGAAGCAGGCGGTTTGTTTTGCGCAACCTCGTGCTGGGCCTGACGGATCAGGGAACGCAATTGCTGGCGATCGGCGTCGGGGTACTCGATGACGAATTTCTCCAGCACGGCGTCATCGCCCGCGATCAGGCGGTCACGCCAGCGTTCCAGATTATGGAAACGCTCGTTGTACTGGCGAGTGGAGGCATCGAGTTGATCGAGCAAAATCAGAATCGCGTCAGTGTCCTGGTCGCGCATCAGCTTGCCGATGAACTGCAGATGCCGTTTGCGCGCGATGTTCGCGGTGTGCTTGGGCGCATCGGCCAGTGCCCGGCGCAGAGCGTCGGTCAAGGGCAGTTTGGCGACCAGATCAGGCTTGAGTGTGGTCAGGCGCTCGCCGAGGTCAACCAGCGCATGCAACTCGCGTTTGACCTGAGATTTGCTTTTTTCTCCCGTATCGAGGGAGTCGTCGTAAGAATCAACCATGGTGGCAGTCCGCAAAGAAACGCCGCCATGATAACCAGTCGGGGGCCGCTTGTCCGGCCCGGTCGCTCGATGGCCCCAGCCGAAAGCAGAATTTGAGTGGAGATGAGCATGAGTGCAGTTCAAAGCGTCGGCCCGCAGGCATTGCCGGCACTGCAAGAACAGGTCGAGCAGATCATCGCCGAAGCCAAGCGTCAGGGCGCCAGCGCCTGCGAAGTCGCGGTGTCGCTGGAGCAGGGTTTGTCGACGTCGGTGCGCCAGCGTGAAGTCGAAACGGTCGAGTTCAACCGTTATCAGGGCTTTGGCATCACCTTGTACGTCGGCCAGCGCAAGGGCTCGGCCAGCACCTCGGCGACCGGGCCGGAGGCGATTCGTGAAACCGTCGCGGCGGCACTGGCCATCGCCAAACACACTTCCGAGGACGAAGCCTCGGGTCTGGCCGATGCGGCGTTGATGGCCAAGGATGTGCAGGATTTCGACCTGTTCCATGAATGGGACATAACCCCGGAGCAAGCCATCGAGAAAGCCTTGCTCTGCGAGGCAGCGGCGTTTGACGCCGATGCGCGGATCAAGAACGCCGACGGCACCACCCTCAGCACCCATCAGGGCTGCCGCGTGTACGGCAACAGCCACGGCTTCATCGGTGGTTACGCTTCGACCCGGCACAGCCTGAGTTGCGTAATGATCGCCGAAGCCGACGGCCAGATGCAGCGTGATTACTGGTACGACGTCAATCGCCAGGGCAGTCTGCTCGCCGATCCGGTGAGCATCGGCCAGCGTGCCGCGCAACGTGCAGCCAGCCGTCTGGGTGCGCGTCCGGTGCCGACCTGCGAGGTGCCGGTGCTGTTTTCCGCTGAGCTGGCGGGCGGTCTGTTCGGCAGCTTCCTCTCGGCGGTGTCGGGTGGCAGTTTGTATCGCAAATCGTCGTTTCTCGAAGGCACGCTGGGCCAGAAGCTGTTCCCGGAATGGCTGACTATCGATGAGCGTCCGCATCTGATGCGCGCGATGGGCAGTGCATCCTACGACGGTGACGGCCTGGCCACTTACGCGAAACCGTTCGTCGAAAAGGGCGAGTTGGTCTCGTACATCCTCGGCACCTATTCAGGCCGTAAACTGGGCATGCCGAGCACTGCCAACGCGGGTGGCGTGCACAACCTGTTCGTCACCCATGGCGATGAAGACCAGGCGGCGCTGTTGAAACGCATGGGCCGGGGTCTGCTGGTTACCGAGCTGATGGGCCATGGTCTGAACATGGTCACCGGCGACTATTCGCGTGGCGCGGCGGGTTTCTGGATCGAGAATGGCGAGATCCAGTTCGCTGTGCAGGAAGTGACCATCGCCGGCAACATGCGCGACATGTTCAAGCAGATCGTTGCCGTCGGTAATGATCTGGAGCTGCGCAGCAACATTCGCACCGGGTCGGTGTTGATCGAGCGGATGACTGTCGCGGGCAGCTAAGCCCGCAGCCGTTACAAAAAGGCGCGCCATCCACCCGGATGTCGCGCCTTTTTCATGCCGGACAAAAAACCCGCTGTGGGAGCGGGGTTGCTCGCGAATATGGTCTTTCAATCACAACATCTCTGGCTGACACAGCGCATTGGTGAGCAAGCCCGTTTGCCCACAAAGGCAACTCTTGTTTTGGTTCTCATTATCATCTAATAATGAATCTCATCTCCGAACGAGTCCCGGATCATGAGTTCTGCCTTGCACGAGCAGCCCTACCTCGAAAGCTGGCGCTGGATGAGCCGCCAGATCCGTTGCGCGCTGGATCCTGACGAACCGCGCTTGATCGAACATTACCTCGCTGAAGGACGCTATCTGTCCTGTTGCACGGCCACTTCGCCCTGGACCGTCGCCCAAACATCTTTCCGTCTGTTGCTCGATACCGCCACTGATATCGCGTTGCCGTGGCACTGGCGCAGTGTCTGTCTCGATCAAGCCTGGCGCCCATTGCGTGAGATGGAGCGCCTGGCGCTGTGCCAATGCCGCTTGCGGCGCTGGCAACGCTACACCTGGCAGCTCGCCGCTTGCGAGTTGCAACCGTCGATTCCTCTCATTGATTTGCTGCAAGGACACTCCAATGACCAAGACACGTATTGAGCGCGACAGCATGGGCGAACTGCAGGTGCCGATCGACGCGCTCTATGGCGCGCAGACCCAGCGCGCCGTTGACAACTTCCCGATCAGCGGCAAACCGATGCCGACGCAATTCATCCGCGCGCTGATCCTCGCCAAAGCCGCCGCTGCCCGGGCCAACGTTGAGCTGAACCAGATCAGCGCGGCACAGGGCAAAGCCATCAGCGATGCCGCGCAAGGTCTGCTCGAAGGCGATTTCATGCAGCATTTCCCGGTGGATATTTTCCAGACCGGGTCCGGCACCAGCTCGAACATGAACGCCAACGAAGTCATCGCCACGCTGGCCAGCCGCATGCTCGGCGAGTCGGTCAACGCCAACGATCACGTCAACTGCGGGCAAAGCAGCAACGACATCATTCCGACCACCATCCACGTCAGCGCCGCGCTGGCGCTGCATGAACAACTGCTGCCGGCGCTATTGCATCTGGTACAGGTCATCGAGCGCAAGGCCGGTCAGGTGCATCATCATGTGAAGACCGGGCGCACCCATCTGATGGACGCGATGCCGGTGCGCATGAGCCAGGTGCTCAACGGCTGGGCGCAGCAGCTCAAGGCCAATATCGGGCATCTGCAGGATCTGCTGCCAAGCCTGCAAGCGCTGGCGCAGGGAGGCACCGCAGTCGGCACCGGGATCAATGCGCATCCGGAATTCGCCGCGCGATTCAGTCGGCACCTGAGCCAACTGACTGACGTTCAGTTCACCCCCGGCAAGGATCTGTTCGCGCTGATCGGCTCGCAGGACACCGCCGTCGCCGTCTCCGGCCAACTCAAGGCCACCGCCGTGTCGCTGATGAAAATCGCTAACGACCTGCGCTGGATGAACTCCGGGCCGCTGGCCGGTCTTGGCGAGATTGAACTGCAAGCGCTGCAACCGGGTTCGTCGATCATGCCCGGCAAGGTCAACCCGGTGATCCCGGAAGCCACCGCGATGGTCGCCGCGCAAGTGATCGGCAACGACTCGGTGATCACCGTCGCCGGGCAATCCGGCAATTTCGAACTGAACGTGATGCTGCCGATCATCGCGCAGAACCTGCTGAGCAGCATCGAGCTGCTGGCCAACGCCAGTCGCCTTTTAGGTGACAAGGCAGTCGCTACTTTCAAGGTCAACGAATCGCGTTTGCAAGAAGCACTGGCGCGCAATCCGATTCTGGTCACCGCGCTCAACCCCATCATCGGTTACCAGAAAGCCGCCGAAATCGCCAAGCAGGCCTACAAGGAAGGCCGTGCGGTGATCGACGTCGCGCTGGAACACACCGATCTGTCACGCAGCCAACTGCAAGAGCTGCTCAATCCCGAGAAACTCACCGCTGGCGGCGTGTAAACCCCGCAACCGTTTTGGAGGCTCACCATGGAGCACTGGAAACGCACGATCGAACGGGCCAATCGCTGCTTCATGCTGGGCGAATTGATCGACGCCCGCGAGGCTTACCTGCAAGCCCTGGCGCTGGCGCAAGTGTTGTTCGAGCGCTGGGCGGACGCCGACGAAGCGGTGGCGGCGTGTGTCGTCTCTCATCACAACCTCGCCGACCTGCATCTGCGCCTGAACCAACCGGAGGAGAGCGCCGAATATCTTTGCGCCATCCACCAGCGACTGTTGCAGACCATGCAGGACGAACGCTTGCGTCCAGCCCTGCGTGAAGCGGCGTTGCGCCAGAGCAGTAAGACCTATGTCGAGCTGTTGAATTTCATCAGCGAGCACGGCGAGTACCCACGCACCCAGCGTCTGCTGCGCCCGGATACCGGCATTGCCCGCCGCGCCACAGTCACCCATCAGCATGGAGTCCATTGAAATGGCTTTTACCTTGCCTGCCTTGCCTTACGCCTACGATGCTCTCGAGCCGCACATCGATGCGCAGACCATGGAGATCCATTACACCAAGCATCACCAGACCTACATCAACAACCTCAACGCTGCCGTGCAAGGCACAGAATTCGCCGAGTGGCCGGTGGAAAAACTCGTCGCCAGCGTTCAGCAACTGCCGGAAAACCTTCGCGCGGCGGTGATCAATCAGGGCGGCGGCCATGCCAATCACTCGCTGTTCTGGGAAGTGATGGTGCCCAACGGTGGCGGCAAGCCTGACGGCGAGCTGGCCAGGGCCATCGACGAACAACTGGGCGGACTCGAGCGTTTCAAGGAAGCGTTCACCAAGGCCGCGCTGACCCGGTTCGGCAGCGGCTGGGCCTGGCTCAGCGTGACTGCGCAGAAAAAGCTCATCGTGGAAAGCAGCGGCAACCAGGACAGCCCGTTGATGCACGGCAACACACCAATCCTTGGCCTCGACGTCTGGGAGCACGCCTACTACCTGCGCTACCAGAACCGTCGCCCGGAATACATCAACGCGTTCTATAACGTGATCAACTGGCCGGAAGTCGCTGCGCGCTATCAAGCCGCACTGGTCTAAGCCTGCAATAAAAACGATCAGGGCCGAATATGGGCACGGAAACACTGGCGATTGGCAGCGGGCGCATGTTTCGTTACGCGGCGGGTTCGCTGTTGCTGTTGGCGGGAATGAGTTTGCTGGTTGCCCACGGTTTGCACTGGCTGAATCTGGTACCACGGCTGTTGCGGGCGCTGCAGGGCGGTGCCATCTGCGCCTTGGGCACGGCGCTGGGCGCGGTGCCGGTGCTGGTGATCCGCCGCATGCCGCAAGCACTCAGCGACACCTTGCTGGGATTTGGTGCCGGAGTGATGCTGGCGGCGACGGCATTTTCGTTGATCGTGCCGGGCATTGCGGCAGCTGAGAGTCTTGGCCTGACGCCGTGGGCTGCCAGTAGTCTGATCTGCTTCGGCATCCTGTTTGGCGCGTTCGGCCTGTATCTGGTGGATCGCAGGGTGTCCGGTGCCTCGCCGGAGATGCTCGTCGGCACGCCGGAACATCCGGTGATTCCACCACGAATCTGGCTGTTCGTTTTCGCCATCATTGCGCACAACATACCGGAAGGCATGGCGGTTGGCGTGTCTGCAGGTGGCGGGATGGCGGATGCCGACAGCCTGGCGATGGGCATCGCCTTGCAGGATGTGCCGGAGGGTCTGGTGATTGCGCTGGTGCTGGCCGGCGCAGGAATGTCACGGGTCAGAGCGTTTCTGATCGGCGCGGCGTCGGGGGTGGTGGAACCGGTGTTTGCGCTGTTATGTGCGTGGCTGGTGAGTCTGGCCCAGGTGTTGTTGCCTTTGGGATTGGCGCTGGCTGCGGGGGCAATGTTGCTGGTGGTGACTCACGAGGTGATTCCCGAGTCGCGTAGGCATGGCCATGACAAGCTGGCCAGTCTTGGCTTGTTGATCGGGTTTTGTCTGATGATGGCGATGGACACGGCGCTGGGTTAAGAAGGTCAAAAGATCGCAGCCTTCGGCAGCGCCTGCATCTGGAATGTGCCTCCCTGCAGGCGCTGCCGCAGGCTGCGATTTTTTGATGTTCGGCGGTCAGCCGCCTTCGTCGAAGTAGTTGTTGATCAGCTCCACCAAGGCGTCCATGGCCTCTTCAGCCTGTGCGCCTTCGGTGCTCAAGTGGATTTTGGTGCCTTTGCCCGCTGCAAGCATCATCATTGCCATGATGCTTTTACCGTCCACTGTGGTCTCGGGCGTGCGACCCACTCTTATCGTCGTCTCGGGAAACTTGCCGGCCACGCCGACAAATTTGGCCGATGCCCGGGCGTGCAGACCCAGCTTGTTGATGATTTCGATTTCACGAGCAGGCATCGCGATGTGAGTCCTTTAGGTGAGGTCGCGGTGGCGAACCTGGACGTTCTTGAGGGTTTTCTGCAGGGCCTGGCCCAGGCGTTCGGTCAGGTAGACGGAGCGGTGGTGTCCGCCGGTGCAGCCAATGGCAATGGTGACGTAGGCGCGATTGCTGGCGGCGAAACGTGGCAGCCACTTGTTCAGGTAAGCGAAGATGTCCTGATACATTTCTTCGACATCCGGCTGCTGCGCCAGGTACTCGGCCACCGGTGCATCGAGGCCGGATTGCGCGCGCAGCTCCGGTTTCCAGTACGGATTGGGCAGGCAACGCACATCGAACACCAGGTCGGCGTCGACCGGCATGCCACGTTTGAAGCCGAACGATTCAACCAGAAACGCAGTGCCGGGCTCCGGCTGATTCAACAGCCGTAACTTGAGGGTGTCGCGCAGTTGATACAGATTCAGGCTGGTGGTGTTGATTTTCAGGTCGGCCAGATCGGCGATCGGGCCGAGCAGGGCGGTTTCATCGTGGATGGCTTCGGCCAGTGAGCGATTGGCATTGCTGAGCGGGTGACGACGACGGGTCTCGGAAAAACGCTTGAGCAGGGTTTCTTCGTCGGCGTCCAGATACAGCACATCGCACTTGATATGCTTGGCGCGGACGTCTTCGAGCAGTTCGGGGAAGCGTGACAGATGGCTCGGCAGGTTGCGCGCATCGATCGACACGGCCACCAGCGGCTGCGCCAGCTCGGTATGGATCAACGCCCGCTCGGCCAGTTCCGGCAGCAAACCGGCCGGCAGGTTGTCGATGCAGTAGTAGCCGTTGTCCTCAAGGACGTTCAGGGCGGTACTTTTACCCGATCCCGAACGGCCACTGACGATGATCAAACGCATGATTAGTGCCCGTTCTGCTCGTCCAGTACAACCTGGTACAAGGCTTCGTTGCTCGCGGCGCTGCGCAGCTTTTCGCGCACTTCCTTGCGATCAAGCATGCTCGCGATCTGGCGCAACAACTCCAGATGCGCGTCGGTCGCGGCCTCCGGGACCAGCAGCACGAACAGCAGGTCAACCGGGGCGCCGTCGATGGCGTCGAAATCGATTGGAGCTTCAAGGTGCAGCAGCGCACTGACTGGCGCCGTGCAGCCCTTGAGGCGGCAGTGGGGAATGGCGATGCCGTTACCAAAACCGGTGGAGCCGAGTTTTTCACGGGCGATCAACGCCTCGAAAACATCCTGCATCGCCAGATCCGGCACTTCGCGGTGGATCAGGTTGGCAATGTGTTCGAGGGCTTTTTTCTTGCTGCCGCCCGGCGCGTTCACCTGGGAACGGCCGGGGGTCAGGATGGTTTCAAGTCGGATCATGGGATAGGGGTGTTAACGACCGGTCGCGCCCTGTAGGAGGCTCTGGGTCTTTTCCTTATGCTTTTTGAGTTGGCGATCCAGCTTGTCGGTGAGTGAGTCGATCGCAGCGTACATGTCAGTATCTTCTGCGTTGGCGACCACTTCGCTGCCGGGGATATGCAAGGTGGCTTCGATCTTCTGCTTCAGTTTTTCGACACACATCGTCACCTGCACGTTGGTGATCTTGTCGAAATGTCGCTCCAGTCGTTGGAGTTTTTCCTCGATGTAGGAACGCAGAGGTTGGGTCACTTCCAGTTGGTGTCCACTGATGTTGACTTGCATACAGCTTCTCCTTCGTTGCCAGTGCATAAAGCGGCAGGCCGAAAAGCCTGCCACTGGAACGCTGTAACGTGGCTTACATCAACCGCTTGCGTTCGCTCGAAGGCGCGATTCCGAGGGATTCGCGGTACTTGGCGACGGTGCGGCGAGCCACCTGAATGCCTTGTGCCTCCAGTAAACCAGCGATCTTGCTGTCACTCAACGGCTTTTTCTGATTTTCCGCAGCGACCAGTTTCTTGATGATCGCGCGGATCGCCGTGGACGAGCATTCGCCGCCTTCGGAGGTGCTGACGTGGCTGGAGAAAAAGTATTTGAGTTCATAGATACCGCGCGGGGTATGCATGAATTTTTGCGTAGTCACCCGGGAAATCGTCGATTCGTGCATGCCGACTGCTTCGGCGATGTCATGCAATACCAACGGCTTCATCGCTTCGTCGCCGTACTCCAGAAAACCGCGCTGATGCTCGACGATCTGCGTGGCTACTTTCATCAGGGTTTCATTGCGGCTCTGCAGGCTCTTGATGAACCAGCGGGCTTCCTGCAACTGATTGCGCATGAAGGTGTTGTCGGCGCTGGTGTCGGCGCGTTTGACGAAACCGGCGTACTGGGCGTTGACGCGCAAGCGTGGCACCGATTCCTGGTTCAGCTCAACCAGCCAGCGTTCGTTGTCCTTGCGCACGATCACGTCAGGAATGACGTATTCGGCTTCGGTCGACTCGATCTGCGAGCCCGGGCGCGGATTAAGGCTCTGCACCAGCTCGATGACCTGGCGCAGTTCGTCTTCCTTGAGCTTCATGCGGCGCATCAACTGGCTGTAATCGCGGCTGCCGAGCAGGTCGATGTAATCGGCGACGAGGCGCTTGGCCTCGGCCAGCCACGGTGTTTTGGCCGGCAACTGGCGCAGTTGCAAAAGCAGGCATTCGCTGAGGTTGCGCGCGCCGATCCCGGCGGGCTCAAATTGCTGGATGCGATGCAGGACGGCTTCGATCTCGTCGAGTTCGATGTCCAGTTCCGGATCGAACGCTTCAAGAATTTCTTCGAGTGTTTCGTCCAGATAGCCCTGATTATTGATGCAGTCGATCAGAGTGACGGCGATCAGGCGATCGGTGTCGGACATCGGCGCCAGGTTCAGTTGCCAGAGCAGGTGGCTCTGCAGGCTTTCGCCGGCGGAGGTGCGGGTGGTGAAATCCCATTCGTCGTCATCGCTGCTGGGCAGGCTGCTGGCGCTGGTCTGATAGACATCTTCCCATGCCGTATCCACGGGCAGTTCATTGGGGATGCGTTCGTTCCATTCGCCATCCTCGAGGTTATCCACCGTCGGAGCGGCTTCCTGATAGGAAGGTTCCTGGATTTCGGCGGGTTTCTGTTCGGCGTTGTCGGCCAGAGGATCGGCGTTGTCGAAGTCGTCGCCTTCTTCCTGGCGCTCGAGCATCGGATTGGATTCCAGAGCCTCCTGGATCTCCTGTTGCAGGTCCAAGGTCGACAATTGGAGCAGGCGGATGGCCTGTTGCAGCTGCGGTGTCATCGTCAGCTGCTGGCCCATTCTCAAGACTAGCGATGGTTTCATGGCAGGGGCTTAACACCTTATTCGCCGGCGCTTTGCGCCATCCACTACAGGGCGCCGAAGCGCCAAACTTAAGCAAATTATATGCCTGAAACTGAAGTGTTTGCCTAGAGCGCTGTAACAATTAAAGCGGATAAATGCGCCTTGAATCGATACAGCGCTGTCGCGCTTACAGGCGGAACTCGTGACCCAGATACACTTCCTTGACCAGATCGTTGGCCAGGATGGTCTCGGCATCGCCTTCAGCGATCAGTTGACCGTCGTTCACGATGTAAGCGGTCTCGCAGATATCCAGGGTCTCGCGGACGTTGTGGTCGGTGATCAGCACACCGATGCCTTTGGCCTTGAGGTGGTGGATGATCTGCTTGATGTCGCCGACCGAGATTGGGTCGACACCCGCGAACGGTTCGTCGAGCAGAATGAATTTTGGCGCAGTGGCCAAGGCTCGGGCGATTTCCACCCGACGGCGCTCGCCGCCGGACAGGCTCATGCCGAGGTTGTCGCGGATGTGGCTGATGTGGAATTCCTGCAGCAGGCTTTCCAGCTCCTTGCGGCGACCGGCCTTGTCGAGCTCCGGGCGGGTCTCGAGGATCGCCATGATGTTGTCGGCAACCGACAGTTTGCGGAAGATCGACGCTTCTTGCGGCAGATAGCCGATACCGGCCTTGGCGCGGCCGTGCATTGGCTGGTGGCTGACGTCCAGATCATCGATCAGCACGCGGCCCTGATCGGCCTGCACCAGGCCGACGATCATGTAGAAGCACGTGGTCTTGCCGGCGCCGTTGGGGCCGAGCAAGCCGACGATCTGCCCGCTGTCGATCGACAGGCTGACGTCACGCACGACCTGGCGGCTTTTATAGGCCTTGGCCAGGTGCTGAGCTTTCAGAGTTGCCATTACTGGGATTTCTCTTCGGTTTTCTTCTTCGGCTGGATCACCATATCGATGCGCGGACGCGCTTCGGTGACCTTGCTGCCCGTGGCGCGACCGGCGCTGGCCAGTTTTTTCACGGTGTCATAGACGATTTTTTCGCCTTGGGTGACGTTGCCGTCCTTGTCGACGACCTTGGCCTTGTCGATCAGCACCACACGGTTTTGCTGAGCGTGGTATTGAATCGTCACGCCGTAGCCTTGAACGGGCTTGGCGTCGCCCTGCGTCTGCAACTGCTCGAAGTAAGCCAGGTTGCCCACCGAGGTCACCACGTCGATGTCGCCATTGGGCGCGCGAGTCATCGTCACGGTGTTGCCTTTAACGATCATCGAGCCCTGGGTGATGATCACGTCACCTTTATAGGTGGCGATGCCATTCTTGTCGTCGAGTTGGGCGTCGTCGGCCTGAATGCGGATAGGTTGCTGCTGATCGTTCGGCAGGGACCAGGCGCTCGCGCTTCCCAGTGCTGCGCCCAGACTGAGCAAAATAGGGAGGGTTTTAACGAGCCTCATACTGTCCTCTTACGTTCGATTGCAGGTGTATCCTGCTGTCCTTCAGGTACGCTTTCATTCCGACGCCAGTCGATACGCCGCCAGCGCCCTCGATTCTAACGGGTTGCGCGGTCTGCGCATATTCTTGCTGCGGGAACACGGTCATGCGGGTGCTGGTGATCAGGGTGCCGCGCTGTTTCTCATCGGTGCGTTGTACGCGCACCGAATCGATCAATTCCACTTCGGTGCCGCCGGAGTTCACTTCGCCGCGCTCGCTGGTTACGTGCCATGGGAAGTCGGTTCCGCGATACATGTTCAGATCAGGTTTGGTCACCAGCGTAATGTCGGTGGCCTTGACGTGCTCGGCCTTGTCTGAGGTCATCTCGTACTGCACCTTGCCGTCGGGCAGGTACTGAATGGTGTGCGTGTTGGTCGCGTACCAATCGATCGGATTTTCGGCGGTCGAGACCGGTGGCTTGTCGAGGAAGCGTTCCGGGCTGATGTTCCAATAGCCCACGGCAGCGAAGATCGCCGCAATGCAGCCGAACAGCAGGAAATTGCGAAACTTTTTGCTAAACATGGTCAGGCTCACAGATACGCGGCGTTGGCCGCTTCGAGGCGGCCCTGGGCGCGCAGGATCAATTCGCAAAACTCGCGGGCGGCACCTTCGCCGCCACGGGCGCGGGTAACGCCGTGGGCGTGCTCGCGGACAAATTCGGCAGCGTTGGCCACCGCCATGCCCAGCCCTACGCGGCGAATCACCGGCAAGTCTGGCAGGTCGTCACCAAGGTAGGCGACTTCTTCATAGCTTAGGCCCAGTTGTGCGAGCAAACCGTCGAGTACCACCAATTTGTCTTCGCGCCCCTGGAACAGGTGCGGAATACCGAGGTTCTTCGCGCGCCGCTCGACCACCGGGGTCTTGCGTCCGCTGATGATCGCGGTTTGCACGCCGGCATTCATCAGCATCTTGATGCCCTGGCCGTCGAGGGTGTTGAAGGTCTTGAACTCGCTGCCGTCTTCGAGGAAGTACAGGCGGCCGTCGGTGAGCACACCGTCGACGTCAAAGACTGCCAGTTTGATCGCTTTGCCGCGTTGCAGCAGATCGTTGCTCATTACATGACTCCTGCGCGCAGCAGATCGGAGAGGTTGAAGGCGCCGATCGGGCGATCCTCCTCGTCGACGACTACCAGGGCGCTGATTCGATGGTCTTCCATGATTTTCAAGGCTTCAGCGGCAAGCATGTCGGGCCGCGCGGTCTTGCCGTGTGCGGTCATCACTTCGTCGATGGTGGCGTTGCGAATGTCGATGGTGCGATCCAGGGTGCGGCGCAGATCACCGTCGGTGAAGATCCCGGCGAGTTTGCCGTCGGCTTCAAGGATAGCGGTCATGCCGAGGCCCTTGCGGGTCATTTCCATCAACGCATCCTTGAGCAGGGTGCCGCGTTGTACCTGCGGCAGTTGCTCTCCGGCGTGCATGACGTTTTCCACTTTCAGCAACAGGCGTCGGCCAAGTGCGCCGCCCGGATGCGAGAACGCAAAATCTTCGGCGGTAAAACCGCGTGCTTCCAGCAAGGCAACAGCCAAGGCATCACCCATCACCAGTGCAGCGGTGGTCGAGGACGTCGGGGCCAGGTTCAGCGGGCAGGCTTCGTGCTCGACATGCACGTTGAGATTGACCTCCGCAGCCTTCGCCAGTGGCGACTGCGGGTTGCCGGTAACGCTGATCAGCTGGATGCCCAGGCGTTTGATCAAGGGCAGCAGCGTGATGATTTCGTTGGTCGAGCCAGAGTTCGACAGGGCCAGAATGACGTCGTCGCGGGTGATCATGCCCATGTCACCGTGGCTGGCTTCCGCCGGATGCACGAAAAACGCCGGGGTGCCGGTGCTGGCCAGGGTGGCGGCGATCTTGTTGCCGATGTGCCCGGATTTGCCCATGCCGACTACGACCACACGACCCTTGCTCGCCAGAATCATCTCGCAAGCGCGTACGAAATCGGCGTCGATATGGGCCATCAAGCCTTGGACGGCTTCCACTTCGAGGCGGATGGTGCGTTGTGCCGATTGAATCAGGTCGCGGGTTTTGCTCATGTCAGAATCGTATGGGCCGATGAAAAGGCGGCGATTATAGCGGTTATGTGGCAAAGCCTCACGCAAGTTCGTCGTGCTTTGTCATCACTGGTTACCAAAACCCTCCGAAAGTCGCTCCCACCTTAATTCTGTCGGCGACTGTGCCCGGCTTCTCGCTTGGGCGCTCAGCCATTGCAGTGATATAGTTCGCCGCCAGTTCGGCCTGCCCGGGATGCAGGTGTTTCCTAGGAAAGTCTGGCATCCCAGTGAGAGGCTGCATCGCAAGGAGTTTAGATGAGTGCCGATAACGCCTACGCGGTCGAGCTGAAGGGAGTCTCCTTCAAGCGCGGTGCGCGGAGCATTTTCAATAACGTCGATATCCGCATCCCGCGCGGCAAGGTCACCGGCATCATGGGGCCTTCCGGCTGCGGCAAGACCACGCTGCTGCGCCTGATGGGCGCGCAGTTGCGGCCGTCCAGCGGCGAAGTCTGGGTCAACGGGCAGAACCTGCCGACGCTGTCGCGCAGTGATCTGTTCGATGCGCGCAAACACATGGGCGTACTGTTTCAGAGCGGTGCGCTGTTCACCGATCTTGATGTGTTCGAGAACGTGGCCTTCCCGCTGCGGGTTCATACCCAACTGCCGGAGGACATGATCCGTGACATCGTCCTGCTGAAGTTGCAGGCGGTGGGGCTGCGTGGCGCCATCGAGCTGATGCCGGACGAACTGTCCGGCGGCATGAAGCGCCGCGTGGCCCTGGCCCGGGCGATTGCCCTCGATCCGCAGATTCTCATGTACGACGAGCCTTTCGTGGGTCAGGATCCGATCGCCATGGGCGTGTTGGTGCGCCTGATCCGCCTGCTTAACGATGCACTGGGAATCACCAGTATCGTGGTGTCCCATGATCTGGCGGAGACCGCGAGCATTGCCGACTACATCTATATAGTGGGCGATGGTCAGGTACTGGGACAGGGCACACCGGATGAACTGATGAATTCGGATGAGCCGCGTATCCGCCAGTTCATGACCGGTGATCCCGATGGCCCGGTGCCGTACCATTTTCCAGCGACGGATTACCGCGCAGATCTTCTGGGGAAGCGCTGATGCGCAGAATTTCATTGATGGAACGCGTGCGTCGGTTCGGCGAATCGGCGATCGACGCGGTCGCGGTGTTTGGTCGAGCGACCCTGTTCCTGTTTCATGCCCTGTTGGGGCGTGGCGGTACCAGCGGTGGTTTCGGTCTGTTGGTCAAGCAGCTGCACTCGGTTGGCGTCATGTCGCTGGTGATCATCGTGGTCTCCGGCATTTTCATCGGCATGGTTCTCGCGCTGCAGGGCTTCAGCATCCTTTCCAGCTATGGTTCAGAGCAGGCGGTGGGGCAGATGGTCGCCCTGACGTTGCTGCGTGAACTGGGGCCGGTGGTCACGGCACTGCTGTTTGCCGGTCGGGCCGGTTCGGCGCTGACCGCCGAGATCGGCAACATGAAATCCACCGAACAGTTATCCAGTCTGGAAATGATCGGTGTCGATCCGCTCAAGTACATCATTGCCCCGCGCCTGTGGGCCGGCTTCATTTCCCTGCCGGTGCTGGCGATGATCTTCAGCGTCGTCGGCATCTGGGGCGGTTCCTGGGTCGCGGTCGACTGGCTGGGCGTCTACGAAGGCTCGTACTGGGCGAACATGCAGAACAGCGTGACCTTCACCAGCGACGTGCTCAATGGCGTGATCAAAAGCGTCGTTTTCGCCTTTGTCGTCACCTGGATCGCCGTATTCCAAGGCTATGACTGTGAGCCCACTTCCGAAGGGATCAGTCGTGCTACCACCAAGACCGTGGTGTTTGCCTCGCTGGCAGTGCTCGGCCTGGACTTTATTCTGACCGCTTTGATGTTTGGAGATTTCTGATGCAAAACCGCACCCTGGAAATCGGTGTCGGCCTGTTCCTGCTGGCAGGGATCCTGGCTTTGCTGCTGCTCGCCTTGCGCGTCAGCGGCCTGTCTCCGACTGCGTCCACCGACACCTACAAGTTGTATGCGTATTTCGACAATATCGCCGGTCTGACGGTCAGAGCCAAAGTGACCATGGCCGGTGTGACCATCGGCAAGGTCACGGCAATCGATCTGGATCGCGACAGCTTCACCGGTCGGGTCACGCTGCAAGTGGATAAAAAGGTCGACAACCTGCCGGTCGATTCCACAGCGTCTATCCTCACCGCGGGTCTGCTGGGCGAGAAATACATCGGTATCAGCGTCGGCGGTGAAGACACTCAGTTGAAAGACGGTGGAACCATCCATGACACGCAGTCGTCACTGGTACTGGAAGACCTGATCGGTAAATTCCTGCTCAATACCGTTAGCAAAGACGCCAAATGAGGAGCTTTTGAATGATCTCTATCTTGCGACGTGGCCTGTTGGTGTTGCTCGCGGCCCTGCCGTTGATGGCTAACGCTGCACCGGGGCAATCGGCTCATGACCTGATTCAGGACACCACGAACCGGATGCTTGCCGACTTGCAGGCCAACAAAGAGAAGTACAAGCAGGATCCGCAGGATTTCTATGCGGCACTGAACAACATTGTCGGCCCGGTGGTGGATGCCGAGGGCATCTCCAAAAGCATCATGACCGTGAAGTATTCGCGCAAGGCCACGCCTGCACAGATGCAGCGCTTTCAGGAAAACTTCAAGCGCGGCCTGTTCCAGTTCTACGGCAACGCGCTGCTGGAGTACAACAACCAGGGCATCACCGTTGACCCGGCCAAAGACGAATCGGGCGACCGCACCAGCGTCAACATGACCGTCAAGGGCAGCAACGGGGCGATCTATCCGGTGCAGTACACCCTTGAAAAGATCGGCGGCGAGTGGAAGTTGCGCAACGTGATCATCAACGGTATCAACATCGGCAAACTGTTCCGTGACCAGTTCGCCGACGCCATGCAGCGCAATGGCAACGATCTGGACAAGACCATCGATGGCTGGGCCGGTGAAGTGGCCAAGGCCAAGCAGGAAACCGACAAAGCCACCGCGAAGCCAGCGCAATGAGTGAGGCGGCAGTTCGTATGAGTGATGTCGACGAGCTGGTGCTCAGCGGCGTGCTGGACTATCGCACCGGACCCGACCTGCGCAAGGAAGGGCAGGCGCTGATCAAGTCGAGCAAGGCGTCGGCGCTGGTCATCGATTGTTCGGCGGTACAGAAGTCCAGCAGTGTCGGCCTGTCGTTGCTGCTGTGCTTCATGCGTGATGCGCAGGCAGCCGGCAAGGCCGTCAGCATCCGCGCAATGCCGGAAGACATGCGCGAAATCGCTCAGGTCAGCGAATTGACCGAGCTGTTGGCGCACCCCTGAACCATCATCTGTAAAGAAGCCCCCCGTCAGAGTCCTGCGTTGCGGGGTTCGCAGGCGCGGGGCTTTTTTGTATGATGTCCGACCCGTGCGCACAGGGCGCCGATTGAGGTTGAGCATGCAGGCCGTAGAAGTGAAGAGCTTCCTTGAAGGAAAGCTGCCAGGAACGCTGGTAGAAGTTGAAGGCGAAGGCTGCAACTTCCAGCTGAACGTGATTAGCGATGAACTGGCGGCGTTGAGCCCGGTGAAGCGTCAGCAGCAGGTCTATGCCCATTTGAACCCATGGATCACCGATGGCAGCATCCATGCGGTCACTATGAAATTTTTCAGCAGCGCGGCCTGGGCCGAGCGCACCTGAGCCCTAGGGCGTCGAGATACTAATGGATAAATTGATTATTACCGGTGGCGCTCGTCTTGATGGCGAGATCCGCATTTCCGGCGCGAAGAACTCCGCTCTGCCGATTCTGGCCGCGACCTTGCTGTGCGATGGCCCGGTCACCGTTGGTAACCTGCCGCACCTGCACGACATCACCACCATGATCGAGCTGTTCGGGCGTATGGGCATTGAGCCTGTGATCGACGAGAAGCTCAGCGTCGAAATCGACCCGCGCACCATCAAGACCCTGATCGCGCCGTACGAACTGGTGAAAACCATGCGTGCGTCGATTCTGGTACTGGGCCCGATGGTTGCCCGTTTCGGTGAAGCGGAAGTCGCATTGCCTGGCGGCTGCGCCATCGGTTCGCGTCCGGTCGACCTCCACATCCGCGGTCTGGAAGCCATGGGCGCGGTCATCGACGTAGAAGGCGGCTACATCAAGGCCAAGGCGCCTGAAGGTGGCTTGCGCGGCGCGCACTTCTTCTTCGATACCGTCAGTGTGACCGGTACCGAAAACATCATGATGGCCGCAGCACTGGCCAAAGGCCGCAGCGTGCTGCAGAACGCCGCGCGCGAGCCTGAAGTGGTCGACCTGGCGAACTTCCTCAACGCCATGGGCGCCAAGGTTTCCGGCGCCGGCACCGACACCATCACCATCGACGGCGTCGAGCGTCTGGGTTCGGCTTTCTACAAGGTCATGCCTGACCGTATCGAAACCGGCACCTATCTGGTCGCCGCTGCCGTGACCGGTGGCCGCGTCAAGGTCAAGGACACCGATCCGACCATCCTCGAAGCGGTGCTGGAAAAGCTGCGTGAAGCCGGCGCGGAAATCACCTGCGGTGAAGACTGGATCGAGCTGAACATGCACGGCAAGCGCCCGAAAGCGGTCAACGTGCGCACTGCGCCGTACCCGGCGTTCCCGACCGACATGCAGGCGCAGTTCATTTCGCTCAACGCCATTGCCGAAGGCACCGGTGCGGTGATCGAGACGATCTTCGAAAACCGCTTCATGCACGTGTACGAATTGCACCGCATGGGCGCCAAGATCCAGGTCGAAGGCAACACCGCGATCGTCACCGGTACCGAAATCCTCAAGGGCGCGCCTGTGATGGCGACCGACCTGCGGGCTTCGGCCAGCCTGGTGATCTCGGCACTGGTTGCCGAAGGCGACACGCTGATCGACCGCATCTACCACATAGACCGTGGTTACGAGTGCATCGAAGAAAAACTGCAGATGCTCGGCGCCAAGATCCGTCGAGTTCCGGGCTGATCGCTGCATCGGGACACACGGACGTGTCCACTGAATTCGTTTCGAGTCGAGGGTGTGCGCACCCTCGATGTGTGTCCGGCGCCGATTGCGACCGGGCATGAGTACCTTGATAAGGACTGACGTTTCCCATGTTGACCATCGCACTGTCCAAGGGCCGCATCCTTGACGACACTCTGCCGCTTCTCGCTGAAGCGGGCATCGTGCCGACCGAGAATCCGGACAAGAGCCGCAAGCTGATCATCCCCACGACCCAGGACGATGTGCGTCTGCTGATCGTGCGTGCCACCGACGTGCCGACCTATGTCGAGCATGGCGCCGCCGACCTCGGCGTCGCCGGTAAGGACGTGCTGATGGAGTACAGTGGCCAGGGCCTGTACGAGCCGCTGGACCTGCAGATTGCTCAGTGCAAGCTGATGACCGCCGGCAAGATCGGCGCGGTCGAGCCCAAGGGCCGTCTGCGTGTGGCGACCAAGTTCGTCAATGTTGCCAAGCGTTACTACGCCGAGCAGGGCCGCCAGGTCGACATCATCAAGCTGTACGGCTCGATGGAGCTGGCGCCGCTGATTGGTCTGGCCGACAAGATCATCGACGTGGTCGACACCGGCAACACCCTGCGCGCCAATGGCCTGGAGCCCCAGGAACTGATCGCCACGATCAGCTCGCGACTGGTGGTCAACAAGGCCTCGATGAAAATGCAGCACGCCCGAATCCAGGCGTTGATCGACACCCTGCGCAACGCAGTGGAATCGCGACACCGCGGCTGATCTACCTGCGCGGCCCGAGGCCGCGCCGTCTATCCGCCTCATAGCCAGAATTCTCAGGTGCCCAAGCGGATCGAATGCTAGTTTCGGGCGCCTGAGTTTTTTGCCAATTCCTATGAGGCTCTCGCTATGACCGCACCGACTGCAATTCGCCGACTCAACGCTGCTGACCCGGATTTCGCGCATCATCTGGATCATCTGCTGAGCTGGGAAAGTGTGTCTGACGACTCGGTCAATCAGCGCGTGCTGGACATCATCAAGGCTGTGCGCGAGCGCGGTGACGCGGCGCTGGTCGAGTTCACCCAGAAATTCGACGGCCTCGAAGTAGCCTCGATGGCTGACCTGATCCTGCCGCGCGAGCGCCTGGAACTGGCCCTGACCCGCATCACTGCGCCGCAACGCGAGGCTTTGGAAAAAGCCGCTGCACGGGTGCGCAGCTATCACGAAAAGCAAAAGCAGGATTCCTGGAGCTACACCGAAGCCGACGGCACGGTGCTTGGCCAGAAGGTCACGCCGCTGGATCGCGCCGGTCTGTACGTGCCGGGTGGTAAGGCGTCGTATCCGTCGTCGGTGTTGATGAATGCGATTCCGGCCAAGGTCGCCGGCGTGACAGAAGTGGTCATGGTCGTGCCCACCCCGCGCGGTGAAATCAATGAATTGGTGTTGGCCGCTGCCTGCATCGCGGGCGTGGATCGCGTGTTCACCATCGGCGGTGCGCAAGCGGTTGCCGCGCTGGCCTACGGCACCGAAAGCGTGCCGCGTGTGGACAAAGTGGTTGGCCCAGGCAACATCTATGTCGCCACGGCCAAGCGCCATGTGTTTGGCCAGGTCGGCATCGACATGATCGCCGGCCCTTCGGAAATTCTTGTGGTCTGCGACGGCCAGACCGATCCGGACTGGATCGCCATGGATCTGTTCTCCCAGGCCGAGCACGACGAAGACGCGCAAGCGATTCTGGTCAGCCCGGACGCCGGGTTCCTCGACAAGGTGGCCGCGAGCATCGACAAACTGCTGCCGACCATGGACCGCGCGACCATCATCGAAACTTCGATCAATGGCCGTGGTGCGCTGATTCAGGTGAGCGACATGGCCCAGGCCATCGAAGTCGCCAACCGCATCGCCCCGGAACACCTGGAATTGTCGGTCGCTGACCCGCAAGCCTGGCTGCCGCAGATCCGCCACGCCGGTGCGATCTTCATGGGCCGCCACACCTCCGAAGCGCTGGGCGACTACTGCGCCGGCCCGAACCACGTGTTGCCGACTTCCGGCACCGCGCGTTTCTCCTCGCCGCTGGGTGTCTACGATTTCCAGAAGCGCTCGTCGATCATCTTCTGTTCCGAGGCCGGTGCTTCGGAGTTGGGCAAAACTGCATCGGTACTGGCCCGTGGCGAATCGCTGAGCGCCCACGCACGCAGCGCCGAATACCGCATCAAAGACGAAGACTTTCTGAAAGGGCAGGGGAACTGAGCGATGAGTAAATTCTGGAGCCCGTTCGTCAAGGACCTGGTGCCCTACGTGCCGGGCGAACAGCCGAAGCTGACCAAACTGGTCAAGCTCAATACCAACGAAAATCCATATGGCCCGTCGCCCAAAGCGCTGGCGGCGATGCAAGCCGAGCTCAACGACAACCTGCGCCTGTACCCGGACCCGAACAGTGATCTGCTGAAGAACGCCGTGGCCGAATACTACGGCGTGCAAACCAGTCAGGTGTTCCTCGGCAACGGTTCGGACGAAGTGCTCGCGCACATTTTTCACGGCCTGCTGCAACACGATCAACCGCTACTGTTCCCGGACATCAGCTACAGCTTCTATCCGGTTTACTGCGGGTTGTATGGCATTGAATTCGATGCGGTGCCGTTGGATGCGCAGTTCCAGATCAACCCCGCCGATTACGCCAGACCCAATGGCGGGGTCATTTTCCCTAACCCGAACGCCCCGACCGGTTGCCTGCTGGCGCTGGACGCGGTCGAGCAAATCCTCAAGGCCAGCCCGGATTCGGTTGTAGTGGTGGATGAGGCCTACATCGACTTCGGCGGCGAGACGGCAATCAGTCTGGTGGATCGCTATCCGAACCTGCTGGTGACGCAGACGCTGTCCAAGTCACGCTCGCTGGCCGGCCTGCGTGTCGGTCTGGCGGTGGGGCATCCAGAACTGATCGAGGCGCTGGAGCGGGTCAAGAACAGCTTCAACTCCTATCCGCTGGATCGTTTGGCAATTGTCGGTGCGGCGGCGGCGTTTGAAGATCGCGAGTATTTCGACAAAACCTGTCGTCAGGTGATCGAGAGCCGCAAATGGGTGGTGGCGCAGTTGCAGGCCAAGGGCTTTGAAGTGCTGCCATCAGCGGCAAACTTCATCTTCGCCCGGCATCCGCAGCATGACGCGGCGGGGCTGGCGGCAAAACTGCGCGAGCAGGGCGTGATCGTGCGGCATTTCAAGCAGGAGCGGATTGCGCAGTTCCTGCGCATTTCGATTGGCACGCCGGAGCAGAATCAGGCGCTGATCGACGGCCTGGGCGACCTCTGAATCGCCTTCGCGAGCAAGCCCGCTCCCACACTCAATCGCGTTTCTTCAGACGGACCGCGATTGAGTGTGGGAGCGGGCTTGTTCGCGAAAGGAGCGCCACCGCTTTCGAACCCTTACTCGTGATGCGGCTCGCCCAGGAAAGTCAGTGAACTGAACAACCCTCGACTGTCCACATCCGCGCTGTCCTTCACCGGCACCTCAACCTGCGCCGCAATCACATTCAACCCCTCATTTCTCACCAGCACTTGCGCACGCCCCTCCTTGTCGGTCTCGGTGCTCAGCGTATTCGGCGCGCTGCGATAGTCGCCAATCAACTTCACCCCCGCTGCCGGTTTGCCATCGAGCAACACCCGCACCGGCAATGAGTTGCCCGGCCCTACCGTCAGCGGGTCGACCTCCGGCAGGATCAACAGTTTGATCTGATCAAGTTTCGGCAACTTCGCCCCCGGCTGGTAAATCGCCAGGCTGTATTTGAACGTCTGTGTGGCCTCGGTGGCGCCAGGCACTTTGCTGCGCCCTTCATTGATCCACTTCTTGTCCGCCGTCTGCGACCACATGCCATTGTTCAACGCCACGGCCATTACCGCCGGCGGCTTCAACGGTTTCAGCCGGGCATGATCGGCCAGGCGCTCGACGCTGACCGGGATCATCTTGCCGACCGTGTCATAAGCCCATGCGCCGCTGATTTTCTGCGCCTTGAACGCGTTGTCTTCGGCGCCATGGCCGTAGACCACTTCGATGTTGCCGCGCCGCTGTTCGGTCCACAAACCGTGGGCCGAAACCTGCCCGGCGAACAGTGCGGCGAGGAGTGCGAGGGTTTTGCCGTAGTGCATGGTGACGTCCTTTTACAGGTTGAGTGTGAGGCTGACGGTGAAGTTGCGCGGCTCGCCGGGATTGACCCAGTAGTTGCTGTACGAGCGCTCGTAATACTTTTTGTCGAAGAGGTTGTTCAGGTTGAGGCCGACCGTGACGTTGTCGCTGGCCTTGTAGTGCGCGAGCAGGTCGACGGTCTGATAGGCCGGCAATTCGAAGTCGCTGCCGGATTCGCCCGAGCGGTCGCCGACGTAAGTGAACGCTGCGCCAACGTCCGAGCCGCGCAGATGGCCATCCTGAAATTCATACACCCCGAGCAGGCTGCCACTGCGTTTGGCCACGCCGAGGATGCGGCTGCCGGTGGGGATCGTCGCGTCGCCCTTGGTCACTTCGGCATCGATGTAGGCGAAGGCGCCGATGACCCGCACCGCATCGGTCACCTGGCCGCTCACTTGCCAGTCGAAGCCCTGACTGCGCGCTTTGCCCATGGCGCGACTGGTGTCGGTGGCCGGGTCGAGGGCGAGGACGTTTTCCTTGTCGATGTGGAAGAAGGCGAGGGTGCTGCTCACGCGCTCATCAAACAGTTCGTTCTTGATCCCCACTTCGTAACCGACGCCTTCTTCCGGGTCGAAGGATTTGCCGGCGGCGTCGAGGCCATTGTTCGGTTTGAACGAGGTCGAGGCGTTGGCGAACAGGCCGGTGTTCGGTGTCAGTTGATAGAGCAGGCCGGCGCGTTGGGTGAGGGCGTCGTGGCGCTGCTGGCTTTTGGCGTTGCGGCTGTGGTCGTCGATACGCTGGTCGAAGTGCTCGAAGCGCGCGCCAAGCATGCCGCGCAGTTTGTCGGTCAAGATGATCTGGTCCTGCAGGTTCAGCGCATGACTTTCGACGTGTTCGAAGAAATCGGTGCCCGAGCGTGCACCATTGGGTTTCGGCTGGCCGTAGACCGGTTTATAGATATCGATGGCGTAGGGGCCGCCGGCGATGGTGGTAACACGTTCGTCCTTGCGGTAATTCTCGTATTCGGTGCCGATCAGCAATTCATGCTGCCATGGGCCGAGGTCGACCAGACCGCGCAGTTCCAGTTGGGTAATGCTGTCGTGCCAACTGGTATCGCGCTCGCGCAAGCGGCGGTTGACCGTGTGGCCGTCGGCGTTCGGTGCTCGTTGTTCCGAAGCGTCGCCCCAGAGTTTGCCTTCCTTGTAGTGGCTGGCCAGACGCAGTTTCCAGCTGTCGTTCAGATGGTGTTCAAGGGTGGCCTGGAGCAGGTTGTTGTGGTTGTCGATGTTGCCGTCGTCAGGTTCGCCCAAGAAGGTCGAGCGTGATACGCCGCTCCATTTGTTGTTCGGCGCCACTACGCCACGATCGAAAGTCGAGTTGTGACGGACGATTTCGCTTTCCACCAGCAGCGAGGTATCCGGGTTCAACTGCCAACTGATCGAGGGCGCGACGAAGATCCGCTTACTGTCGACGTGATCGCGGAAGCTGTTGTTGTCTTCTACGGCGAGGTTGATGCGCGAAAGCACATCGCCCTGATCATCGAGGGGCGTGTTGACGTCCAGCGCAGTGCGATAGCGATCCCAACTGCCGGCGCTGGTTTGCAGTGTGGTGAACGCTTCACGCTGCGGTTTCTTGGTGACGATGTTCACCGTACCGCCGGGATCGCCGCGGCCGTACAGGCTGGCCGCCGGACCTTTGAGCACTTCGATGCGCTCGATGTTGGCCGCATCCGGCGTGCTCGGGTAACCGCGATTGGCGCTGAAGCCGTCCTTGTAGAACTCCGAAGTGGTGAAGCCGCGCACGCTGTATTCGTACAGGGTCAGGCCGCCGAAATTGTTCTGTTTCGATACACCGCCGGCGAAATCCAGCGCGCGCTCAACGCTGGTGCTGCCCAGATCCGAGAGCACGCTGGCCGGAACCACGCTGATGGCTTGCGGGATGTCGCGAATCGCCGTGTCGGTTTTGGTCGCACTGGCCGAGCGAGTCGCGCGATAACCGCTGACCGGGCCAATGGGTGATTCGTAGTCGGAGGTGACGCTGATGGCTTCCAGCTCAACGGCCTGTGATTCATCGGCGAAGGCGGGATCGCAGAGCAAACCCAGAGTCAGGCCCAACAGCGAGGCCTTTTTGCGAGACGACATGTTATGTTGTTCCAATTGTCAGAATTGAAACAATATAACATGCCTGTTGAGAATGTCTGTTATTCGCGCCCCTGGCGTGAAAACATTTTTATTGTTCTTTTTCTTTCACCGGTGCCGGCGGGGGCCGCAGACCGATTTCAGCCGTCAGCTTCAGCTCCTTGCCGTTGCGCATGACTTGAATTGTCACCTTGTCGGTCGGTTTGATCCGCGCGACCTGGTTCATCGAACGGCGACCATCGCCGGCCGGCTCGCCATCAATGCTCAGAATCACATCGCCCAGTTGCAGGCCGGCCTTCTGTGCCGGGCCGTCACGGAAGATTCCGGCGACGACAATCCCCGGGCGCCCGGACAAGCCAAACGATTCGGCCAGTTCCTGAGTCAGCGGTTGCACCTCAATGCCCAGCCAGCCGCGAATCACCTGACCGTGCTCAATGATCGACTTCATCACTTCCATCGCCAGTTTCACCGGAATGGCAAAACCGATGCCTTGCGAGCCGCCGGACTTGGAAAAGATCGCCGTGTTGATGCCAGTGAGGTTGCCGTTGGCATCGACCAGCGCGCCGCCGGAGTTGCCCGGGTTGATCGCCGCGTCGGTCTGGATGAAGTCTTCGTAGTTGTTCAGGCCCAACTGGTTACGCCCGGTGGCGCTGATGATGCCCATGGTCACAGTCTGGCCGACGCCGAACGGATTGCCGATGGCCAGCGCAACGTCGCCGATGCGAATGCTGTCGGAGCGGCCAACGGTGATCGCCGGCAGGTTTTTCAGGTCGATCTTCAACACCGCAAGGTCGGTCTCCGGATCGCTGCCGATCACCCGTGCCAGTGTTTCGCGACCATCCTTGAGTGCCACGACAATCTGGTCGGCGCCGCTGGTGACGTGGTTGTTGGTGAGGATGTAGCCTTCCGGGCTCATGATTACCCCGGAACCGAGGCTCGATTCCATGCGCTTCTGTTTTGGCGAGTTGTCACCGAAGAAACGGCGGAACTGCGGATCCTCGAACAAAGGATGCGCCGGTTTGTTGATGACCTTTGTGGTGTACAGGTTGACCACCGACGGCGCGGCGATGCCTACCGCGTCCGCATAGGACACCGGCCCCTGCTGCACGATCGTGGTCTGAGGGGCCTGTTGCAGATTGACGTCGAGGCTCGGCAGCCCGACCCACTCGGGGTAACGCTGAATAATCAACAGAGCGATAAGCACACCGGCCAACAGCGGCCAGCCAAAAAAACGCAGCGCCTTGAGCATTAAGCACGTTCCTGGAAAGGTTGCAGGCGAGGTCAGACCGCCCATAATGTCGCGCATTATACGAGGCCGCGCGTGCCTCTGAACGGGATATTTAGGAGTCTTTCATGGCCGTTGCCCTCAGCACCCTCGTTGAAGAAGCCGACCGTTACCTGGCCAGTGCGAAAATTGCCGATTATTGCCCCAACGGATTGCAGGTCGAAGGCCGCCCGCAGGTGATGCGCATCGTCAGCGGCGTCACCGCCAGCCAGGCTTTGCTGGACGCCGCCGTCGAAGCCGAGGCTGATCTGATCCTGGTCCACCACGGTTATTTCTGGAAAGGCGAAAACCCCTGCGTCACCGGGATGAAACAACGTCGATTGAAAACCCTGCTCAAGCACGACATCAGTTTGCTCGCCTATCACTTGCCGCTGGATCTGCACCCGGACGTGGGCAACAACGTGCAACTGGCGCGTCAGCTCGATATCACCGTCGAGGGGCCGCTGGATCCGGGCAATCCGAAAGTCGTCGGTCTGGTGGGTTCGCTGAACGAGCCGATGACTGCCCGGGACTTCGCGCGCAAGGTGCAGGACGCCATGGGCCGCGAGCCGCTGCTGATCGAAGGCAGCGGCATGATCCGTCGCGTCGGCTGGTGCACCGGTGGTGGCCAGGGTTATATCGATCAGGGCGTGGCGGCGGGTGTCGATCTGTTCATCAGTGGCGAGGCTTCCGAGCAGACTTTTCACAGTGCGCGGGAAAACGACATCAGTTTCATCGCCGCCGGCCACCACGCCACCGAGCGCTATGGCGTGCAGGCGCTGGGCGAGTACCTGGCGAAGCGCTTTGCCCTCGAGCACATCTTCATCGACATCCCGAACCCTATCTGACACACCGTTCCCTGTGTAGGAGCTGCCGAAGGCTGCGATCTTTTGATCTTGATCTTTAAAAACAAAATCAACAGATCGCAGCCTTCGGCCGCTCCTGCATGGGCCTTGGGCGCCCAAACGAGCAGGCATATTCATATACCCTTTCGATCTAGTTGGCGTCCTGATTAGAAGAGGTCGCTGTGCTAGGATTCCCCGCTCGAACACGGCCCGCTGGCCGTTCATAAGAAAGCTTTCGTGAGTAGCCATGGTCGACAAACTGACGCATCTGAAACAGCTGGAGGCGGAAAGCATCCACATCAACCGCCAGGAGGCCGCCGAGATAGACAAACCGGTGATGCT
>NZ_JBITTW010000053.1:0-34947 GCF_044542195.1 Pseudomonas sp. NPDC079367
CTGGTGGCGGTGTTCATGTCGTGGGTTCGACGACGATCGTCACCGGTGTTCTTGCGCAGCTCGATGAACTCTTCGATGTCCATGTGCCAGGTTTCCAGGTAGGCACACACAGCGCCTTTGCGCTTGCCACCCTGGTTCACGGCCACGGCGGTGTCGTTCACCACTTTGAGGAACGGCACGACGCCTTGCGACTTGCCGTTGGTGCCCTTGATGTAAGAACCCAGCGCACGAACCGGCGTCCAGTCGTTGCCCAGGCCGCCGGCAAATTTCGACAGCATGGCGTTGTCGTGGATCGCGTGATAGATGCCCGACAGGTCATCCGGCACGGTGGTCAGGTAGCAGCTCGACAGCTGTGGACGCAGGGTACCGGCGTTGAACAGGGTCGGGGTCGAAGCCATGTAGTCGAACGAGGACAGCAGGTTGTAGAACTCGATCGCACGGTCTTCTTTCTGCTTCTCTTCGATCGCAAGGCCCATGGCCACGCGCATGAAGAAGATCTGCGGCAGTTCGAAGCGCACGCCATCCTTATGGATGAAGTAACGGTCGTACAGGGTTTGCAGGCCCAGGTAGGTAAATTGCTGATCACGCTCGTGGTTGATCGCCTTGCCCAGTTTTTCCAGGTCGAAGGTGGCCAGCACAGGGTTCAGCAGTTCGAACTCGATACCTTTGGCGATATAGGCCGGCAATGCCTTGGCGTACAGATCGGCCATTTCGTGATGGGTAGCGCTTTCGGCGACTTCGAGGAAGTTCAGGCCTTCGGCACGCAGGGTGTCCATCAGCAAACGGGCGGTGACGAACGAGTAGTTCGGCTCGCGCTCGACCAGCGTACGGGCGGTCATTACCAGGGCGGTGTTGACGTCGGTCAGGGCCACGCCGTCGTACAGGTTCTTCAGGGTTTCGCGCTGGATCAGGTCACCGTCGACTTCTTCCAGGCCTTCGCAGGCTTCGGTAACGATGGTGTTCAGGCGGCCCATGTCCAGCGGCGCGAGGCTGCCGTCGGCGCGGGTGATGCGGATCGACGGGTGCGCGTTGACGGCTGCTTCGGCAGGAGCGTGCGCTGCGCGCTCTTTCGAACGGCCGTCACGGTAGATCACGTAGTCACGCGCGACTTTCTGCTCGCCGGCACGCATCAGGGCCAGTTCGACCTGGTCCTGGATCTCTTCGATGTGGATGGTGCCGCCCGATGGCATGCGACGCTTGAAGGTCGCGGTGACCTGCTCGGTCAGGCGCGCAACGGTGTCATGGATTCGCGACGAAGCGGCAGCGGTGCCGCCCTCAACTGCGAGGAACGCTTTGGTGATAGCGACGGTGATCTTGTCGTCAGTGTAAGGAACGACAGTGCCATTACGCTTGATCACGCGCAGCTGGCCAGGCGCGGTGGCTGCCAGATCCGAATTCGAATCGGCGGCCTGCGGCAAGGTGCCCTGCGGGTTCTCGCGAGTTGTGTCGGTTTGCATGGGGGGTGGTCTCCACATTCTCTATGTTTGTTTGGCACCGTCATGGTGCTCACCGTTCTGTACCGAAGCACTGCAACCGACGGGCGTCGGCATTACAAACTTCGGAACAGTAGGAAAAAGGCTGCAACGCCGCATCCTTGCCGAAGTTTTGGTCGCAAGCACAAGCTCGCTACCGGATTCCTTCGCGGGTGACAGTCATGACTGCAACACCCATACCGTTTTGTCCGTTTCGGACCAAATAAAACGGTGCCATCCGCCAGTGCGGTTTGGGCTTGAAAAAACTCGCTTGTTCAACCGGAAACCCGCCATAAAGCACTTGAGTTTCAGGTCTGAAATGTGGTTGGGCGTTTTAGCCGAAAACCCTATATGTAGGGTCTGCGTTTTCGCCGTGCTACAAGATAATGCGTTTCAGGGGGGGATTGCAACGTACTACCTGTGGATAAGCCTGTGCGTAATTTGTGTAAGAAACAGGGAAAACGCGTGTAGGCCGCGAACCTGCTGAGCCAGACCGTTTGTCACTGTTTTTTCGCCCGGAAAAACGCTTCAGCGGTTTTTTAAGGGCGCGAACCCTACCACAGAATTTCGTCTTGTCCGAACGCATTTACCGACTTGTTTTCCGGGTGAGCGGCGTTTATACAATCGCTGGCTGCAGGGGCATATTTATCCTCCCGAAACATGACAGATGATCGGGAGAATCCGTGCAGGAGCTGCCGAAGGGCTGCGATCTTTTGATTGTGATTATTCAAGATCAAAAGATCGCAGCCTCGTTTCACTCGTCAGCTCCTGCAGGGGCCGCGTTCATTCAGCGAAACCTTTACATATCAATAAAAACAGCAAGCAGAGGTCACCGGTGGAGCAACAAAACTGGCAGGTATTGATCGTCGAGGATGACCAGCGACTCGCCGAGCTCACCCGCGATTATCTGCAAGCCAATGGTCTGCGTGTGGAGATCGAAGGCAACGGTGCGCTGGCAGCGGCGCGGATCATCAGGGAGCAACCGGATCTGGTGATCCTCGACCTGATGTTGCCCGGCGAAGATGGCCTGAGCATTTGCCGCAAGGTGCGCAGCCAGTACGACGGGCCGATCCTGATGCTCACCGCGCGTACCGACGACGCCGACCAGATTCACGGCCTCGACCTCGGTGCCGACGACTACGTGTGCAAACCGGTACGCCCGCGCTTGTTGCTCGCGCGGATTCAGGCGTTGCTGCGACGCAGTGACACACCGGAACCGGTCGCGGAAAAATCCCGGCGGTTGCAATTCGGTCCGCTGGTGGTCGACAACGCGTTACGCGAAGCCTGGCTGAGCGACAACGGCATCGAGCTGACCAGCGCCGAGTTCGACCTGCTCTGGCTGCTGGTGTCCAACGCGGGGCGGATTCTTTCCCGCGAAGAAATCTTCACCGCATTGCGCGGCATCGGCTATGACGGCCAGGACCGCTCGATTGATGTACGCATCTCACGCATCCGCCCGAAAATCGGCGACGACCCCGATCATCCGCGCCTGATCAAGACCATCCGCAGCAAAGGCTATTTGTTCGTCCCTGAGGCCTGCGCAGATCTGGCGCTGTGAATTCGATCTTCCTGCGCATCTACGGCGGCATGTGCGCCGCGCTGATTCTGGTGGCGGTGCTCGGCGTGCTGGCGTTGAACCTGCTCAATCAGGTGCGCAGCGAGCAATACCGCGAACGCCTGGCGCATGGCACTTTCTCGCTGATGGCCGACAACCTGCAGCCGATGAACCAGACCGAGCGCCATCGTTCGCTGTTGGTGTGGGAGCGGCTGCTCGGTATTCCGCTGACGCTGAAGAAGTTCTCTGAAACCGACCTCGATCTGGCCCAGCGCACCCGTGTGCTGCGCGGTCAGGCACTGGTCGAACAGACTGGGCCACACGCGGCCAAGGTCTATCGGCTGATCAGCGAAAAAGAACAGATGATGCTCGTCGGTGAGGTGCAGCAGATCAGCGAGCAACTGGCTCGGGCAACTATTTACCTGCTCGCCGATGAACTGGTGCGGGTGCCGGTCGGCGAACAGCCCAAACGTCTGGCGCAGATAAAGCAGGAGAAAGGCTTCGGCTTCGACTTGCGTCTGGTTACGGTGAATGACGCCGACATGGACGAGGATCAGAGTCGCCGCGTGGCCGAAGGTGACACGGTGATGGCGTTGGGCAAGGGCGGCGATTCGATTCGCGTATTTGCCGGCATGGTCGGCACGCCGTGGGTGTTGGAAATCGGGCCGCTGTATCAGATGAATCCATACCCGCCGGAATGGCTGGTGCTGATTGCCGCGCTGGGTCTGACCCTGATCGGTCTCATCGTTTATCTGTTGGTGCGTCAGCTTGAGCGGCGTTTGCGCGGCCTCGAAGCGGCCGCTACGCGCATCGCCAAGGGCAGTCTGGAAACTCGTGTGCCGGCGCGCGGCGCCGACTCGGTCGGGCGTTTGGCGGCCGCATTCAATGGCATGGCCGAGCACTTGCAGCAACTGCTGGCCATCCAGCGCGAACTGGTACGGGCGGTGTCCCATGAACTGCGTACGCCAGTGGCGCGGCTGCGCTTCGGTCTGGAGATGATCGGCACGGCGACCACCCCGCAGGCGTTGGAAAAATACCGCGAAGGCATGGATCACGACATTGAAGACCTCGATAAGCTCGTCGACGAAATGCTCACCTACGCACGACTGGAGCAGGGCTCGCCAGCGCTGACTTTTCAACGGATAGACCTGGATGCGCTGGTCAATCAGGTAATCGAAGAATTGGCGCCGCTACGCGCCCAGGTCACGGTGCAGCGCGGTTTGTGTCTGTCATCGGCCGACAACGACGGCGCCTGGGTCGAGGCCGAGCCGCGCTATCTGCATCGGGCGTTGCAGAATCTGGTGGGCAACGCGATGCGTCATGCGCATTCCCGGGTGACCGTCAGTTATCAGGTCGGCCAGTTGCGCTGTCGGATCGACGTCGAGGATGACGGGCCGGGAGTGCCTGAGGTGGCGTGGGAGCGGATTTTTACGCCGTTCCTGCGCCTCGACGACAGCCGCACGCGCGCCTCGGGCGGGCACGGTTTGGGGCTGTCGATTGTGCGGCGGATCATCCACTGGCATGACGGCCGGGCGATCATTGGCAAGAGCAAAAGCCTGGGCGGGGCGTGTTTCAGCCTGAGTTGGCCGAGGAATCAGGAGCGCCGCTGAGTCAAGGTGGTCGTGATGCTGCCTTCGCGAGCAAGCTCGCTCGCGAAGAGGGCATGGCAGGCAGTGCAAATCCTCAGGCCTGAATGCTGACCAGACTCAACAACTGCCCATCCTGCACGCCGAACTGCGCTTCCAGCTCCGAACCATTGCGCCATTCGCTGGATAAATCCGTCAACAACCGCAGTTTCACCCGACCTGCCTCAGTCCACTCCAGCACCTCGGCATGCTCGAAATAAAAGCGCTGCTGCACGATCGGGTACAGCGCCTTGAACAGACTCTCTTTGACTGAAAAGGTCAAAGTCACCAGCAATGCCAGTTGATCCTGCGAACCTGCCGCCATGCGCTGCAGTTCCGCCGGCGTGAGAATTTCTCCGGACAGACGTTCGGCGCGCTCGTGGCTCAACAGGTTTTCCAGATCCATGCCCAAGCCGCGCCAATGCTGCTTGCTGGCGACAATTGCTGCGGCGCGGCCGGTGCTGTGGGTGATCGAGCCGCAGACATGCGCCGGCCACACTGGCGCGCGGTCCTCGCCGATCGGCGGGATGAAGCTGACGCCTCCGAGTTGTTGCAGCGCGGCACGGGCGCAGACGCGCCCGGCGAGAAACTCGGCCTGACGCTTGGCCACCGAGCGCTGGATGCTCGGCGGCGCCGGCACAGCGCTGCGCTGGAAGTCATCGGCAAGCAACTGCGCCGGATCGAAGTGGGTGCTGAGCAGGACGGTATCGGCCAATACCGTCGGCAATGGCCAGTGGCTCTCGAGCGCGGTGCAGCAGGCGGGCAGGGCGGGGATGGTATGCATGGCGGGCATTTTGCCGATTAGTCGGGGCGAGGTCGAGATGATCGTTCCCACGCCGAGCGTGGGAACGATCAGGTCAGGCGTAGTCAGCTGAAGATTTTCTGAAAGAACGCTTTCATGTCCGCCCATGACTTCTCGTCCGCTGCCTTGTTGTAGCCAATGTCCGGCCCACCGTGTTCGCCATGGCTCAAACGATCGGCATCGGGATTGCTGAAACCATGCTTGGCGCCATCCAGACTGACGAACGCGTAGTCCGCCCCGGCCTTGTCCATTTCCGCCTTGAACGCTGTGACGTTGTCCTGAGTGACCATGCTGTCCAGCGCGCCATGTTCGACCAGGATTTTCGCCTTGACGCTGCCCGGCGTCGCCGGAGTCCTGGTCGCCAGCGCGCCGTGGAAACTCACCACACCGGCCAGCGGCACACCTTGACGCGCCGCATTCAAGACCACGCCGCCACCGAAGCAATAACCGATGGCGGCAATTTTGTTCGGGTCGGTCTGCGCCTGTTTCTTCAACAGATCAAGCCCGGCGGCAAACCGCTTGCTCGCCGCATCGGCATCCCTGGTTGCTGTCTGCATGAAAGCCATGGCGTCTTTGGGATGCTCGGTGTTTTTGCCTTCGCCATACATGTCGATGGCCAGCGCGCTGTAACCGAGCCCGGCAAGATCGCGCGCGCGGCGCTTGGCGTAATCGTTCAGCCCCCACCATTCGTGAACTACGACGATGCCGGGGCGTTGGCCTTTGATCGCGTCGTCATAGGCGTAGTAGCCGATCAGCTTGCTGCCGTCGGCGCTTTGATAACGGATTTCTTCAGTCTTGATCGCAGCCTGGGTGAAGCTGCTGACCGCCAGCAAAGCAAGGGCGAGGAACAGGCGCATGGTCGGGTCTCCTGATGGGAAGTGGTCAGAACAGCCTAGTCGATCTGGTTCAGGTCAGGTTCAGAGACGGTTCAGGGGCCGTACAGGGGCGGCTGAGTAATCTTGCGTCATACCCAAACAGCACCGCGAAAGAGGAAATACCCATGACTCGTTTGAACAAAATGCTGCTGGCTTTGACCGTAATGAGCGCCAGCATCGCGGCTCACGCCGACACGACTTCAAACTTCGCCGGCCTGAGCTTCGGCCAGACCAGCGACAAGATCAAAAAGTCTCACGCGTTGAATGACAACCTCGACCACCCCAACGCCACCGGGGCCATCGACGGCAACAACACGTACGGCATGCGCTTGGGTCAGCAAAACAGCCAGGGCCGCTACTACGCCACTTATGACAACGTTTCCGGCTCGCACAATGGCGTTAAACTGCGCCAGGAAAATCTGCTCGGCAGCTATGACCTGTTCTACCCGGTAGGCGGCAGCACCAAGTTGTTCGGGGGTGCCACGGCCGGTCTGACCAAGCTGACGCAGGAGTCGCCAGGTTTCAGCCGTGACAAAGACATCGGTTACGCCATCGGTGGCCAGGTCGGTGTGTTGCAGCAAGTTTCGCAGAACACCTCGGTGGAACTCGGTTACCGTTACCTGCGCAGCAATGCCAGCACCGAAATGAAGGAGAGCGGCGGCAGCAAACAGGGCTCGCTGGGCTTGACCAGCAGCGCGCAGACCTACCTGTCGGCCAACTATTATTTCTAAGCGGTAGTCGCAGTTTGAAGTGTGGGGGCGAGCCTGCTCGCGAAAGGGGTATATCAGCCGACACCTGCTTGGCTGATCCTCCGTATTCGCGAGCAGGCTCGCTCCCACAGGCAGTTGCCTGGAGAGTTCAAGTGATAGGGAGAAAGGCATGAAACTGTTGGTCGTCGAAGATGAGGCCCTGTTGCGTCATCACCTGCGAACCCGCCTGACGGAAAGCGGACACGTGGTCGAGTCCGTGGCCAACGCCGAGGAGGCGCTGTACCAGACCGGACAGTACAACTTCGATCTGGCGGTGATCGATCTCGGCCTGCCGGGCATGGGCGGCCTCGACCTGATCCGCCAGTTGCGCTCGGGGGGCAAGACCTTCCCGATTCTGATCCTCACCGCGCGGGGCAACTGGCAAGACAAGGTCGAAGGGCTCGCCGCCGGCGCCGATGATTACGTGGTCAAACCGTTCCAGTTCGAAGAACTCGACGCACGCCTGAATGCCTTGCTGCGCCGCTCCAGCGGTTTCACCCAGTCGACCATTGTTGCCGGGCCGTTGCTGCTTGACCTCAATCGCAAACAGGCCAGCCTCGATGAACAACCGCTGGCGCTGACCGCTTACGAATACCGCATCCTCGAATACCTCATGCGCCATCATCAGCAAGTGGTGCCCAAGGATCGCTTGATGGAGCAGCTCTATCCGGATGACGACGAGCGTGATCCGAATGTCATCGAAGTGCTGGTCGGCCGTCTGCGCCGTAAACTCGAAGGCCCGGCCGGGTTCAAACCGATCGACACCGTGCGCGGCCTTGGCTACCTGTTCAATGAGCGCTGCAATTGATCCGTTCCCTTCGTGTTCGTTTGATGCTCGCCGCCACCACGTTGGCGGTGTTGTTCATGCTCGCCTTGCTGCCGGCGATGCAGGGCGCCTTCAGCCTTGCCTTGCAGGACTCGATCGAACAACGCCTGGCCTCCGACGTCACCACGTTGATCTCCGCCGCACGGGTGGAAAACGGTCGCCTGATGATGCCAACGCAACTGCCGGATGAGCGCTTCAATCTTGCCGACTTCCGTTTGCTTGGCTATATCTACGACCGCAATGGCAAGTTGGTGTGGCGTTCGAGAGCCACTGACGAAGAACAGATCAACTACACACCGCGTTACGACGGTCTCGGCAATGAATTCGCGCGGATCCGTGAGGCCAACGGTCAGGAATTCTTCGTCTACGACGTCGAGGTCAAACTGCTCGGCGGCAAAAGTGCGGCGTTCAGCATCGTCGCTCTGCAACCGGTACGTGAATACGAAACCACCCTCGAAGGCCTGCGCGAAAATCTCTATCTGGGCTTCGGCGCGGCATTGCTCGTATTACTGGCGTTGCTATGGATCGGTCTGACCTGGGGCCTCAAGGCTTTGCGTCGATTGAGCCAGGAACTCGATGAAATCGAAGGCGGCACCCGCGAAAGCCTCACGGAAAAACACCCGCGCGAACTGCTGCGGTTGACCGGCTCGCTCAACCGCCTGCTGCTCAGCGAACGGCAGCAGCGCAGCCGCTACAGCGACTCCCTCGACGACCTCGCACACAGCCTGAAAACCCCGTTGGCGGTACTGCAAGGCGTCAGCGAAGACATGGCCCAGCGTCCGGAAGACCGTGATCAGGCCTGGGTCCTGCAGAGCCAGATCGAACGCATGAGCCAGCAGATCAGCTATCAACTGCAGCGGGCCAGCCTGCGCAAAAGTGGCCTGGTCCGCCATCAGGTGCGCTTGCAACCGGTGCTCAAAAGCCTGTGCGACACGCTGGACAAGGTCTATCGCGATAAGCATGTGCGCGTGACCTTTGATCTGCCTGAGCATTGCTACGTGCCGATCGAGCAGGGCGCCTTGCTGGAAATGCTCGGCAACTTGCTGGAGAACGCCTATCGCCTGTGTCTGGGCGAGGTGCGTGTCAGCGTGCGCGAGTCCCTGGTCGGGATCGAGTTATGCGTCGAGGACGATGGGCCAGGTGTGCCACTGGACCAACGTGCGCGGATTCTCGAGCGCGGCGAACGTCTGGATGCCCAGCATCCAGGGCAGGGAATCGGACTGGCGGTGGTCAAGGACATCATCGAAAGCTACAACGCCCGTCTGGCCCTGGGCGATTCGCCGATGGGCGGGGCGGTGTTCAGGATTCATTTTCCTGCGGCTTGAATGTTGACAGTGCCGGCCTCTTCGCGGGCAAGCCCGCTCCCACGCTTGAAATGCAATCCTCCTGTGGGAGCGAGCCTGCTCGCAAAGGCGTCTTGCTTCAAAACTCCTGCGCCCGATAAGCCCCCGGTGTCAGCCCCGTCCATTTCTTGAATGCCCGATGAAACGCCGACGGCTCGGAAAACCCGAGCTGCTCGGCGATCTGCTGCAACGACAGATCCGCGCGCCCCAGATGATAGATGGCGATATCCCGCCGCAGTTGATCCTTTAGCTCTTGAAAACTCGTACCTTCCTCTCGCAAGTGCCGGCGCAACGTTTGCGGGCTGATGTGCAGATGCGTGGCGACGGCTTCCAGATCCGGCCAATGCGCAGCGTCGCGGCTGAGCAAACGACGCAGGCGGCTGCTCAGGCTGTCGCCGTCGTCCGGGCGCGAGAGCAGGTCGGCGGGGGAGCGTTCGAGGAAATGCTTGAGCGTGCGTTCGTCCTGCAACAGCGGCATCGCCAGATAGCGACGGTGAAACAGCAGGCTGCTTTGCTCGGCATCAAAGGTCAGCGGGCACGGAAACAGCAGGTCGTATTCGCTGCCATGATCGGGGCGCGGGTAGCTGAAGGTTGCCTGCTCCAGGCGAATCCTCTGGCCTATCAACCAACTGCCGAGGCGGTGCCAGATCACCAGCAGACTTTCGCTGAGAAAGTGATCCGGATCCCACCACTGCGCGTCATCCAGGCTCAACCGCACCCATTCGTCTTCGCGGCGCAGGGACAGGCGCGGGGCGTCGGGGAACAGGCTGTAAAACAACAAACCGCGTTGCAGGGCCTTCTCCAGATTGCGGCAGTGAATCGAGGCGTGACACATCATGGCAAAGCTGCCCGGCTTGCTCGGTGCGTTACCGAAACCCAGGTATTCATCGTCCAGCGCCGCCCACAACCCCTGAATCAGGCGGGTGAACTGCTCCGGGGCGATGCGTGCGCGGGGCTCCTCGAGCAACTCCGGGCTGATCCCCAGTTGCTGCAACAGTCCTGAACAATCCAGGCCGCGACGGCGCGCACCGCCAAGGGCGGCACGGGCGAAATGGCTGGCGATGGTGCGTTCGCGCATAAGCGGCAATCCTTGTTCAAGCACCGATCGTAACGACGGGCCCGCGACGCAACAAGGCGGATTTCCGCCAAATTGCAGGACGCCGAACGCTCAGTTGGCGGAAATCCGCCATGCCTCAAGTCACTGATTGGTGACAGGAAAATCCCGCAGGCCCTGATATCAAAAGGCTTGCTGCCATTCGCACCAATCTGGCACGACGTTTGCGATACAAGCGACAGAAGCGTGCACTTCTTCCGCCTGGGAGGATGCCGTTCCAACAACAAATCCCTCCAGTGCAGGAGGGTTCGCAATTAAGGTTCTGCGCTCGACAGATGGATGTTGCCGCTGGACGCTTGAGGAAACCTGCAATGACGACTCGTCAGCCACTGTATAAATCCCTGTATTTCCAGGTGATCGTTGCCATCGCCATCGGCATTCTGCTCGGTCACTTCTACCCGCAGACCGGTGTGGCCCTCAAGCCACTGGGTGACGGCTTCATCAAGCTGATCAAAATGGTCATCGCCCCGATCATCTTCTGTACTGTTGTCAGCGGTATCGCCGGCATGCAGAACATGAAGTCGGTAGGCAAGACCGGCGGCTACGCGCTGCTGTACTTCGAAATCGTTTCCACCATTGCCCTGCTGATCGGTCTGGTTGTGGTCAACGTTGTGCAACCGGGCGCCGGCATGCACATCGATGTCACCACCCTCGACGCCTCGAAAATCGCCACCTACGTGACGGCCAGTAAAGACCAGAGCATTGTCGGGTTCCTCCTCAATGTGATCCCGAACACCATCGTCGGCGCGTTCGCCACCGGTGACATCCTGCAAGTGTTGATGTTCTCGGTGATCTTCGGCTACGCCCTGCATCGCCTGGGTTCGTACGGTCGTCCGCTGCTGGACATGATCGATCGCTTCGCTCACGTGATGTTCAACATCATCAACATGATCATGAAACTGGCGCCGCTGGGTGCGTTCGGTGCCATGGCGTTCACCATCGGTGCCTACGGTGTCGGCTCGCTGGTGCAGTTGGGCCAGTTGATGATCTGCTTCTACATCACCTGCGTCCTGTTCGTCGTGCTGGTGCTGGGAGCGATCTGCCGTGCTCACGGTTTCAGCGTGTTCAAGCTGGTGCGCTACATCCGTGAAGAGCTGTTGATTGTACTGGGCACGTCCTCATCGGAATCGGCACTGCCACGCATGCTGATCAAGATGGAGCGTCTGGGCGCGAAGAAATCGGTAGTGGGTCTGGTGATCCCGACCGGTTACTCGTTCAACCTTGACGGTACTTCGATCTACCTGACCATGGCCGCCGTGTTCATCGCCCAGGCGACCGACACGCACATGGACATCACTCACCAGATCACCCTGCTGCTGGTACTGCTGCTGTCCTCCAAAGGCGCAGCCGGTGTGACCGGTTCGGGCTTCATCGTGCTGGCCGCCACCCTGTCGGCGGTCGGTCACCTGCCAGTGGCCGGTCTGGCGCTGATCCTCGGTATCGACCGCTTCATGTCCGAAGCCCGCGCACTGACCAACCTGGTCGGTAACGCTGTAGCGACCATCGTCGTGGCCAAGTGGGTCAAGGAGCTGGACACCGATCAACTGCAAACCGAGCTGGCTTCCGGCGGTCGCGGTATCTCCGACGAGCGTGAAGAAGACGACCTGGGTGTGGCTGAAGGCCCAACCCCGAGCAACGCGAAGTAAGCATCGCTTGCACAGAAAAACCCGCTTCGGCGGGTTTTTTCTTGCCCGGAATTTGAGCGCAACGGTCACACCTGCTGACATTTGCGGTGATTGCCGCATTGACGATGGCTGCCTAGGCTGAGTTCATCGCCCAAGGAGTTCGCCCATGTCTGCACCGCTGGCCTCACTGAAGATTCTCGATTTCTCGACCTTGCTGCCGGGGCCGTTCGCCTCGTTGCTGCTGGCGGACATGGGCGCCGAGGTGCTGCGCATCGAATCGCCAACCCGCATGGATCTGCTGCGGGTGCTGCCGCCGCATGATGGCGGTGTCTCGGCCAGTCACGCCTACCTCAACCGCAACAAGCGCAGTCTGGCGCTGGATCTGAAACAGCCCGAAGCGCTGCAGATCATCAAGCAACTGCTGGGTGAATACGACATCGTGCTCGAGCAGTTTCGCCCCGGGGTGATGGAGCGTCTGGGCCTGGGTTATGAGGCATTGAAGGCGATCAACCCAAAGCTGATTTATGTGTCGATCAGCGGTTACGGCCAGACCGGGCCGTACAAGGAACGCGCCGGGCATGACATCAACTATCTGGCGCTGGCGGGACTCGCCAGTTACACCGGACGTGCCGACAGCGGGCCGTTGCCGCTGGGCATGCAGGTGGCGGACGTGGCGGGCGGCTCGCTACACGGCGTGATCGGCTTGCTGGCAGCGGTGATTGCCCGTCAGCAAACCGGGCAGGGCACCCATCTGGATGTGAGCATGACCGACTGCGCGTTCAGCCTGAACGCCATGGCCGGCGCTGGCTATCTGGCCTGCGGCGTGGAACCGGGCCGGGAAGACCAGATGCTTAATGGCGGCAGCTTTTACGATTATTACCGTACCCGGGATGGGCGCTGGATGTCGGTGGGCAGTCTGGAGCCGGCCTTCATGCAGCAATTGTGCACGGCGCTGGGCCGGCCGGAACTGGCGGCGCACGGGTTGTCGCCCAGGCCTGAGCAACAACAGGCCTTGAAAGAGGCGTTGCGGATCGAATTCGAACGGCATGATTTTGCAGAACTGTGTGAGTTGTTCGCCGGGGTCGATGCCTGTGTCGAGCCGGTATTGAGTCTGGGCGAGGCGCTGCGCCATCCGCAAATGCAGGCGCGGAAGCTGGTGACGCAGGTGCCGCGCGGAGATGGCACGACGCAGGCGCAGATGGCCTGTCCGTTGAAATTTTCTGAGGCGTTGCCGGCGCCAAGGCATGTTGGCGCCGGGTTGGGGCAGCATACGGATGAGGTGTTGGGGGAGCTGGGCTTGAGTGCTGGGCGGATCGCCGAGTTGCGTTCGGCCAAGGTGATTCTGTAGCGCCCATGCCGCCGCCTTCGCGAGCAGGCTCGCTCCCACATTGAAATGCATTCCCCTGTGGGAGCGAGCCTGCTCGCGAAGGGGCCAGTCAGGGCACCGCAGAAAGCAACTATTCCACCCGCATCTCACCACTGAACACCAGCGTACTGCGGCAGCGCCGGCACAGATACCGCCGCCCTTGCCGCACCAGACCATGGCGCTGGGCGGTAAACGGGAAATCACTGTCGGGGCACGGGCATTTGTAGATATAGCGGGTCACGCTGCGCCGCTTGATTTCATAGGTGTGGCAGCGATCCGGCGGCAATTCGTAGACGCCGCGCATAATCAGTTGCCACTCCTCGCCATGGGGCTGGATGCGGTCGCCGAACAGTTGATGAGCGATCAGGTGAGCGACTTCGTGTGCCACGGTCTGCTTGAGGAAGTGCTCGGTGTTTTCCCGGTACAGCTGCGGGTTGAAGCGCAGCAGGTTCTCGTGCAGATGCGCGACACCGGCTTTCTGCCCGCGCAGCTTGAGGCTGACGACGGGGCGTTTGAAGGAGCGTTTGAAAAAGGATTCAGCGAGTTGGTAACAATCTTCGACGCGGGTATTGAGTTGCTCGGGCATGCTTGATGGATCTCCAGAGACGCCGAGTATGCCGCAACCCCGGCGACTTGCGAATCGCCGACCTGCCGAATGGTCGTTGCCCAACGAGAAGGCCGCCTTGCGGCGGCCTGTATTGGCAGATGTTGTTTTTCTCAGGCAGGAAACAGGTCAGTTGGTATAGACCGGGCCGACACCCAGGCCCCAGACAATCACGGTGAACGCCATGATCGCCACCAGCACTACCAGGCCGACGGCGAGCACCGAGCTGGAAAACAGGAAACCTTCATCCGAAGGGATGTTCATGAAGGTCGGCAGGCCGACATACAACAGATACACCGTGTAGCAGATGGCCGCTGTGCCGACGATCATCCCCAGCCACATGTGCGGATACAGCGCCGCCAGACCGCCGACGAACAACGGTGTCGCGGTGTATGTGGCAAACGCCACGCAACGGGCCAGGCTTGGATTGGCGTCATAGGTGCGTGCCATCCAGTGCACGAAGGCGCCCATCACCGCGACCCCGCCGAGCATCGCCAGGTACGACATGATGGTCATCCACAACGCGCTTTCGAACGTGAGCATCACCGGCGCGCGGTTGCCGATCACCCAACCGACCTGGGTCGTGCCGATGAACGCCGAGACCGCAGGGATCGCCGCCAGGATCAGCGTGTGCGTCAGGTACATGTGGCTGATGCTTTCCTCTTGGTCGCCACGGATCTCCTTCCATTCCTGATCGGGGTGGGTAAACAGTCCCACTACGTGATGGATCATGCCATTCACTCCTCTTGTCATTGCCATCGCCCCCCAACGGAGCGCCTACGGGCCAAAATGGCCGAGCAAATACAGGTCTTCAGATGTGTGCGACCTTATGTCGCAGTATAGAAAGGACTCCAGCGCACCGGTATGCCGGGCTTAGAGCAAATCGCGCTGTAAACGGAGTGGATAATCGCCTTGGGGTCTGTGGAGTGCGCGTCGTGAACGGCGACAACCTGTGCCGACAAACCCGGGGTTTTTGCGTAAAATGCCGGCCTTTCGTCACACCTCACGGATTTCGCGTCATGGGCACTCTTACGGTCAACCAGAACAAACTGCAAAAGCGCCTGCGCCGCCTGGCCGGCGAAGCGATCGCCGATTTCAACATGATCGAAGACGGCGACAAGGTCATGGTCTGCCTGTCCGGGGGCAAGGACAGCTACACCATGCTTGACGTGCTGATGCACCTGCAGAAGGTTGCACCGATCAAGTTCGACATCGTCGCGGTGAACATGGACCAGAAACAGCCGGGCTTTCCCGAGCACGTGCTGCCGGCCTACCTGAAAGAACTGGGCATCGAGTATCACATCGTCGAGAAGGACACTTACTCGGTGGTCAAGGAACTGGTGCCGGAAGGCAAGACCACCTGTTCGCTGTGCTCGCGCCTGCGTCGCGGCACGCTGTACACCTTCGCTGACGAAATCGGCGCGACGAAAATGGCCCTCGGTCATCACCGCGACGACATCGTCGAAACGTTTTTCCTCAACATGTTCTTCAACGGCACCCTGAAAGCGATGCCACCAAAACTGCGCGCCGACGATGGCCGCAATGTGGTCATCCGCCCGCTGGCGTACTGCAACGAGAAGGACATCCAAGCTTACTCGGACCTCAAGCAGTTCCCGATCATCCCGTGCAACCTCTGCGGCTCGCAGGAAAACCTGCAGCGCCAGGTGGTCAAGGAAATGCTCCAGGACTGGGATCGCAAAACCCCGGGCCGCACCGAATCGATCTTCCGCAGCCTGCAGAACGTAGTGCCGTCGCAACTGGCCGACCGCAATCTGTTCGACTTCACCAGCCTGAAGATCGACGAGACCGCGGCTTCGCGTTTCGTCAATGTCGTCAATCTGTAACCACATTCCAGGTGGGAGCGGGCTTGCTCGCGAAGACGGTGTATCAGCCGATAGATAATTCGACTGACACTCAGCCTTCGCGAGCACGCCCGCTCCCACACTGGTTTCTTTGTTTCATTCAATAGGAGAGGGCATGCGCGATTACAAGTGGCTGCATGAATACTGTCTGAACCGTTTCGGTTCGGCGGCTGAACTGGAAGCCCATCTGCCCGTCCCCAAGACCCCCGCACAACTGCGCAAGATCCGCGACGACCGTTACCTCTCGACCATGGCCCTGCGGGTGTTTCGTGCCGGGCTCAAGCACAGCCTGGTCGACGCCAAGTGGCCGGCGTTCGAAGAGGTGTTCTTCAAGTTCGATCCGGAAAAAGTCGTGCTGATGAGCGCCGAACACCTTGAACGCCTGATGCAGGACGCGCGGATCATTCGCCACCTCGGCAAGCTGAAAAGCGTGCCGCGCAATGCGCAGTTCATTCTTGATGTGGAAAAGGACAAGGGCAGCTTCGGCGCGCTGATCGCCGACTGGCCGGTGACCGATATCGTCGGCCTGTGGACCTACCTGAAAAAGCACGGCCACCAACTCGGCGGGCTGTCGGCGCCACGGTTTTTGCGCATGGTCGGCAAGGACACGTTCGTGCCGAGTTACGACGTGGTGGCGGCGTTGAATGCGCAGAAAATCGTCGACAAGGTGCCGACCAGCCTGCGTGATCTGGCGACGGTGCAAAACGCGTTCAACCAGTGGCATGAACAGAGTGGCGGACGGCCAATGAGCCAGATTTCGATGATGCTCGCCTATACCGTCAATCATTAACAGCGTATCGCCCCATTCGCGAGCAAGCCCGCTCCCACATTCTGGAATGCGTTCCCGTGTGGGAGCGGGCTTGCTCGCGAAGGCGCCAGTTCAGGCGACGGAGACGTCTCCCTCACCCGCCAGCTTGCGATTGAGCTGATAGCGCCAGCGCACATACAGCAGCGCCGAGCAGAACACCGCCAGGCTCGCGGCCATTTCCAGCAGGCCGAACAACTGTCGGTTGGGGTCGTACGCCGCCAGTGCACCTTTGATGAAATACAGATTCACCACAAAACACATCCATGAATGGCCACGGGCACTGCCCATGATCATCGCCGGGGCGAGGACCAGCCACGGGATCAGCTCGACCAGCAGAATCACCCACGGCCGCGCGCCATGCAGATCGGCGAACAGCAGGTAGTAAGCGGCCAGCAAGCCGGCGAGGGCGAAAAAGCTCAGCAGGCTGAGCACGCGCATCGCCTTGACCCGTGGCTCAAGCCACGCCACCGAGGGCAGGACTTTCGGCTTCTTCGCCATCAGCCCACCAGTTTCTGCGCGGTTTTCGCCAGGCGCAGACCGAGTGCGCGACACAGCGCCACTTCGTGCTGGTCGAGACCGTTCTTGCCATCGGCACCGGCGTGATGGCTGGCGCCATAAGGCGTGCCGCCACCTGCGGTTTCGAGCAGTGCCGATTCGCTGTAAGGCAGGCCGGTGATGAGCATGCCGTGATGCAACAGCGGCAACATCATCGACAACAGCGTGGTTTCCTGACCGCCGTGCAGGCTGGCGGTAGAGGTGAACACGCCGGCCGGTTTACCCACCAGCGCGCCGGTCAGCCAGAGGTTGCTGGTGCCATCGAGGAAGTACTTGAGCGGCGCGGCCATGTTGCCGAAACGGGTCGGACTGCCCAACGCGAGGCCGGCGCAGTTTTTCAGATCATCGAGGCTGGCGTAGAGCGCGCCTTCAGCGGGAATCTCCGCAGCCACCGCTTCGCATTCAGTGGAAATCGCCGGCACCGTGCGCAGACGCGCTTCCATTCCGGCCTGCTCGATGCCACGGGCGATCTGCCGGGCCATCTCGTTGGTGGAACCGCTGCGGCTGTAATAAAGAACCAGAATGTACGGCGTGCTCATGGCAACAACTCCAGCACGTTTTCCGGTGGACGACCGATGACGGCTCTGTCGCCGACTTCAAGAATCGGCCGCTCCAGCAGTTTCGGGTGCGCGGCGATGGCGTCTATCAATTGCTGCTCGCTGAGGCTGGCGTCCGCCAGGTTCAGGGTTTTGTATTCCTCTTCACCGGTGCGCAGCAGCTGCCGCGCGCTGATCCCGAGCTTGCCGAGCAGGGCCTTGATCTGCGCGGCATTGAGCGGTGTTTCCAGGTAGCGCACGACATTCGGACTCAAGCCGCGGGCTTCGAGCAGTTCCAGCGCGCCGCGGGATTTCGAGCAGCGCGGATTGTGATAAAGCGTCAGATCGGTCATGGCGGGTCGCTTCTGGCGTAAAGTGGCGGCTATTCTAACTGTGCGGCGCGCAATCCAGAACCGTCAGAGGCGATGGGTCGCAGGCGCTTTCGAATTTTCACAAGGAACACGACATGACACGGCGATTGGCAGCGGCATTGACGATTCTCGGGGCGTTGATGCTGGGGGGCTGCGGCAATGACTACGGGATCGACCAGAACGGCCAGAAGGTTGCGTCCGAGCGTCTGGACAAACAATGGGTGGTGCTTAATTACTGGGCCGAATGGTGCGGCCCGTGCCGCACGGAGATTCCCGAGCTGAATCAGCTGGCTGATCAACTCAAGAGCAAGAATGTCGGGGTGTTCGGGGTCAATTTCGACAATGTGCAGGGCGCAGAACTGAAAGAAGCCAGCGAAAAGCTTGGCATCAAATTCACCGTGCTGGCGCAGGATCCGGCAGAGCTGTTCGACCTGCCGCGCAGTGAGGCGCTGCCGGTGACATTCATCATCGATGACAAGGGCAAAGTGCGTGAGCAATTGCTCGGCGAGCAGACGGCGGCGGGGGTGATGGCCAAACTCGAGGCGCTGCAGGCGACCAAATAGGCTGTCGTTGGGCAGGATCGTTCCCACTCAGGAGCGTGGGAACGATCGTTACAGCGATCGCGATCAGCTAATGAGGCTCAACCCTCTTCGAGCCACCAGCGCAACGGTTTGCCTTCAGCCGGCCAGAAGCGTATCTGCTCGATGGGCGAAATGTCCCAGCGCTGCACCTTCTCCAGCGCCTGCAGGAATCGCTGTTCCTGCTCCATCAACGCCGGGGCGCAAAGCTTGCGGGTCTTGCCGATCTTGCCGAAGGTCAGCTTGTCGCCGTCCTGCGTGTAGGGCGCAAACCAATGGTTGCAGCCGCCATTGCCGTAGGCGCGGCCGTCGTCGCCGAGGGTCACGGTCAGATGGCTGTAATCCATCAGTGGTCGCTCGCCGATCCATTCCAGAATGTAGCTGCGGTTGTGCTGCAGTTGCACCGGCTCAGCGGCGCAACCGGCCAGGCCGGTACCGATCAGTGCGGTCAGGGCGAGGCGTTTCATCACGCAGGCTCCTGGCATTTCGGGCACAGGTGTTTGTCGCCAACGGCTTTCCAGCCCAGCTCGGCGATGCGTGCGGTGGCGGCGGGTTTTTCTGCGGTTTTGCCAAGTTTGGCATCCACGGCAAATTCAAAACTCAGCGCTTTGGCGCAGCTGTCGCAATTGACTTGCCAGGTGTGAATGGCCAGTTCGCCGAACACCGGGCCTGTGGTCATCGCGGTCCATTGACCTGGGGGATTGATCAAATGGCGGACCGTGTCGACGGTCAGGCGCATGGACAAATCCTTGCTGCCTTTGAGCGTCACCAACAGGGCATCGCCGATGCGGATCGAGCCACCGTTGCCGGTCACCTGATAGCGGCCCGGAACCAGGGCGCGGCATTCGGTGAGGGTGTGTTGCGGGTTCATCAGGGTGTAGCGGAAATCGTGTTCGACCATGGATCCTCCAAATATGCGCGACATGCTAGCACGGGCTCGATTGCACAATGATGCGCGCGTGCGACCTTCGATCCGGTTCAAATGGGCCGGCAGTCATGGCAAACTGCCGGCCCCCGAATCTGAAGGAACGGAACATGGCGCTGATCGAATGTTATGAATGCAAGCGGAGCATCAGTTCCGAAGCGCTGGCGTGCATTCACTGCGGCGCCCCGATGGCCGAACACGTCGCCATGCAGGCGCAGCCAGCTGCGGCAGCGGCGCAGACCTCGACGATCTCCTTCGGCAGCCTGCCCCGCAACAAGGCAGTGCCCGAGGCGGTTGTGGCGCCAGTGGCCGAGCCGTTACCGAAAGTGATGCCGGCAGCGGCAGGGCGTCGCCGTCGTCAGCAGGCTGCAGAACAGGCCCGCGAGGAGCAGCAACCGCTGAACGCAGATGGCAGCCGCCCGGTGGAAGGCTGGCTGAAAATCATGGTGTTTCTGTTACCGGCGTTTTTCGTCTGGTTCCTGCTGCGCCGCGGCCACTCCAGCAAACAACGCCTGCTCGGTTTCGGCTGGCTGGGTTTGCTGATCCTGGCGTCTTCGCTGCCCAAGTAAAGGCAGTTCAGCCCTCGACCTGGTTCTGCGGCGTACCCGCCGCCCATGTCGCGATGTTATGCAGCGTGGTCGCGGCAATCGCACCCAGCGCCTCGCGGGTCAGAAACGCCTGATGCGCGGTGATGATCACGTTGGGAAACGTCAGCAGACGCGCCAGCACATCGTCCTGCAGCGGCAGGTCGGAGCGGTCCTCGAAAAACAGCTGCGCCTCTTCTTCATAAACGTCCAGCCCCAGATACCCGAGTTGACCATCCTTCAGCGCGTCGATCAGCGCCGGCGTGTCGACCAGACCACCGCGTCCGGTATTGATCAGCATCGCCCCCGCCCCCATGTGCGCCAGTGACTGGCGATTGATCAGGTGTTTGCTCTGCTCGTTGAGCGGGCAATGCAGGCTGATGATCCGCGACTGCGCGAGCAATTCCGGCAGGCTCAGATAGCGCGCGCCCAACGCCAGCACCTCGGGATTAGGATACGGGTCGTAGGCCAGCAGCTCACAGCCGAAGCCGTGCATGATTTTCGCGAACGTTGCGCCGATCTGCCCGGTGCCGACGATGCCGACGGTCTTGCCGACCAGATCGAAACCGGTCAGGCCATGCAGGCTGAAATCGCCTTCACGGGTGCGGTTGTAGGCGCGATGCAAACGGCGATTGAGGGCGAGAATCAGCGCCACCGCATGTTCGGCAACGGCGTGCGGCGAGTAGGCGGGCACACGCACCACCGCCAGGCCGAGGCGTTTCGCCGCGGGCAAGTCGACATGGTTGTAGCCCGCCGAGCGCAGGGCAATCAGCCGCGTGCCGCCAGCCGCGAGGCGCTCCAGCACCGGGGCGCTGAGGTCATCATTGATAAAGGCGCAGACCACTTCGTGCCGTTCGGCCAACGCCGCCGTATCGAGGCTGAGCCGAGCGGCTTGAAAGTGCAATTCAAGCCCGGCCGGGCAGTCGGCGGCGAGGAAGCTGTCGCGGTCGTAGGTCTGGCTGCTGAAAATGATCGTGCGCATGAATCCTCCTGGGACATCGACGCGGGCCGCAAAGGCCCGCGACAACTGTAGCGCTTTGCGCGCGCCGTACCCTGCCGTAGATCAGGCGTTGATGCGCGCCTGCGCTGCGAGCCGATTGATCGAACGCTCCAGTTCATCCAGCGCGACAGCAGCTTTCGGGTCGTCCTGCTTGAGCAGGGTTTCGCTGCGCTGGCAGGCCGCACGCAGTTGCGGCACCCCGCAGTAACGGGTTGCGCCGTGCAAGCGGTGCACGCGTTCGAGCAGGGCATTCAGGTCGTGGCTCTCACGCGCAGCGCGGATCGCTTCGCGATCAGCCTCCAGCGAGGCCAGCAGCATGGCGAGCATGTCCGCCGCCAGATCCGCCTTGCCCGCCGCCAGACGCAAGCCTTCTTCGTGATCGAGCACCGGCAGTTCCTGCTGACTCGCCGCGCTGTCGCCGCTGCGCTCCGGCGCCTGATTGCGCAGAGCCAGCCCGGTCCACTTCAACACCACCTGCGCCAGTTGCCGCTCGCTGATCGGTTTGGTCAGGTAATCGTCCATGCCGCTTTGCAGCAGTGCGCGTTTTTCGTTGGCCATGGCGTGGGCGGTGAGGGCGACGATCGGCAGCGGTGTGCAGTGCCGTTCGCTTTCCCACTGGCGAATGGTTTCGGTGGTCTGGCGACCGTCCATGCCCGGCATCTGCACGTCCATCAACACCAGATCGAAAGATTCGGTTTGCACGGCTTTGACCGCCGCGTAACCACTTTCTACCGCGAGCACTCGGGCACCCATGTCTTCGAGCAGGGTCTGCACCAGCAACAGATTGGCCGGGTTGTCGTCGACACACAGCACGCGCGGCGCACGGCTGGACAGCGGCTCGCCCGGTTCGCTGCGCGGCTGGCGCGGATTGACCAGATCAGCCAGCGCCCGGCGCAACTTGCGCGTACACGCCGGTTTGGCTTGAAGCTGGCTGTGCGGGTTGGGCACCGACAGATGAAACAGCGTCTGTTCGGTGGTCGGGCACAGCACCAGCACTTTGCAGCCCAGATGTTCAAGATCCCAGATGTGCTGGTTCAGGCGTTCCGGAAGCATGTCGTTGCTGGTGACGCCGATCACCGCCAGATCGATCGCCTGATCGGTCTGATGTGCGCCGGTGACGCCATTGCTCAGGCTTTCAAGGGTATTGAACGGTGTAACTTCCAGCCCGCAGTCTTCCAACTGATGTTGCAATGCCTGGCGCGCCAGTTCGTGATTTTCCAGTACCGCCACGCGGCGCCCAAGCAGCGGCGCGGCGGGCAAGTCTTCGGCATCGTCGCGAGTCTTCGGCAGACTCAGGCTGATCCAGAATTCCGAGCCTTCGCCCGGGGTACTGTCGACGCCGATCTCGCCGCCCATCTGCTCAATCAGACGCTTGGAAATCACCAGCCCCAGACCCGTGCCGCCGGGCTGGCGTGACAGCGAATTGTCGGCCTGACTGAAGGCCTGGAACAGCGCGCGCACATCCTGGCTCGACAAACCGATGCCGGTGTCCTGAATACTGATGCGCAGTTGCACGCTGTCTTCGTGTTCGTCTTCGAGCATCGCCCGGGCAACGATGGTGCCTTCGCGGGTGAACTTGATCGCATTGCTGACCAGGTTGGTGAGGATCTGTTTGAGGCGCAGCGGATCGCCAACCAGCGACAGCGGCGTGTCGCGATAGACCAGGCTGACCAGCTCGAGCTGCTTGGCGTGCGCCGCCGGGGCGAGAATGGTCAGGGTGTCCTGCAGCAGGTCGCGCAGGTTGAACGGAATATGGTCGAGCACCAGTTTGCCGGCCTCGATTTTCGAGAAGTCGAGAATCTCGTTGATGATCCCCAGCAGGCTGTCGGCAGACTTTTCGATAGTGCCCAGATAGTCGAGCTGGCGCGGGGTCAGTTCGCTTTTCTGCAGTAGATGAGTGAAACCGAGAATGCCGTTGAGCGGCGTGCGGATCTCGTGGCTCATGTTGGCGAGGAATTCGGATTTGATCCGGCTGGCTTCCAACGCCTCTTTGCGCGCCAGATCCAGTTCGATGTTCTGGATCTCGATGGTTTCCAGATTCTGCCGGACGTCTTCGGTGGCTTGATCGACGCTGTGCTGCAACTCTTCGCGGGCGTTCTGCAGGGTGCCGGCCATGCGGTTGATGCCCGAGGCCAGTTCGTCCAGCTCCTGGCTGCCGAGGGGCGGCAAGCGCGTTTCCAGATGTCCATCCTTGAGCTGCGCGACGGCTTGTTTGATCTGGCTCAACGGGCGGTTGATGGTGCGGCCCATGCGCAGCGCGAGGAGGGCGGCGCCGGCAAGGCCAGCGGCGATCAGCAGCAGGCTGGCGAACAGGCTGCGATAACCGCGCAGCAGCATGCCGTTGTGCGACAGCTCGAGTTCGACCCAGCCGAGCAACCGTTCGGATTCCTCGGGAATGATTTCACCGGCGAGGTTGCGGTGCTTGCCGAACACCGGCATCAGGTAGCGCGTTGCGTCATTGCCGCTGCGTCGTTGCAACAGCGCGCTGTCGCCGCTTGGCGCCTGATTGAGCATGGTCGGCCCGGCGTGGGCCAGCGGCGAACGGTCCGGAGCTAGGAAGGTCACCGCGCGCACGTCGGGTTGTTCAAGGGATTGGGTGGCGACCCGTTCGAGCAGCTCGGCATCGCCGTGGCCCATTGCCGGCGCCACCAGCGGCGCCAGTTGCTCGGCGATCATTTCGCCGCGCTGCAACAATTGGCTCTGCAGGTCGGTCTGCTGTGTCCAGGTGAAATAGCCACCCAGCACCAGCGCCATCAGGCTGGTCGGCAACAAGGTCAGCAACAGCACGCGACCTTTGATTCCCAGTTTCTTGAGCACGCCTTTCTCCCGCATCCCGCTGATCTGTTGACTCATGCGTGCATCCGGCACGCGACATGGGCGCAGTGTAGCGATTTGCAGGCGGGCAATCTTGCGGAAAATGCAGTGCCGCTCATGCACGCGTTCGTCCGAGGGGCGAAGCTTGTGTTGCCCGCTGTCGGACAATCTTGAATAATCCGCCAACTGAGAATTACTTGCAGATACTCATGACTCCTGTTTCCGCTGGCCAGCCACGCATCCTTTCCATTGAAGACGATCCGGTTCTCGGCGCTTATGTGCACGAGCATCTGGGCCGCAGCGGTTTTCAGGTGACCTGGTGCCAGAACGGCCAGGAAGGCCTGAACATTGCCCGGCGCCAGCCTTTCGACGTGGTGCTGATGGACATTCTGCTGCCGGGGCTCGATGGCCTGAAGCTGTTGACGCAACTGCGCCAGAGCCACTCGACGCCGGTGTTGCTGATGTCGGCACTGGGCGCCGAGGCCGATCGCATCAGCGGTTTCCGCCTCGGTGCCGATGACTATTTGCCCAAGCCGTTCAGCATGGCCGAGTTGCACGTGCGCATCGAAGCGATCCTGCGTCGGGTGGCGCTTGATCAGCGCCCACCTGCGGTTACCGCTGCGGTGGTCAGCGGCAGCTTGCGTTTCGATGACGAACACTGCGACGTGTTCGTGCGCGAGCAAGCGGCCGGTCTGACCCGCAGCGAATTCCGTCTGCTGGAAACCCTGCACCGCAACCACGAAGAAGTGCTGAGCAAAGCCTTCCTTTATCAGCACGTCCTGCAACGCGGCTTTGCGGCGCACGACCGCAGCCTCGACATGCACATCAGCCAGATCCGCCGCAAACTCAAAGCCATCGGTTACACCGAATGCGAAGTGCGCACGGTGTGGGGCAAGGGCTATGTCTTGAGCGCCGCTGATGAAGCTGTCTGAGCTGCCGGGGCGGCATTCGCTGTTCTGGAAACTGGCCTGCCTGCTGGTGGCGTTCTGTCTGCTGATGATCTGGCTGAGCTGGTCGTGGGGCCGTTACATGGAGGAGCGCAACCAGTTTCTCTCCAGCGAAGCGCGCAGCACTCTCAACCGATATGCCGCACAGGCCGAACAGGCGTGGCAGCGTGGCGGGCGCAACGGTGTCGATGACTGGTTGCAGAGCATGCAATTACGCGAGGCCAGTTGGGTCGGGGTGATCGGCGCTGATCTGCAATCGCTGAGCAGCCAGCCGCTGAACGCTGCGCAGGTGCAACACCTGACTTTCCTGCGCGGCCTCGACTGGCCGATCCACAAGAAGGGCCGGCCGTGGCTGCGGGTACCCTTTCCCCATGACCCGACCGCCGGCATCCTCGTCATCGAGTTGCCCGAGCGCTTTGTCCCGGGCAAGTACCGAGTGTTCTGGCGAGTGATCACCAACGGCGTCATTCCCGGGCTGTTCACCCTGTTGCTTTGCGTCGGCCTGTATCGCCTGCTGGTGGTGCCGCTGAACAACCTGCGCGAACAGGCCAACGCCTGGCGCGCCGACCAATTAAACGTGCGCCTGTCGAGCGGCATGACCCAGCGCCCGGATGAACTCGGTGAGCTGGCGCGGGCCTTCGATTCCATGTCCGAGCGCCTGCAAAGCACAGTCGCCTTGCAGCAGCAGTTATTGCGTGACTTGTCCCACGAAATGCGCACACCGCTGAGCCGCCTGCGCGTGGCCAGTGACAGCGAACAGAGCCTGGCGCAGTTGCGCGAGCGCATCGGCCGCGAAGTCGATGGCATGCAACGGCTGGTCGAAGACACCCTGCAACTGGCCTGGCTCGACACCGACCGCTCGCCGTTGCCGGATGAAGCGATCCAGATTCAGGCGCTGTGGGAAATGCTCACCGACAATGCCTGTTATGAAAGCGGCTGGCCGAGTCTGCAATTGCAGTGCACGGTCGAGGCATCGTGCTGGGTGCGCGGCAACCTCAATACCTTGGCGCAAGCGCTGGAAAACATCCTGCGCAATGCCATTCGTCACTCGCCCGAGGGCGGGATTGTGCGTCTCGATGGACGGCGCGATGGCGAGTATTGGCATTTGTGGCTGGAGGATGAGGGCGGCGGCGTGGCTGACGAAGATCTGCAGCGGATCTTTTCGCCGTTCATTCGATTGGACGGGTCAAGGCCCGGTGATGGTGGCTTTGGCCTGGGGTTGAGCATTGCGCGCAACGCGGTGCAACGTCAGGGCGGGTTGCTCTGGGCGGAGAATGCCGGGGCGGGGTTGCGGTTGAATTTGCGCTTGTTGGCGGATGATGGTGTTGCCCATGCGGACGCCTTCGCGAGCAGGCTTGCTCCCACAATGGAGCTCGGTTCGCCGCAGGCTGTGTGATCTACCGTTAATAGTGTCATCACTGCTGACACTAAATCCTGTGGGAGCGAGCCTGCTCGCGAATTCCAAGCAGCACCACGAGAACTGAGTGTTGCGCAAATAAAAGTCGCACCACTGGCGCGACTTTTATTCGCTTATTCCCATAAACCATAAGCACCGCACTTTGCGTGATATGGCCTGCGCGGGTTTGCCGGTATGATAGGCGCCCCCGCACGTCTGGATTGCGAATACGCCATGACCCTGCAGTACCCAACCATCGCCGATTGCGTCGGCAACACGCCGCTGGTGCGTTTGCAGCGCCTGCCCGGCGCCACCAGCAACACCCTTTTGCTCAAGCTCGAAGGGAACAACCCGGCGGGTTCGGTCAAGGACCGGCCGGCGCTGTCGATGATTACCCGCGCCGAGCTGCGCGGGCAGATCAATCCCGGCGATACGCTGATCGAGGCGACCTCCGGCAACACCGGTATCGCTCTGGCGATGGCCGCCGCGATCAAGGGTTACAAGATGATCCTGATCATGCCGGACAACTCCAGCGCCGAGCGCAAGGCGGCAATGACCGCTTACGGTGCCGAGCTGATTCTGGTCACTCAGGAAGAGGGCATGGAAGGCGCCCGCGATCTGGCCCAGCGCATGGAAGCCGAAGGCCGTGGCAAGGTGCTCGATCAGTTCGCCAATGGCGACAACCCGGAAGCGCACTACACCACCACCGGTCCGGAAATCTGGCGCCAGACCCAGGGCAGCATCACCCATTTCGTCAGTTCGATGGGCACTACCGGCACCATCATGGGCGTGTCGCGCTACCTCAAAGAGCAGAGCGACAGCGTGCAGATCGTCGGTCTGCAACCGATGGAAGGCTCGGCCATTCCCGGCATCCGCCGCTGGCCGCAGGAATACCTGCCGAAGATCTATCAGGCCGACCGCGTCGACCGCATCGTCGACATGGCGCAAAGCGAGGCCGAAGACGTCACCCGTCGCCTGGCCCGCGAAGAAGGCATCTTTTGCGGCGTGTCCTCGGGCGGTGCGGTGGCAGCGATGCTGCGCCTGTCCCGAGAAGTTGAAAACGCGGTGATCGTCGCGATCATCTGCGACCGTGGCGACCGTTACCTGTCGACCGGCATTTTCGACGCGCCCAACTGATGGCCAAACACGAAAGAGGCCTGCGCTTCCAGCCCACCGGCGGCAGCAAGGCGCCACAGATCCCGACCGGCAAAAAGCAGCGCTTGAGCATCGAGCGCCTGGCCAATGACGGTCGCGGTATCGCGTTTTTCGAAGGCAAGACCTGGTTCGTCCTCGGTGCCCTTGCCGGTGAGGAGGTCGAAGCGCGGGTGCTTGGCGCCCACGGCAAAGTGGTCGAAGCGCGTACCGAACGGGTATTCACTGCCAGCGAGCTGCGTCGTCCGGCTGCGTGCGCGCACTTCGGCCGTTGTGGCGGTTGCAGCGTTCAGCACTTGCCCCACGCCGAACAGCTCGCCCTCAAACAGCGCATGCTCGCCGAGCAATTGTCGCGGGTAGCCGGTGTCGAACCTGAAGCGTGGGCAGCGCCGCTGACCGGTCCGGAATTCGGCTACCGTCGTCGCGCGCGCATCGCCGTGCGCTGGGACATGAAAGCGAAACAACTTGAAGTCGGTTTTCGCGCCGCCGGCAGTCAGGACATCGTCGCGATCAGCGAATGCCCGGTGCTGGTACAGCCCTTGCAACCGATCATGAGCCGTTTGCCGCAGATGCTGCGGCGCCTGAGCAAGCCGCAGGCGCTGGGCCATGTCGAGTTGTTCAGCGGTTCGTCACTGGCGGTATTGCTGCGGCACATGGCGCCGTTGTCCGAAGCGGACCTGGCGATACTCAAGGATTTTTGCCAGTTCCATGAGGCGCAGTTGTGGCTGCATGGCGAAGGTGAACCGCAACCGGTCGAGGCCGGTCAGAGCCTCGGTTATCGCCTGGAACAGTGGGGTCTCGAGCTGGCTTATCGGCCGGGAGACTTCGTTCAGGTCAACGCCGGGGTCAACGAAACGATGATCGCGCAGGCGCTGGACTGGCTGAAGCCGAGGGCGGATGAACGCGTGCTTGATCTGTTTTGCGGGCTGGGAAACTTCGCGCTACCGCTGGCCAAAAGCGTGGGCGAAGTGGTGGCGGTGGAGGGTGTGCAGACCATGGTCGAGCGGGCCGCTGCCAACGCCATCAGTAACAATTTGCATAACACAAAGTTTTTTCAAGCCGATTTATCCCAGCCTTTGACCGATGCCCAGTGGATCGGAAACGGCTTTTCTGCGGTACTCTTGGACCCACCGCGTGACGGTGCTTTCGAGGTGGTGCGCAAGCTCGCGACCCTGGGTGCCAAGCGGTTGGTGTATGTGTCGTGCAACCCGGCCACGCTGGCGCGCGACACGCAGGAATTGATCAAGCAGGGCTACCGGTTAAAACGTGCCGGGATTCTCGATATGTTTCCTCAGACGGCACATGTCGAGGCCATGGCGTTATTTGAAGCGAGCCAGGACGGCTCGTCTGAATCCGTCTGATCTGTCCGCGCAGCGCTCGCCTGAGCCCCGCGAGCGCGAACGGACACTGAGGATCAGCGATTTGACGCATTGAATCTGCGTCGTAGGGAAGGTAAAGCAGCATGGTACAGGTGAGAGCACACCAGCCGATCAATACCGACGGCAGTATCAATCTCGAGGCCTGGCTCGATCACGCGGTCAGTGTCGATCTGGCACTGGATCGCGAGGCCTTGAAAGAAGCCTGCGAGTTCGCTCGCGAGGCCGAACAACAGTCCAACGCGAAGAAGAATCTGTGGGCCGAAGGCTCCGGAAGTTTCAGCACCGGGCTGGAAATCGCCGAGATCCTCGCCGACCTCAAGCTCGATCAGGATTCACTGGTCGCCGCCGTTTTGTATCGCGGCGTGCGCGAGGGCCAGATCGAACTGGCGGCAGTCGGCCAGCGCTTCGGCCCGGTGGTGGCCAAGCTGATCGACGGCGTGCAGCGCATGGCGGCGATCAGCGCCAGCCTCAGCCCGCGCCAGTCAATGGTCATGGGCACGCAAGGGCAGGTCGAGAACCTGCGCAAGATGCTCGTTGCCATGGTCGACGACGTTCGCGTCGCGCTGATCAAACTCGCCGAACGCACCTGCGCCATCCGTGCGGTGAAAACCGCCGACGATGAAAAGCGCAACCGCGTCGCCCGCGAAGTCTTCGACATCTATGCGCCGCTGGCGCATCGCCTCGGCATCGGCCATATCAAATGGGAGCTGGAGGACTTGTCCTTCCGCTATCTCGAACCCGATCAATACAAGCAGATCGCCAAGTTGCTCCACGAGCGGCGGCTGGATCGCGAGCGCTTCATCAGCGACGTGATGACCCAGCTCAAGGACGAACTGCAGGCTACCGGCGTCGATGCCGACATCAGCGGCCGGGCCAAACACATCTATTCGATCTGGCGCAAAATGCAGCGCAAGGGTCTGGAATTCAGCCAGATCTACGACGTGCGCGCCGTGCGTGTGCTGGTACCCGAAATGCGCGATTGCTACACCGCGCTCGGCATCGTCCATACCCTGTGGCGGCACATCCCGAAAGAATTCGACGACTACATCGCCAACCCGAAAGAGAACGGCTACCGCTCGCTGCACACCGCGGTGATCGGCCCGGAGGGCAAGGTTCTCGAAGTCCAGATCCGCACCCATTCGATGCACGAAGAAGCCGAACTCGGCGTCTGTGCGCACTGGCGTTACAAGGGTACCGACGTCAAATCCGGCTCGAACCATTACGAAGAGAAAATCTCCTGGCTGCGTCAGGTCCTCGAATGGCACGAAGAACTCGGTGACATCGGCGGTCTGGCTGAGCAGTTGCGCGTCGACATCGAGCCCGATCGGGTTTACATCTTCACGCCCGACGGTCACGCCATCGATTTGCCGAAAGGCGCGACGCCGCTGGATTTCGCTTATCGGGTACACACCGAAATCGGCCACAACTGCCGAGGCGCGAAGATCAACGGCCGTATCGTGCCGCTGAACTATAGCCTGCAGACCGGCGAGCAGGTCGAGATCATCACCAGCAAGCACGGCACGCCGAGCCGCGACTGGCTGAACCCCAACCTCGGTTACGTGACCACCTCGCGAGCACGGGCGAAGATCGTGCACTGGTTCAAGTTGCAGGCTCGCGATCAGAACGTTGCGGCCGGTAAAACCCTGATCGAGCGCGAACTCAATCGCCTCGGCCTGCCGGCGGTGGATTTCGACAAGCTGGCCGAAAAGGCCAACATGAAAACCGCCGAAGACATGTTCGCCGCCCTCGGTGCCGGCGACCTGCGTCAGGCGCATCTGGTCAACCTCGCACAGCAACTGGTCGAGCCGGAGCGCGGCAACGAGCAGCTGGAACTGATCCCGCGCAAAGCTACCGGCTATAAACCGGGCAAGCGCGGCGATATCCAGATCCAGGGCGTCGGCAACCTGATGACGCAGATGGCCGGCTGCTGCCAGCCACTGCCGGGCGATGCGATCGTTGGTTACATCACCCAGGGCCGTGGCGTGAGCATCCACCGTCAGGACTGCGCCTCGGTGCTGCAACTGGGCGGGCGCGAGCCGGAGCGGATCATTCAGGTCAGTTGGGGGCCGGTGCCAGTGCTCACCTATCCGGTGGACATCATCATCCGCGCCTACGACCGTTCCGGGCTGCTGCGTGACGTCTCGCAGGTGCTGCTCAACGAACGCATCAACGTGCTGGCGGTGAACACCCGCTCGAACAAGGAAGACAACACCGCGCTCATGTCGCTGACCATCGAGATTCCCGGTCTGGATGCGCTCGGGCGGCTGCTGGGGCGGATTTCGCAATTGCCGAACATCATCGAAACGCGGCGTAACCGAACTCCGTGATGCGATCTCCTGTAGGAGCTGCCGAAGGCTGCGATCTTTTGACTTTGGTTTTTCAAGATCAAAAGATCGCAGCCTTCGGCAGCTCCTACAGGGGTATATAGAGGCCTTTATGTATTCACTCGAAGACCTGCTCCACCTGATGTCCCGCCTGCGCGATCCGCAGTTCGGTTGCCCATGGGACATCAAGCAAACCTACGCGACCATCGTTGCGCACACTCTCGAAGAAGCCTATGAAGTGGCGGATGCCATCGAGCGTGGCGATCTTGATCATTTGCAGGGCGAGTTGGGCGATCTGTTGTTTCAGGTGGTGTATTACAGCCAGTTGGCCAAGGAAGAGGGGCGGTTCGAATTTGCCGGGGTGATCGACAGCATCACGCGCAAACTGATCCGCCGCCATCCGCACGTCTTCCCCACCGGCGATCTCTACGCGCCGCTCGACGTGCCGCGCTTGAGCGAAGAACAGGTCAAGCAGCGCTGGGAAGAGATCAAGGCCGAAGAGCGCGCCGAGAAAGCCTCGGCGCCCGAGCAGTTGTCCTTGCTCGACGACGTGCCGGCCACGTTGCCGGCACTGTCGCGCTCAGCCAAGTTGCAAAAACGCGCCGGGCAGGTCGGTTTCGACTGGCCGGACGCTTTGCCGGTGCTCGACAAGGTGCGCGAAGAGCTCGATGAAGTGCTCGAAGCCATGTCGGAAAACGATCCGGTAGCGGTGGCCGACGAGATCGGCGATCTGCTGTTTTCCGTGGTCAATCTGGCCCGGCATCTGAAGGTCGATCCGGAAACCGCCCTGCGCGGCGCCAACGGCAAGTTTGAGAGACGTTTCCGTTTTATCGAACAGGCATTGCGCGACACCCACCGTCCCATGGAAGATTGCACCCTCGAAGAATTGGACGCCCTGTGGGGCGAAGCCAAACGCCAGGAAAAGAATGAGCCCAGCTGCGGCTGAGCCGTTGCCCAAGTGAGTAAGCATTGATGAGCCTTTCCCTTCGCGACCAGTTGCTTAAAGCAGGCCTGGTCAACCAAAAGCAGGCCAAACAGGTCAGCAAAGACAAGCAAAAGCAGCAGCGTCTCGCCCACAAAGGCCAGGCCGAGCTGGACGATTCGCAGCAGCGCGCCGCCCAGGAAGCCATGGCCGAGAAGGTCAAGCGCGACCAGGAGCTGAACCGCCAGCAGCAGGAGAAAGCCGAGGCCAAGGCCCGTGCCGCGCAGGTCAAGCAGTTGATCGAAGTCTCGCGTCTGCCCAAGCTGACCACCGAGGACTACTACAACTTTGTCGACGACAAGAAGGTCAAGCGTATCTCGGTCAACACGCTGATGCGCAACAAGCTCAGCAGCGGTTCGCTGGCGATCGTCCAGCACAATGGCGGCTATGAAGTGATTCCCCGTGAAGCGGCGCTGAAGATCCAGGAACGCGACCCGCAGCGTATCGTCCAGCTCAACGTGCAGACCGAAGAGGTCAACGCCGAGGACGATCCGTACGCGGCGTACCAGATCCCTGACGATCTGATGTGGTAAATCCAAGGCTGTAACAACGACGAACCCCGCTCATGGCGGGGTTTGTCGTTTTCAATGCTGTGGTTGCCTCAGGCGGACTTCAGCTCTCGTTGCTGTTCCTGCACTTCCAGTTCGGCCTTGTAGTTGTGCGCATCTGTTTCGTTGTGGAACATGCCGACCAGCAAGTCTTGTTGATGCACATCCCAGATACGGATGCCGGCGGCCAGGCCTTCGTGGGACATGTGTGAATCGTCGCGTTCAGTTACTTTTACAGTCATCTGCTAGCTCCAAATCTCAGGTTATCTGCACCAAGGCGTGTGCAGGACTCTGTTATAGGTTTTGTTAGCCAGCTAAGTAAACCGCCGATTGGCGCAGGGTGTTGTTGCGGTTTTCGCAACAGTGCTGCAGGCCGCGTAAACCGCGACATTCGGTCGCAGGGCGTTTGGTTTCATGACAAACGTTTCATCTTCAGACACCCCGAATTGATCGTTCCCATGCTCCGCGTGGGAATGCCTCAAGGGACGCTCCGCGTCCAGTGACGCGGAGCGTCACGGGCTGCATTCCCACGCAGAGCGTGGGAACGATCAGTACAGGGCTCAACGGTGTTCTGGCTATTTTCTTCAGACAAAAAAACGCCCCGAACCAGTCGGGGCGTTTTCATGTGTGGCTCAGCAGCGGGGAATTACTTGCCTTCCCAGCGCTTCAGTACGAGCGTGGCGTTGGTGCCGCCAAAGCCGAAGCTGTTGCTCATCACGGTGTTGATGGTGGCGTTCTCGCGGGTCTTGGTCAGCACCGGCAGATCGGCCACTTCCGGATCGAGCTCGTCGATGTTGGCGGAGCCGGCGATGAAGTTGCCTTCCATCATCAGCATGCAGTAGATCGCTTCGTGCACGCCGGCGGCGCCCAGGGAGTGACCGGACAGGCTCTTGGTCGAGCTGATCGCCGGAGCCTTGTCGCCAAACACTTCACGCACGCCTTTCATTTCCGCGACGTCGCCGACCGGAGTCGAAGTGCCGTGGGTGTTCAGGTAGTCGATCGGGGTGTCGACGGTGGACAGCGCCTGCTGCATGCAGCGGATCGCGCCTTCGCCGCTCGGGGCAACCATGTCGTAGCCGTCGGACGTTGCGCCATAGCCAACGATCTCGGCGTAGATCTTCGCGCCGCGGGCCAAAGCATGTTCCAGCTCTTCGACGACAACCATGCCGCCGCCGCCAGCGATGACGAAACCGTCGCGGTCCTTGTCGTAGGCGCGGGAAGCTTGTTCCGGAGTGTCATTGCGCTTGCTGGACAGGGCGCCCATCGCGTCGAACAGGAACGACTGGCTCCAGTGCTCTTCTTCACCGCCACCGGCGAAGACGATGTCCTGTTTGCCCATCTGGATCTGTTCCATGGCGGTACCAATGCAGTGAGCACTGGTGGCGCAGGCAGAAGCGATCGAATAGTTCAGGCCCTTGATCTTGAACGGCGTGGCCAGGCAGGCGGAAACGGTGCTGCTCATGGTCCGCGTGACGCGGTACGGGCCGACGCGCTTCACGCCTTTCTCGCGCAGGATGTCCAGCGCTTCCATCTGGTTCAAGGTCGATGCGCCACCGGAACCGGCGATCAGGCCGGTGCGCGGGTTGGACACCTGCTCTTCGGTCAGGCCGGAGTCAGTGATGGCGTCTTTCATGGCCAGGTAGGCGTAAGCCGCTGCATGGCCGACGAAGCGATAGATCTTGCGATCGATCAGTTCTTCAAGGTTGAGGTCGATGGAGCCGGAAACCTGGCTACGCAGACCCATTTCAGCATATTCCGGGTTGAACCGGATGCCAGGGCGGCTTGCACGGAGGTTAGCGGAGACGGTCTCTTTGTCATTGCCCAGGCACGAAACGATGCCCAGACCAGTGATAACGACGCGGCGCATGCGAATAACCCTTAGAAGTTGTCAGTGGAGGTGAACACGCCGACGCGCAGGCCTTCGGCGGTGTAGATTTCGCGTCCGTCGACGCTGACCGAACCATCGGCGATGGCCATGTTCAGCTTGCCCTTGAGGACGCGTTTGATATGAATGTTGTAAGTGACTTTCTTGGCGGTCGGCAGCACCTGACCGAAGAATTTCACCTCGCCCGAACCCAGCGCACGACCGCGCCCCGGCAGGCCTTGCCAGCCCAGGAAAAAACCGACCAGTTGCCACATGGCATCCAGACCCAGGCAGCCCGGCATCACCGGATCGCCTTCGAAATGGCAGGCGAAGAACCACAGGTCAGGGTTGATATCCAGCGCGGCG
>NZ_JBITTW010000054.1:0-34870 GCF_044542195.1 Pseudomonas sp. NPDC079367
GGTTTCCCCATGTGAGAGTAGGTCATCGTCAAGATTAAATTCCGAAACCCCAATTGCGTAAGCAGTTGGGGTTTTGTTTTGCCTGCGAGAAAGTTCTTACAGCCTTTGCAGACGTCATCCGGCTGCCACAACCGGCCGACAATGCTAAGGTTCTGCCTCAGCTTTTGTGTTTTTCCAAGGAATCCATATGTCGGACGCCCAGTCCCTCAACGCTGCATTCATGGTGGTTCAGAGCAACAGTCTCGATGAACTGCGCAGCCTTGTGGTCAGCATCATGCGCCGCTACCCACTGGCACCCCTGGAAAACGAAATCGCTCTGGTGCAAAGCAACGGCATCGCTCAGTGGCTCAAGCTGGCACTGGCCGAGGATCCTGAAGAAGATGATCTCGGTGGATGCGGTATAGCTGCGGCAATTGATGTGCAATTGCCCGGCAGTTTTATGTGGCAGCTCTATCGCATGGTGCTGGGACGAGAAGAGATTCCGGCGAAATCACTGCTCGATAAGGCCCCGCTGACCTGGCGCCTGATGCGCCTCTTGCCACAAGTAATCGACCGCCCGCATTTCGAGCCGCTGCAACGCTTTCTCACCCACGACAGCGATCTGCGCAAGCGCTATCAATTGGCAGAGCGTCTGGCCGATTTGTTTGACCAATATCAGGTGTATCGGGCCGACTGGCTGGAAGATTGGGCGGAAGGCCGGCATCAACTGCGCAATGTCAGAGGTGAAATCAAGCCGCTGCCGCCGACCAGTTGCTGGCAGGCAGAGTTGTGGCGAGCACTGCTGGATGATGTCGGCGAACAAGGTATGGCGCAGAGTCGTGCTGGGGTACATCAACGCTTCATGGAGCGCATCAACATACTCGACAAGGCACCGACGGCGCTGCCGCCGCGCGTGATCGTCTTTGGTATTTCTTCGTTGCCTGCGCAGGTTCTTGAAGCACTCGCCGGTTTGGCGCGCTTCAGCCAGGTACTGCTTTGCGTACACAATCCTTGCCGCCATCACTGGGCCGATATCGTCGCCGACAAGGACCTGCTGCGGCATCAATACAAGCGGCAACAGCGCAAAAGTGGAATGCCCGTCGTGCTTGATGCCGAGACCCTGCATCAGCACGCACATCCGTTGCTGGCCGCTTGGGGCAAACAAGGTCGCGACTATATCAACCTGCTCGACAGCTACGACGACCCCAACAGCTACCGTGCAGCCTTTCGTGACGGCCGCATCGACCTGTTCAGCGAAGCCCAGCCCCACAACATGCTTAATCAGCTGCAGGATGACATTCTCGAGTTACGTCCACTCAACGAGACACGCGATCTCTGGCCAGCGGTCGATGCGACGCAGGACCATTCAATACGCTTTCACATCGCCCATAGCGCTCAGCGCGAAGTCGAAATCCTGCACGATCAACTTTTGGCGCGTTTCAGCGCCGACCCACAACTGCGCCCCCGCGACGTAATTGTCATGGTTCCTGAAATCGACAGCTATGCGCCGCATATCCGTGCGGTGTTCGGTCAGCTTGATCGCCATGATTCGCGCTTCATTCCGTTCACTTTGGCAGACCAGGGCCAGCGTGGACGCGATCCTTTATTGATCGCGGTCGAGCACCTGCTCAAGTTACCCGACAGCCGTTTCCCGGTCAGTGAGATCCTTGACCTGCTCGATGTCCCGGCCCTGCGTGCTCGCTTTGGCGTAGAGGAACGCGACCTGCCAACTCTGCATCGCTGGATCGAAGGCGCCGGTGTGCGCTGGGGCATGAGTGCCGAGCAACGGGCCGGTCTCGGTTTGCCTGAAGAGCTGGAGCAGAACAGCTGGCATTTCGGCCTGCGCCGAATGTTGTTGGGCTACGCCGTCGGCAGCGCTGAGGGATGTGCAGGCATCGAGCCTTACGATGAAATTGGTGGGCTTGATGCTGCCCTGATCGGGCCACTGGTTGCACTGCTGGATGCCTTGGAAATCGCTCATCAGCAACTCACGCAACCGGCTCAACCGAGAGAGTGGGGGCTGCGCTTGCAGGCGCTGATGCAGGTATTTTTCGAGGCCAGCAACGAGCACGACGACTACCTGCTGACCCAACTGGAAGAACTTCGCGAAACCTGGCTCGGCACCTGCGAGGCGGTCGGTTTGATTGACGAGTTGCCACTGACTGTCGTTCGCGAAGCATGGCTCGCCGGGCTGGATCAGGGGCGTTTGTCGCAACGATTCCTCGCCGGTGCGGTGAATTTCTGCACCTTGATGCCGATGCGCGCCATTCCTTTCAAACTGGTTTGTCTGCTGGGCATGAACGACGGTGATTATCCCCGCGCGCAGCCACCGCTGGACTTCGACCTGATGGGCAGCGATTACCGCCCGGGCGACCGCTCGCGGCGGGAAGATGACCGCTATCTGTTGCTTGAAGCGCTGTTGTCCGCACGCACTCAGCTCTATATCAGTTGGGTCGGTCGCAGCATCCGCGACAACAGCGAACGACCTGCCTCAGTGCTGATCGGCCAGTTGCGCGATCACCTCGCCAGCGGCTGGCGTTCAGTCGATGCGAGCCAGGATCTGCTAGAGGCGCTGACCGAAGAACACCCTTTGCAGCCTTTCAGCGTCCGCTATTTCCACGAAGGCGAGCAACTGTTCAGCTATGCCAGCGAATGGCAAGTGTTGCATCAAGAGGAAGCGCAGCAAAGCGAGGCGCGGTTACTTGAGCCGTATGTTCAAGAGGATCCGCTGACGCTGGCGTTGCTCCAGGATTTTATGCGTAACCCGGTTCGACATTTTTTCACTCAACGACTCAAGGTCTATTTCGAGGCCGCACAAGCGCCGTTAGCCGATGAAGAACCATTCGTGCTGGACGCGTTGCAGCGCTACACGCTGAGCGACAGTTTGCTGGAAGCCGCACTCAGCCAGCCGCACGATGTCGATCAAGCGCTGCAAGCCCGAGCGCTGCGTCTGCAAAACAGCGGTTTGTTGCCGATGGCCGGTTTTGGCGAGTGTCTGCAACGCGAGTTGATCGAACCGCTGCCGGATCTGCTGCAGCGGTATCAACAGTTGCTGACGTTATGGCCGACGCCATTGAACAGTGCGATCCCGGTCAGTTTCGACTTGCGGGGTTTGCGTCTGGAAGGCTGGCTCTCGAGCCTGCACCAACGAGCCGATGGCGGCCTGCTGTCAGTCACGGCCATTCCAAACAGCATCGGCTCGATCAAAACACGCAAGTGGCATCGGCTGACCAAACCTTGGGTCACCCATCTGGTCGCCTGCGCCAGCGAACATGCGTTAACCACGGCATTGGTGGCGAGTGACGACACTTTGTTGCTGGAGCCAATGGAGCGCGACCGAGCGCTGCATTTGCTCGGTGACCTGCTTCTCGCCTGGCAATCCGGCATGCGCCAGCCCTTACCGATTGCGATAAAAACCGCATTCGCCTGGCTGTCGCAATCTGATCCGGTCAAAGCCGAAGCCGCTGCCCGAAAAGCCTACGAAGGTGACGGTCAGACCAGCGACGGCGAGCGTCGTGAAAGCCCGGCGCTGCTCCGGCAATATCCCGACTTCGGAGCCCTGTCAGCAGACGAAACCTTCACCGGTTGGTGCGACGCGCTGTACCGCCCGTTATTCGAAGCGCCCTGGCGTTCCTTGTCCAGCGAAGGCGCACGCCCATGAGTACGAAGACACCGTTGGCTCTGGCATTCCCGTTGCGCGGCAGTCAGTTGATCGAAGCAAGCGCCGGCACCGGCAAAACCTTTACGATCTCGGCGCTTTATCTGCGGCTGATTCTCGGCCATGGCGGCGAGACAAGCGGTTTCGGACGCGAGTTGCTGCCGCCGCAAATCCTTGTAGTCACGTTTACTGACGCTGCCACCAAGGAGTTGCGTGAACGTATTCGGACACGCTTGGCCGAGGCCGCGCGTTTTTTTCGTGACGAGATTCCCGCGCCTGACGGACTGGTTGCCGAACTGCGCGATCAGTTCAACCCGCCGCAATGGCCGGGCTGTGCCAACCGCCTCGATATCGCCGCGCAATGGATGGACGAAGCCGCTGTCTCGACCATCCATAGTTGGTGTCAGCGCATGCTGCGCGAGCATGCGTTCGACAGTGGCAGCCTGTTCACGCAGTCGCTGGAAACCGATCACAGCGATTTGCTCGGCGAGGTGCTGCGCGATTACTGGCGGCTGTTCTGCTACCCGATGCAGGGCGATGCGCTGAATTGGGTGCGCAGCAACTGGGGTGGCCCTGCGGCGTTGTTGCCTCGCGTACGCGGCTTGTTTGCCTCCGAGCGTGACACCGATGAAGGCAAGGGCCCGGCGGAGCTGATCGCCGAATGTATGCTGGAGCGCCGAGCTGCGTTGGTCGAGCTGAAAATGCCTTGGCGTGACTGGGCAGACGAACTGCTTGTCCTGTGCCATGAGGGCGTCGCCAGCAAAGCCGTCGATGGCCGCAAGATGCAGCCGCGATATTTCGAGCCCTGGTTCGAGAAACTCAAGGCCTGGGCCGAAGACGAGTCCCTAGAGCAGTTGGACATTGGCACCGGCTTCACCCGACTGACACCCGACGGCATGGCCGAGGCATGGAAGGGCCAGGCCCCCAGTCATCCGGGGCTGGACGCCATGGCCGGACTCAAATCGAGCCTCGACGCTTTGCCGACGCCCGACGCTGCGGTTCTGCAACACGCTGCCAAGTGGGTGGGCGCGCGTTTTGAGGAAGAGAAGCGCCGTCGCGCGGAAATGGGTTTCGACGACATGCTGCTGCGCCTGGATGCCGCGCTGCAATCGGAGGGCGGCGAGCGCCTGGCGACGCTGATCCGCGAGCAGTTTCCGGTGGCGCTGATTGACGAATTCCAGGACACCGATCCGGTGCAATACCGCATCTTCGAGAGTATCTATCGCATCGAAGAGAACCACCCTGATACCGGCCTGTTCCTTATCGGCGATCCCAAACAGGCGATCTACGCCTTTCGCGGGGCCGACATTTACACCTACTTGCGCGCACGCCAGGCCACAACCGGCCGCTTGCATACGCTCGGCACCAACTTCCGCTCCAGCCACGGCATGGTCAAAGCGGTCAATCACGTATTCGAACGCGCCGAGTCCCGAGAGCAGGGGCGCGGCGCGTTTTTGTTTCGCGATAAAACCGGCGATAACCCTGTGCCGTTTCTACCGGTGGAGTCTCAAGGACGCAAGGAAACGCTGCGGATTGCCGGGTATGACATCGCGGCGCTGAACGTCTGGCTATTGCCCAGCGAGCAGCCGCTGTCCAGCGCAGTCTACCGCCAGCAAATGGCTGCAGCCTGCGCCAGTGAAATCACCAGGTTGCTCAATGGCGGGCAAACCGGCAGCGCTGGTTTCGTCCAGGCAGACGACTTCAGAGGTTTGCGTCCTTCTGACATCGCGATCCTCGTCCGCGACGGTAAAGAGGCCCAGGCCGTACGCTCCGAACTTGCCGCCAGAGGCGTGCGCAGCGTTTATCTGTCGGACAAGGATTCGGTCTTCGCCGCGCAAGAGGCGCATGACCTGCTGGCCTGGTTGAAAGCTTGCGCCGAGCCCGATGTCGAGCGTTCGCTCAAGGCCGCGCTGGCCTGCACCACACTGAACCTGCCGCTGATCGAGCTGGAACGCTTGAACCAGAACGAAATGGTCTGGGAAGCCCGGGTCATGCAATTTCGCGGCTATCGCGAGCTCTGGCGCAAACAGGGCGTGTTGCCGATGTTGCGACGCCTGCTGCACGATTTCCACTTACCGCACACTCTGATGCAGCGCAGTGATGGCGAGCGCGTGCTGACCAATCTTTTGCACCTTTCGGAACTGATGCAGCAAGCCGCCGCTGAACTGGACGGTGAGCAAGCGTTGATCCGTCATCTGGCCGAGCTGCTGGCAGTCTCCGGTCAGGCGGGCGAAGAGCAGATCCTGCGTCTGGAAAGTGACGAGCAACTGGTCAAGGTGGTGACCATCCACAAATCCAAGGGCCTTGAATATCCGCTGGTATTTTTGCCATTCATCTGCTCGGCGAAACCTGTGGATGGCAGCCGTTTGCCGCTGCATTACCACGACGCTTCAGGCAAGGCGCAGATCAGCCTCAAACCGACCGTCGAGTTGATAGCCCAGGCAGATGATGAGCGTCTGGCCGAAGACTTGCGTCTTCTGTATGTCGCATTGACCCGGGCGCAACATGCCTGCTGGTTGGGCGTCACTGACCTCAAACGCGGCAATAACAACAGCTCCGTGCTGCACCTTTCTGCGCTGGGTTACTTGCTGGGCGGCGGTGCCGGTCTGCGCGAATCCAGTGAACTGACCCACTGGCTGCAAGAGCTGCAGCAAGACTGCCCGGCCATCGGCATCGGCGAAATGCCTCAGCCCACTGACGAGCATTATCAGCCGCCGCGCACGCAAACAGTCCTGCGAGCCACGCTACGGCCCAAGCGCAAAGCCAGTGAAAACTGGTGGATCGCTTCCTATAGCGCTTTGCGCATCAGCGACGTATTGAGTGTCGGCAGCGATGAAGCACCGGACAGTCCGCAGGCGCAAAAGCTTTTTGACGACGAGCGCCTCGACCCCGATGCACCCCGAGAAATCGTCAGCGGTGGCGCCGATATTCACCGGTTTCCTCGCGGACCGAATCCTGGCACTTTTTTGCATGGTTTGCTCGAATGGGCGGGCGCTGAAGGTTTTGCGGTTACCCGAGAGGCGCTGGAAGATGCGATTGCCCGGCGCTGCAATCTGCGCGGCTGGCAAGGCTGGATCACCACGCTGACTGACTGGCTGCAGCATTTGCTCAAGTCGCCATTGCCGGTCACTGGAGGGCAACCGTCAGTGGTTCTTGAGCAGTTGAAGCAACACCGTGTCGAGATGGAGTTCTGGTTCGCCAGCCATAAAGTCGACGTGCTCAAACTCGACGAACAGGTGCGCCAGCACACCCACAATGGCGTTGCCCGCGTTGCGGCGGAGCCGGTGCAGCTCAACGGCATGTTCAAGGGATTTATCGACCTGACATTCGAGCACGCCGGCCGTTATTACGTCGCCGATTACAAATCCAATTGGCTCGGCATGGATGAGCAGGCCTACACCGAACAGGCCATGGAGCAGTCGATTCTCGACAACCGTTATGACCTGCAATACGTGCTGTATCTGTTGGCGTTGCACCGCCAACTCAAGGCTCGCTTGGCGGATTACGATTACGACCGCCACGTCGGCGGGGCGCTGTATTTGTTTTTGCGCGGTACACGTGCAGAGAGTCGCGGCGTGTACTTCGTGCGTCCGCCAAGGGAGTTGATCGAACGCCTCGACCGGATGTTCCAGGGCAAACCCGAGCGCAGGTCCGAACCCGCCTGGGAACAGGGAGTCCTGCTATGAACCGCACCTTCGCCGATCTGCTGCCGACACCACTGGAAGCTGACAGTCTGTCGAAACTCTCGCCACTGGCCCGCGCCGATGATTTGCTGTTGTTGCTGAGTCGTTGGGTCGAGCGCGGCTGGCTGCGCGCGCTGGACCGAGCCTTTGTCGCTTTCCTGCATGAGCTCGAGCCCGAGACCGATCCGCTGGTGCTGCTCGCGGCGGCGCTGACCAGCCACCAGCTCGGCCATGGTCATGTGTGTCTGGATCTGTTCGAAACCCTCAAGGCGCCGGATTTTGCATTGTCATTGCCACCCGAAGGCGATGTGCAGGGCGGTGTGTTGCTGCTGCCTTCACAACTGCTCGAAACGCTCGATGGAGCCCATTGGTGCAAGGTGCTGGCAAGCAGCTCGCTGGTCGCGCTGGCCGCTGATGCGAGTGAAACGGCGCAGACACGTCCGTTGGTGTTGTCCTCGAAACGCCTGTACTTGCGCCGCTACTGGACCTACGAACGCCGCATCGATGCAGCGTTGCGCCAACGCTTGTTGCAACAAGAGCCGACGCCGGATGATCTGCCGCAGCGTCTGGATGAATTGTTCGGCGGCGCGGAATCCGCAGTTGTCATCGATTGGCAGAAACTCGCCTGTGCTCTCGCTACGCGCAGCGCCTTCAGCATCATCACCGGCGGCCCGGGCACCGGGAAAACCACCACGGTGGTGCGCCTGCTCGCACTGCTGCAGGCACCGGCCGTCGAGGCTGGCCAGCCGTTGCGTATTCGTCTGGCCGCACCGACCGGCAAGGCCGCCGCGCGCCTGACCGAGTCGATCAGTCAGCAAGTGCAATCGCTGCAAGTCGCCGAAGCGGTGCGCGTGGCGATCCCCAGCGATGTGACCACCGTGCACCGATTGCTCGGCAGCCGACCGGGCACCCGGCATTTCCGTCACCATGCCGGCAACCGCCTGCCGCTGGATGTGCTGGTGGTCGATGAAGCGTCGATGATCGATCTGGAAATGATGGCGAACTTGCTCGACGCCATGCCGGCGCATGCACGGCTGGTGCTGCTGGGCGACAAGGATCAGTTGGCGTCGGTCGAGGCCGGGGCGGTGCTGGGCGATCTTTGCCGTGACGCCGAGGGCGGTTGGTACAGCCCGCAAACGCGGCAATGGCTGGAGTCAGTCAGTGGCGAGTCGTTGCTGGACAGCGGTTTGCATGAAGACCACGATGGCGCCCATCCGCTGGCGCAACAGGTCGTGATGCTGCGTCACTCGCGCCGCTTCGGCGAGGGCAGCGGCATCGGTCAGCTTGCGCGTCGGGTCAACCAGCAACTGGCCGAGGAGGCGCGACAGCTGCTCATCGCCGGCGGCTACGACGACGTGTATTCACTGCCGCTCAAAGGTGAGCACGATCACAAGCTCGAACGGCTGTTATTAGACGGTCACGGTAACGGCCCGCAAGGTTATCGCCATTATCTGAGCGTGCTGCGCGATCAACGCCCGCCATCGACGCGGACACTGGAGCATGCGGACTGGACCGATTGGGCGCGTGAAGTTTTACAGGCGTTCGACACGTTCCAGTTGTTGTGCGCCGTGCGCAAGGGCCCGTGGGGTGTAGAAGGCCTGAACCAGCGCATCACGGCGGCGTTGCTCAAGGCGCGTCTGATCGAAAGCGATCAGCAGTGGTATGAAGGTCGCCCGGTGCTGATGACCCGCAACGACTATGGTTTGGGCCTGATGAACGGCGACATCGGCATTGCCCTGAAACTGCCCGAGAGTGAAAGCGCAGAGATTGGCAAAACTGTTCTGCGCGTGGCATTTCCTCGCAACGACGGTCAGGGCGGCGTGCGTTTCGTGTTGCCGAGTCGGCTCAATGACGTCGAAACCGTATACGCCATGACAGTGCACAAGTCCCAGGGTTCGGAGTTCGCCCATACGGCGCTGATCCTGCCGGATGCGCTGAACCCCGTGCTGACGAAAGAGCTGATCTACACCGGAATCACTCGCGCGCGGCACTGGTTTACCTTGATCGAGCCGCGTGCCGGCGTGTTTGAGGAAGCGGTGCAGCGCAAGGTCAAGCGTCTGAGCGGGCTGATGCTGGAACTGGAAGAGGGCGCCCAGCCTCAGGGATGAAGCGCTGGATGATCGGCAACGATTACTGACCAGTCGGTCAGGCGAGCGCCTCGCTGGCGTTTCGGCGCTGTGCTATCGTTGCGGCATCATTTCGTTACGCTTCAAGAGAATTCCTGCATGAAGGTGGCCGTCCGGACGACAGAGCGTGTGGTTGCCTGCCAGCGGGCATTGCTGATCGTTTTGCTCTGGTTGCTGACGGGCAACGCCATCGCACAAGCGCAAACCGGGCCGGCCGAGCAACGGGCCAAAGCCGTGACGCAAGTCGTCCTTGGTATCCTCAGTTATGCCCGCTGGCCAGTGGAACCGGTGCAGTTACGCCTGTGCATTGTCGGCCCCACCGAATACACCGATGACCTGGTCAAAGGCACCACGCAAGCCACTGGCCGGCCGGTGGCTGTGCGTCGTCTGCTGGCGGACAACCCGGCCATCGTCAGCGAATGCGACGCGGTGTACATCGGCAAGCTCACCGCCGCTGAACGCAGTCGCCTGTTCGCATCGTTGATCGGGCATCCGGTGCTGAGCATCAGCGAAGCGGACGATCAATGCACCGTTGGCAGTCTGTTCTGCCTGCGCGTCGGCGATGAGCAGGTGTCGTTCGAGGTCAATCTCGACTCGGTCGCTCGCAGCGGCGTACGCATTCATCCCAGCGTGCTGCAGTTGTCCCGTCGCAAAGCGGCAGCGCCATGAAGCTGTTCAGTTGGAAGGCTCGCCCGACTCTTGGCTCGGTCATCGGCCGTGGGCATCTGATTGTCGCGCTGATGGCGGTGGCGATGGCCAGTATTTCGCTGACCTTGCTGGGTTTGCTGGCGCTGCGGGTATACGCCGATCACAACCTGCATTTGATCGCCCGTTCGATCAGCTACACCGTCGAAGCGGCTGTGGTGTTCAATGACAAAGCAGCGGCAACCGAGGCGCTGGCGATCATCGCCTCCACCGAAGAAGTGGCGGATGCCCGAGTGCTGGACGCGCAAGGCCAATTGATTGCCCAATGGCAGCGCGCCGAGACCGGCCTGTTCTCCGAGCTGGAAATGCAGATCACACGCGCCATTCTGGAAAAACCGGTCAGTTTGCCGATCGAGCATCAGGACCGCGAAATCGGTCGGGTCCTGCTCATCGGTCACGGCGGCAGCCTGATGCGTTTCCTGCTCAGTGGCCTGGCCGGAATTGTACTGTGCACCGCGATCAGCGCCTGGGTCGCGCTTTATCTGGCGCGACGGCAACTGCGCGCAATCATTGGCCCATTGCACAGCCTCGCCTCCGTCGCACACGCCGCGCGCAGCGAGCGGGCACTGGATCGGCGGGTGCCGCCGGCGCAAATCGCCGAACTGGATAATCTGGGCAACGACTTCAATGCCTTGCTCGGCGAACTGGAGTCCTGGCAAACCCATCTGCAAAACGAAAACGAAACGCTCGCCCATCAAGCGACCCACGACAGTCTCACCGGGTTACCCAACCGCGCGTTTTTCGAAGGACGTTTGATCCGTGCCTTGCGTAACAGCAAAAAACACGATGAGCGGGTGGCCGTGCTGTTTCTCGACAGCGACCGCTTCAAAGGCATCAACGATAACTTCGGCCACGCCTCGGGCGACGCAGTGCTGGTGGCCATCGCCAATCGCGTGCGAGCGCAATTGCGTGAGGAGGATCTGGTCGCTCGGTTGGGTGGGGATGAGTTCGCCGTGCTGCTCGCGCCGCTTCACGCGATTGAAGACGCTGAGCACATCGCTGACAAGATCCTCGCCAGCATGGACATGCCGATCACCCTGCCGGGCGATACCAGTGTGGTGACCTCGCTCAGCATCGGCATCGCCGTTTACCCCGATCATGGCGCCACGCCAGGGACCTTGCTTAACGCAGCCGACGCGGCGATGTATCAGGCCAAGCGCCTGTCGCGCGGCGCGCAATTTACGGCCGGGTCGGAGCGCCCGGTCGATTCCGTTCACACCAGGAGCTGATGTCCGTGTTCACTCTTCCCGTTCGACTGTTTTCCGTTTTGCTGTTGATAGCCGCGCTGACGCTGAGCGGTTGCCAGACCAGCCCAAAGAAAGGCCTGACCCCCGCGCAGGTCGCCGTGCTCAAACAGCAGGGTTTCGAGTTGACCGACGATGGTTGGGAGTTCGGCCTGTCGGGCAAAGTGCTGTTTGGTAGCGATGTCGAAAGCCTGAATGCACCCAGCACGGAAATCGTCGAACGCATCGGCAAGGCGCTGCTTGGCGTGGGTATCGAGCGCGTTCGGGTCGATGGCCACACCGATGCGTCGGGCAAGGAAACCTACAATCAGCAACTGTCGCTGCGCCGGGCCAAGAGCGTTGCCAACGTCCTCGGCACGGTCGGCATGAAGCAGGAGAACATCCAGCTGCAAGGCCTGGGCAGCAGCGAGCCGGTGGCTTCCAACGACACCGCAGCGGGGCGTACGGAAAACCGCCGGGTGTCGATTGTGGTCAGCGCCGATTAATCGGCAAAGCGCATCTCCCGCGTTTCGCCCATCAACAACGCCTGATTGCGCTCAGTCACCTCACGGATGTAATCCCACAACAACGTAATCCGCTTGAGCTTGCGCAGATCCTCCCGGCAGTACATCCAGAACTGCCGTGTGATGTCGATTTCCTCCGGCAACACCGGCAGCAATCGCGGATCCTGTGCAGCGAGAAAGCACGGCAGGATCGCCAGCGAGCGCCCCTGCTGCGCGGCGACGTATTGCGCGATCACGCTGGTGCTGCGCAAATGTGCGCTGGCGCCGGGCACCACGTTGGCCAGGTAAAGCAGCTCCGAGCTGAACGCCAGGTCGTCCACGTAACTGATGAATTGATGCTTGCTCAAATCCGCTGGGCGGCGGATGGGCGGGTGTTTGTCCAGATAATCCTGGGTTGCGTACAGCTGCAAACGGTAGTCGCAAAGTTTGCAGCAGACGTACGGCCCGTGCTCCGGCCGCTCAAGAGCAATGACGATGTCGGCCTCGCGCTTGGACAGGCTGATGAAGTGCGGCAGCGGCAGGATGTCCACCGAGATAGCTGGGTAGGCGTCGACGAAATGGCTCAGCTGCGGGGTGATGAAAAAACTGCCGAAGCCTTCGGTGCAGCCCATGCGCACATGCCCGGACAGAGCCACGCCGGAGCCCGAGACTTGCTCGCAGGCCATGTGCAACGTGCTTTCGATCGACTCGGCATAGCCGAGCAAGCGCTGACCCTCTGTGGTCAGGACGAAACCGCTGGTGCGGGATTTTTCGAACAGCAATGTACCGAGCGCTGCTTCCAGCGAACTGATCCGGCGCGACACCGTGGTGTAGTCGACGGCCAGCCGTTTGGCGGCGGTACTGGCTTTGCGGGTGCGGGCGACTTCGAGGAAAAACTTCAGGTCGTCCCAGTTCAGCGAGCCTAGCGAGGTGATGTTTTTTTGCATGATGGACGGGCTTATATGTGCGTTCTTATTAGAAGTTTGCACATCTATACTCCAAAAACCGTCCGACAACCATTCTGGACACACGCCTCATCTCAAGGCGAACCTTTCGCCTTGGCTCCTACGATAAAAACAAGTTCTGGAGACCAGCATGAACGCATCGCTTACGCCCAACGACACCACACTGCAAAAGGTAAAACTGCTGATCGACGGCGAGTGGGTTGAGTCGCAGACCAGTGAATGGCACGACATCGTCAACCCGGCGACCCAGCAAGTGCTGGCCAAAGTACCGTTCGCCACCGCCGCTGAAGTCGATGCCGCCGTCAGCGCCGCCCAGCGTGCCTTCCAGACCTGGAAACTGACCCCGATCGGCGCGCGGATGCGCATCATGCTCAAGCTGCAAGCGTTGATTCGCGAACATTCCAAACGCATCGCCGTGGTGCTCAGCGCCGAGCAAGGCAAAACCATTGCTGATGCCGAGGGCGATATTTTCCGTGGCCTGGAAGTGGTCGAGCACGCCTGCTCGATCGGCACCCTGCAAATGGGCGAGTTCGCCGAGAACGTCGCTGGCGGCGTCGACACTTACACCCTGCGCCAGCCGATCGGCGTCTGCGCCGGCATCACGCCGTTCAACTTCCCGGCGATGATTCCGCTGTGGATGTTCCCGATGGCGATCGCCTGCGGCAACACCTTCGTGCTCAAGCCGTCGGAGCAGGATCCGCTGTCGACTATGCTGCTGGTGGAACTGGCCATTGAGGCTGGCGTTCCGGCGGGTGTGCTCAACGTGGTTCACGGCGGCAAGGATGTGGTCGATGGTCTGTGCACGCACAAGGACATCAAAGCCGTGTCGTTCGTCGGTTCGACCGCTGTCGGCACCCACGTTTATGACCTGGCCGGCAAACACGGCAAACGCGTGCAATCGATGATGGGCGCAAAAAACCACGCCGTGGTACTGCCGGACGCCAATCGCGAGCAAGCGCTGAATGCCTTGGTCGGTGCCGGTTTCGGTGCGGCCGGGCAACGTTGCATGGCCACGTCGGTGGTGGTGCTGGTCGGTGCCGCAAAACAGTGGCTGCCAGACCTGAAAGCGCTGGCGCAGAAACTCAAGGTCAACGCCGGCAGCGAGCCGGGCACCGATGTCGGTCCGGTGATTTCGAAAAAGGCCAAGGCGCGAATTCTTGAGCTGATCGAAAGCGGCATCAAGGAAGGTGCCAAGCTTGAACTGGACGGTCGCGACATCAGCGTGCCGGGCTACGAGCAAGGCAACTTTGTCGGCCCGACCCTGTTCTCCGGTGTGACCACCGACATGCAGATCTACACCCAGGAAATCTTTGGCCCGGTGCTGGTGGTGCTCGAAGTCGATACCCTCGATCAAGCGATTGCGCTGGTCAACGCCAACCCATTCGGTAACGGCACTGGCCTGTTCACCCACAGCGGTGCGGCGGCGCGTAAATTCCAGACGGAAATCGACGTCGGTCAGGTCGGTATCAACATCCCGATTCCGGTACCGGTACCGTTCTTCAGCTTCACCGGCTCGCGCGGTTCGAAACTCGGCGACCTCGGCCCGTACGGCAAGCAAGTGGTGCAGTTCTACACGCAGACCAAAACGGTCACGGCGCGCTGGTTCGACGACGACAGCGTCAACGACGGCGTGAACACCACCATCAACCTGCGCTGAGGGTTCGATCATGAAAATCGCATTTATCGGGCTGGGCAACATGGGCGCGCCGATGGCGCGCAACCTGATCAAGGCCGGCCACTCGCTGAATCTGGTCGACCTGAACAAAACCGTGCTGGCGGAACTCGAGCAACTGGGTGGCACCATCCGCGCTTCAGCCCGCGAGGCGGCGGAAGATGCCGAACTGGTGATCACCATGCTCCCGGCGGCTGTACACGTGCGCAGTGTCTGGCTGGGTGAAGAGGGCGTGCTCGCCGGCATTCGCCAAGGCGTGCCGGCGGTGGATTGCAGCACCATCGATCCGCAGACCGCGCGCGACGTAGCGGCCGCAGCGGCCAAACACGGCGTGGCCATGGCTGATGCGCCAGTGTCAGGTGGCACCGGCGGTGCTACGGCCGGGACGCTGACCTTCATGGTCGGCGCTACCCCGGCGTTGTTCGCGACCCTGCAACCGGTGCTGGCGCAGATGGGCCGCAACATCGTGCATTGCGGTGAAGTCGGCACCGGCCAGATCGCCAAAATCTGCAACAACCTGCTGCTGGCGATCTCGATGGTCGGCGTCAGCGAGGCGATGGCTTTGGGCGATGCGCTGGGCATCGACACCTCGGTGCTGGCCGGGATCATCAACAGCTCGACCGGCCGTTGCTGGAGTTCGGAAATGTACAACCCGTGGCCGGGCATCGTCGAGACGGCGCCGGCCTCGCGCGGATATACCGGTGGCTTCGGGGCGGAGTTGATGCTCAAGGATCTCGGTCTGGCCACAGAAGCGGCGCGGCAGGCGCACCAACCGGTTGTGCTCGGCGCGGTGGCGCAGCAGTTGTATCAGGCGATGAGTCAGCGTGGTGATGGCGGTAAAGACTTCTCGGCGATCATCAACAGCTATCGCAAACCACAGTAGAAGGCCTTGGTGAAAAACCTGTGTGAGCGAGCCTGCTCGCGAAGACGGCGTCTGTATCAATAGATAATTGATTGACAGTCCGCTTTGGCGGGCAAGCTCGCTCCCACATTGGGATCGTGGTGGTATGAATATCATTTGCCGGGAAATCACGTCGGGTGATTCCCCGGCTTTTTTGCATCAGGCGAACACGAAATACTTGCGCACGGTCTCGACCACTTCCCACGTGCCCTTCATACCCGGCTCAACCACGAAGATATCGCCGGCGCGCAGGTGGATCGGCGCCATGCCGTCCGGGGTGATCACGCAGTAGCCTTCCTGGAAATGGCAGTATTCCCACTTCACATAATCGACGCGCCACTTGCCCGGCGTACAGATCCAGGTGCCCATGATCTTGCTGCCGTCTTCGCTGGTGTACGCATTGAGGTTGACGGTGTGCGGGTCGCCTTCGAGTTTTTCCCACTTGCAGGCGTCGAGTACCGGCAGCGGGTGAGTGTCGCGCAGAACGGTGATTGGGGCGGTCGCGGTCATGGGAACTCCGGTCAAGTGGACTTGAAAATCGAAGTTGCACCCTATAGCGCCCGGTCGCCGTTCAGTTGTCTGGGGTCGACATCGGAGTGCTCAGAAACGCGCGCATTGATGAGCGCTTGTAACAACGCCTGGGCATAACCCGGCAGTGCCGCGAAGTCTCTTGTGCAGAGCAATAACCTGCGGCGCGCCCATGGCTCGTTGAGAGTCACGCACTCGAACCGATCGCCCCTCGCGCGTTCGACAGCGGCCAAGGGCACGATGGCCAGTCCGGCGCCTCGGGCGACCATGCGCATCGCGCCATCAAAGCCATCGGCGCGTATGCGCACCTGCATCCGTGCGCCGCTGTGCAGCGCCTGTTCTTCCAGATAAATCGCCAATGCGCTGTCGGCACTCAGTCCGACAAAGTCATGCTGCAACGCGTCGCTGAAGCTGACCTCGGCGGCATCAGACAGCGGGTGATCGAGCGGAAGAATCAACACCAGCGGATCGTCGCGAAACGCCTGAGTCTGTAAGCCGTTTGTGTCGACCGCGTCGGAGACGATGCCCAGATCCGCTGCGCCTTCACGCAAGGCATGGGTAATTCGCGCGCTGGGTAATTCCTGCAGATCAATGTCCAGATTGGGATGGTTGCGCAGAAAGTCCGCGAGCACTTCCGGCAGGTACTCGGTGATCGCCGTGGTGTTGCACAACAGCCGCACCTGGCCTTTGACGCCTTGCGCATAATCGGCCAGATCCTGCTGCATGCGTTCGGCCTGTTGCAGAAGGATGCGCGCATGGCGGGCGAGGGCTTTGCCGGCGGGCGTCGGGGTGACGCCACGGCGGCCGCGTTCGAGAAACTCGGCGCCCAGCGAGGCTTCCATCGCGCGGATTCGGGCGCTGGCGGCAGCGAGGGACAAGTGACTGCGGGCGGCGCCGGCGGTGATATTGCCGGTGTCGAGGATGTGCAGGTAGAGGCGCAGGTCGGTGAGGTCGAAGTGCATGGGGTTTGCCTGTGGATTGTGGTGGCTTGCCGCGATGAGGTCAGACGCATCAATGCAAAGTTCAGCCTCCTGTCCTGACAGAGGCAGGCTCAGTATATGGCAGATTTTCATCCAGCCCGGATCAGTGCACATTATCCCCATGCACACACTCACCAACTTTTACCAAAACCTCGGCCTGACCCTGTCTCTATTGGTCATCGCTACTTTCCTGCTCGCCGGCATGGTCAAAGGCGTCATCGGCCTCGGTCTGCCCACTGTCGCCATGGGCCTGCTTGGTCTGGCTATGGCGCCGGCGCAGGCAGCTGCATTGTTGATCATCCCCGCTACCCTGACCAATCTCTGGCAACTGACCTTCGGCGGCCATCTGAAAAGCTTGATGAAACGCCTCTGGCCCATGTTGCTGATGATTTTCCTCGGCACCGGACTCGGCATCCTCTGGATCGGTCTGTCCGGCGGGCACTGGGTGGTGCGCGGACTCGGCGCGGCGCTGTTGCTGTATGCGTTGAGCGGATTGTTCCTGCCCACGCTACAGGTCAAACCCGAGCATGAATCGTGGCTTGGCCCGCTGTCCGGCCTGATTACGGGCGTCATCACCTCCGCCACCGGCGTCTTCGTGATTCCGGCGGTGCCGTACCTGCAAGCACTGGGGCTGAGCCGCGATGAGCTGGTGCAGGCGCTCGGCCTGTCCTTCACGGTTTCGACCCTGGCGCTGGCGCTTGGGCTGCTCTGGCACGGCGCACTCGGCGGTGGCGAATTGAGCGCCTCGCTGCTGGCGCTGATCCCGGCCATGCTCGGCATGTGGCTTGGCCAATGGCTGCGCCAGCGCATCAGTGCCGTGCTGTTCAAGCGTGTGTTCTTCGTCGGACTGGGCGCGCTCGGCGCCCATTTGCTGATCAGCGGCTAGCCGACGATTCGCTGAGCATGTCGATCGGGCGGATATCGAAATCTTGCTGCAGATATTCCATGCGTTTGGCGAAGAACTCCGTCATGTGCGGCAATGCCGAGTGCTCATCCAGATGCGCCTGGCTGGCCCAGATCTCGTAGAAGATAAACAGCGTCGGATCCTGCTGGTCGCGCAGCATGTGGTACTCGATGCAGCCCGGTTCGGCGCGGCTCGGCTCGACGTAAGCACGGAACAGCGCTTCGAATTCAGCGGCTTTTTCCGGGCGGGTCTTGGCGTGCAGGATGAAACCCTGGCGTTCACTCATCACAACTTCCTCAAAAGCAGAAAGCGGCGATGCTACGGCAACAATTGGTGATCGATTCGTGCGTTTTGATCAAATGTATTTTGCGCCGATGTGGCTGTTTCCGCGCGAGCTCGATGGTTAATCTGCCGTCATTCCAATTCCTGTTTCAATCCAGCCTCAAAGGCTGCGCCGAGGTTTTTTCGATGAAAAAAGTCCTGCTGCTCAATGGCGGTAAAAAATTCGCCCACTCCGATGGCCGCTACAACACCACCCTGCACGAAACCGCGCTGAGCGTGCTCGATCGCGGCGGTCTCGACGTCAAGACCACCTTCATTGATGAGGGCTACGACGTGGCCGAAGAAGTGGCGAAATTCCTCTGGGCCGACGTGATCATTTACCAGATGCCGGGCTGGTGGATGGGCGCGCCGTGGACGGTGAAAAAATACATCGACGAAGTCTTCACCGAGGGCCACGGCAGCCTCTACGCCAGCGACGGTCGAACCCGCTCCGATGCCTCGCAGAAGTACGGCAGTGGCGGTCTGATTCAGGGCAAGCAATACATGCTGTCACTGACCTGGAACGCACCGCAGCAAGCCTTCGATGATCCGACGGATTTCTTCGAAGCCAAGGGCGTGGATGCAGTGTATTTCCCGTTCCACAAGGCCAACGAATTCCTCGGCATGACCGCGTTGCCAACCTTCCTTTGCGTTGACGTGATGAAGCGTCCGAATATCGAAAATGATGTGGTGCGTTATGAGCAGCATCTGACTGAGGTATTGGGCCTCAAGGATTGATGGGTTTCGGGCTACTATCCGGGTAACAGCAAAAGATCGCAGCCTGCGGCAGCTCCTGCAGGGGGGATGCCGACTGGCTGCGATCTTGGCGATTTCAAAGAGGGTATCCGTGAAAGCCAGATCCGATGAGTTGCAGATTTTCGTCTGCGTGATCGAGTGCGGTTCGATTTCCGCCGCCGCCGAACAGGTCGGGCAGACGCCGTCGGCCGTCAGCCGCACGTTATCGAAGCTGGAAGCCAAGCTCGACACCACCCTGATCAACCGCACCACGCGGCGCATGGACCTGACCGAGGAGGGCAAGTACTTCTTCGAACAGGCCAAGCTGATTCTCGACCAGATGGATCAACTCGAAGAACGCCTGTCCTCGCGCCAGCAAACCCCGTCCGGACGGCTGCGCATCAACGCCGCCTCGCCGTTCATGCTCCACGCCATCGTTCCCTACATCGACGAGTTCCGGCAGTTGTATCCGGACATTCAGCTCGAACTCAACAGCAATGACCTGATCATTGACCTGCTGGAACAAAGCACCGACGTCGCCATCCGCATCGGCACCCTCGCCGATTCGACGCTGCACGCACGTTCGCTCGGTTGCAGTCCGTTATTGATCGTCGCCAGCCCTGCTTACCTGAAAAAGCACGGCGCGCCCCGGCAGGTCGCTGACCTGAGTGAACACACGCTGCTCGGCTTCACCCACAACGAAGGCCTCAACCAATGGCCGCTGCGCTATGTGCACGGCGATCGCTGGCCGATCACCCCGGCGATCAGCGCTTCCAGCGGCGAGACCGTGCGCCATTTGGCGCTGGAAGGGCAGGGCATCGCCTGTCTGTCGCACTTCATGACCATCGAAGACATCCGCGCCGGACGCCTGAAAGTCCTGCTGGGTGAATTCAACAGCGGCTACCGCCAGCCGATCAACGCCGTGTACTACCGCAACTCGCAACTGGCGTTGCGCATCCAGTGCTTCCTCGACTTTATCCAGAGCAAACTCGCCGCCTACGCCAGCGCCGAATTCAAGGGCTGATTCGTGATCCCTGCGCAAGAGTGAATTGGCCTGTGGCGGGTTTTTCGCCGAGGTTTAGCGGTCGATACTCGCTGCATCACTTATTCACGCAGGGAGTTAATCCATGAACGTATTCGTCACCGGCGCTGCCGGTTTTATTGGCGGTTCCATCGCCACCGGTCTGGTTCAGGCCGGGCATACAGTCACCGGCCTGGTGCGTAGTGCCGAGCAGGCTGATGAGCTCAAAGCACTGGGTATGAACGCGGTAATCGGTACCCTCGATGATAGCCACTTGCTCACGGAGCAGGCGCGTGCCGCCGATGCCGTGATCAACGCTGCCAGCAGTGATCATCGCGGTGCAGTTGAAGCCTTGCTCGACGCTTTGCGCGGCTCCAATAAAGTCTTTCTGCATACCAGCGGATCGAGCATCGTCGGCGATGCCTCCGGCGGCAAATCCAGCGATGTCATTTACTACGAAGACAACCTCCCGGAACCGACTGTCGACAAAGCGGCGCGTGTGGCCATCGACAATTTTGTGCTCGCTGCGGCGAAGGATGGCGTGAACTCGGCGGTGATCTGCAACACCCTGATCTACGGACACAGCCTCGGCGTGAAACGTGACAGCGTGCAACTGCCGCGACTGCTGAAACAGGCGCGCAAAAGCGCCGTCGTACGCCACGTCGGCAGCGGCCAGAACATCTGGTCCAACGTGCACATCGAAGACGTCGTCGCCCTGTATCGGCTGGCGCTGACCAAGAATCTGCCGGGCACTTTCTACTTTGTGGAAAGCGGTGAAGCCTCGTTCATCGACATGACTACCGCCATGGCCGAAGCCCTCAATCTGGGCGAACCGCAAGACTGGCCATTGCAAGATGCCGAAGCCGAGTGGGGCTATGAAATGGCCAACTACGGCCTCGGCTCCAACAGTCGCGTCCGCGGCAAACACGCCCGCGACCTGCTGGGCTGGACGCCGAAGCGCACGTCGGTGGTTGAATGGATTCGTAACGAAATGGTGTGAATCGCATTGCTTAAGCCATCATCAACAGAGTTGTTAATTTTCGCGCGGGGCAACGGGAGAAAAATTATGCAAGCGGTACTTGCCAGAGTTGATCGGTAGAAATGAGCTAGACCTGCTGTCCTGCTCGCTTTAACGAAATGACTTGAGCACAGTGATTGCGCGATCGCTTTCCAGCAAAGAGAATGCACGCTTACTGCTGGTGGATCGACTGTCCACAAAACATCTGGCAACAACCAGCTCAGGGTTTGGCGAGTACGGCTTGGAGTGTTGAATGATAAAAAATATTGTAATCAAAGGATTCAAGTCGATTCCCGAACTAAACCTCGATTTAGGGCGTGTCAATTGCTTTATCGGCGCTAACGGCGTGGGTAAAAGTAATATCCTTGAGGCTATTGGAGTACTCGGTGCCGCCGCTAATGGTGTAGTAGACAGTGAGTCTTTACAGCGGCGAGGCGTTCGACCGGGATTGCCGAGGTTGTATAAAAGCTCATTTGAAGGTGAAAGGTTTCCACCGGAAATCCGCCTGACCGCTCAAGGTCATGAGAACGAGGAGTACCGGATTTCAATTCTCAACCCCATTGAAAATCCTGAACCAGCCTGGACATTTAAAACTGAATGCCTTTTGGATGGGACTCAAGAGATTTTGATGAGAGGTGTTCGTAGCGCGAAAAATCTAAAGCCTACAGCGGGATTGGCTGCGCTCAAACTGGTAGAGCTGGAACCTGAAAATCTTGCAGCCCGGCTCATGCAGGATTTGCAGGAATTCGCTATTTACAGCCCGAATACACCGACGCTGAGGGCTATATCGCCTGACCTGCAGAACAGGGAGCCGCTGGGGTTATCGGGTGGACGTCTGGCCGAAGCGTTTGCCGAGTTGAAGAAAAACATTTTGAATCAAGATGATGAGCTTCTGGATTCGGTTCTAGAGCTTATCGATTGGGTTGCTGATATCGACTCCAATCATGTCGTAACGGGTCTTGCGCGTAGCCAAGAGCTTAAAATAACTGACCGCTTCATGAAGAAAGGAAGAAATACACTCAGTGCTTACGACGCAAGTGAAGGCGCCCTGTATGTTTTGTTCTGTGCAATTCTCTGCCTTTCCCCCGCGTCTCCAAAGATATTTGCCATCGATAATCTTGATCAGGCGCTAAATCCTCATCTGGCTCGTCTACTTACCCAAAAGCTGGCGGGATGGTTGAAGTCAGCTGCTAAGCCTAGGCAGTTGCTGTTCACTACCCATAATCCAGCAGTTCTCGATGGCCTCAATTTGCTGGATGACGACATCCGTTTGTTCGCCGTCGACCGAAATAGCAAAGGGCATACCAGTGTCCGTCGAATTGAACTAAGTGGCGAACTCCGCGAGATGAATAAGGATTACCCACTGTCCAGACTCTGGATGATGAAGCATCTTGGGGCTGTGCCAAATGTCTGATCCGCGAATCGCGTTGATTGCAGAAGGGCCAACTGATCGGATCCTCATTGAGGCTGCTCTCAGTGCGATTATCCCGACTCCTTTTGTTCTTACATTGATTCAACCGGAACAAACGCTGGATCAGGTTGGAGTAATCGGTGGCGGTTGGGGAGGTGTGTGCGAGTGGTGCCACCGGAGCGTTTTAAGAGGAAAAGGAGTACTTGAAGACGATCCGACTCTCTTATACGACCTGTTCATTGTTCACCTGGATGCTGATGTTGCAGGAATGCGGTATAGCGACTGCCGACCTCCTAAAGACGTATTGGCACAGGACAACCAATGGGGCCCGTTGCCCTGTGCACTGCCTTGTCCCTCACCACAAGACTCAGTGACTCCGCTTAGAACAGTGCTTTTTTCCTGGCTCGGCAATATTGCCCCTGGCCAAAGAACCATCATCTGTATCCCATCCAAAGCCGTTGAATCTTGGCTGGCGGCAGCGGTTTTACCTGTGGGTGCGCCTCTACTGGACAATCTAGAGTGCAATTTGAATTTGGAGAACGGGTTAAAAATTTTACCTAAAGCCCTTCGAATCAAGAAAGGTCGGACGGAGTATTTAAAACACGCTCGCACCGTCCAGCAGCAGTGGGAGCGAGTCAGAGGGCTGTGCTCTCAAGCCGAGATTTTCCATCATGATGTGATATCGGCATTTCAAAATTTCGCTGGAAACCAGCCGTAATATTTTTCAGTTGTGCGGAGGGCGTTGAAATAAAGAGATGAAAGTTAGCTCCATCAATTTTCATTAATCACGACAATACATACCCACCAGCGACACGCCTTGCCTGTCCACGAAAACTACTTTCATGCGGTTTGAAATCTCTGTCTCGAAATGATTTATGAGTTTCACAACCCATTCGAACGTGACCCTTTCGAGGAGTACCGCATGACGCCTTCCTTCGGCTATTGGCTGCTGGTCTACGCCGCCGTGGCCATCATCGCGCTGATCGTGTTGATCGCCCGTTACCGGCTCAATCCGTTCATTGTCATCACCCTGATTTCTCTCGGCCTGGCGCTGATTGCCGGAATGCCACCATCGGCGGTGGTCGGTGCGTATGAGGCCGGGGTCGGCAAGACGCTGGGGCATATTGCGCTGGTGGTGGCGCTGGGGACGATGCTCGGCAAGATGATGGCCGAGTCTGGCGGCGCCGAGCAGATGGCGCGCACGCTGATCGAAAGGTTCGGCGAGAAGAACGCGCATTGGGCGATGGTCTGCATTGCGTTTCTGGTCGGCTTGCCGCTGTTTTTCGAAGTCGGTTTCGTCTTGCTGGTGCCGATCGCGTTCACCGTGGCCCGTCGGGTTGGCGTGTCGATTCTGATGGTCGGTCTGCCGATGGTTGCGGGCCTCTCGGTGGTGCATGCGCTGGTGCCGCCGCACCCGGCGGCGATGCTCGCGGTGCAGGCCTATCAGGCGTCGGTCGGGCAGACCTTGCTGTACGCCATCGCGATCGGCATTCCGACCGCGATCATTGCCGGCCCGTTGTACGCCAAATTCATTGTGCCGCGCATTCAATTGCCGGCGGACAACCCGCTGGAAAAGCAATTCCTCGATCGCGAGCCGCGCGACAAACTGCCGGGCTTCGGCATCACCATGGCGACCATTCTGCTGCCGGTGGTGTTGATGCTGATCGGCGGCTGGGCCAATCTGATTTCCACACCCGGCAGCGCGTTCAATCAGTTTCTGCTGTTCATCGGCAACTCGGTGATCGCGCTGTTGTTGGCAACCTTGCTGAGCTTCTGGACGCTGGGCATCGCTCAGGGTTTCAACCGCGAATCGATCCTCAAATTCACCAACGAATGCCTCGCGCCGACCGCCAGCATCACCTTGCTGGTCGGCGCCGGCGGTGGCCTGAACCGGATTCTGGTGGATGCCGGCGTCACCGATCAGATCGTCGGCCTCGCTCACGAATTTCACCTGTCACCGCTGATCATGGGCTGGCTGTTCGCAGCGCTGATGCGTGTCGCGACCGGTTCGGCAACCGTAGCGATGACCACCGCATCAGGCGTTGTCGCGCCGGTGGCCATCGGTCTGGGTTATCCACACCCGGAGCTTTTAGTGCTGGCGACCGGCGCGGGCTCGGTTATCTTTTCCCACGTCAACGACGGCGGGTTCTGGTTGATCAAGGAATACTTCAACATGACCGTTGCGCAGACGTTCAAGACCTGGACCGTGCTCGAGACATTGATCTCGCTGGTGGCTTTCGCGCTGACCGTCGGCCTTTCTTATTTGTTGTAACCGGAGCCTGCCGCCCATGGACATCCTCTACCAGATCCGCGCCCGCCAGGATTCCTTCAGCGCCGGCGAGGGGCGCATCGCGCGGTTGATGCTCGACGATGTCGGCTTTGCCGCCAGCGCCAGCCTCGAAGACCTCGCGCAAGGGGCCGAGGTCAGCACCGCCACGCTGTCGCGCTTTGCCCGCACGGTTGGCTGCCGTGACTTGCGCGATCTGCGCCTGCAACTGGCTCAGGCCAGCGGCGTTGGCAGCCGTTTTCTCGATCCGGCGGGCACGCCTGAGCAGTCGGCGTTCTACGGGCAGATCTTCGGCGACATCGAAACCACGCTGCGCCAGCATCTGGCCGGTTTCGATGAATCGCGCTTCGCCGACGCAGTGAAATTGCTCAGCCAGGCGCGGATGATTCACGCGTTCGGCATGGGCGGTTGCTCGACCCTGTGCAGCGATGAATTGCAGGTGCGCCTGGTGCGCCTCGGCTACCCGATTGCGGTGTGTCATGACGCGGTGATGATGCGCGTCACCGCCGCCAGCCTCAACGCCGAGCAAGTGCTGATCGTTTGCTCGCTGACCGGCATCACCCCGGAGCTTTTGGAAACCGTCGAACTGGCGCGCAACTACGGCGCGCGCATCCTCGCCATCACTCGCGGCGATTCACCGCTGGCCGAGCTGGCCGACGTTGTTCTGCCGCTGCAAGGCGCGGAAACCTCGTTCATCTACAAACCGACCGCGGCGCGCTACGGCATGCTGCTGGCCATCGACGTGCTCGCCACCGAGCTGGCGCTGGCCAGCCCCGAAGACAATCAAGAACGTTTGCGGCGAATCAAACTCGCCCTCGACGAATACCGAGGCGGCGACGATCACCTGCCGCTGGGAGACTGACATGCAGTACGACACCCTGATCCGCAATGCTCTGGTCATCGACGGCAGCAACACGCCCGGCTATCGCGCAGACGTGGCGATTCTCAATGGTCGCATCGAGCGCATCGGCGACCTGCCTGACGCCCGCGCCACGGAAGAAATCGACGCCGCCGGCCGCGTGCTGGCGCCGGGGTTCATCGACGTGCACACCCACGACGACACCGTGGTCATCCGCCAACCCGAGATGCTGCCCAAGCTCAGCCAGGGCGTGACCACGGTGATTGTCGGCAACTGCGGCATCAGCGCTTCGCCGGTCACTTTGAAGGGCAATCCACCCGACCCGATGAACCTGCTCGGCAGCGCAGCGGCGTTCGTTTACCCGCGTTTCCGCGACTACCGCGCCGCCGTCGAAGAGGCCAACACCACGTTGAACGTCGCCGCGCTAGTCGGCCACACCGCGCTGCGCAGCAATCACCTCGACGACTTGTTCCGCACCGCCACCCCCAACGAAATCACCGCCATGCGCGAGCAACTGCGCGACAGCCTCGAGGCCGGCGCGTTGGGTTTATCCACAGGCCTGGCCTATGCCAGCGCCTTCAACGCGTCCACGGATGAAGTCATGCAATTGACTGAAGAGCTGGCGGCATTCGGCGCGGTGTACACCACCCATTTGCGCAGCGAATTCGCCCCGGTGCTGGAAGCCATGGACGAAGCCTTTCAAATCGGCCGGCACGCGCAATCGCCGGTGATCATTTCCCACCTCAAATGCGCCGGCGTCGGTAACTGGGGGCGCAGTCCGCAATTGCTCGCAGCGTTGGAAGAGGCAGCCAAATCCCATCCGGTCGGCTGCGATTGCTACCCGTACGCGGCGAGTTCCTCGACGCTGGATTTGAAGCAGGTCACCGACGCCCATCGCATCACCATTACCTGGTCGACGCCGCACCCGGAAGTCAGCGGGCGTGATTTGATCGACATCGCTGGCGAATGGAACCTGTCGCTGGAAGAAACCGCAAAGCGTCTGCAACCGGCCGGCGCGGTGTACTACGGCATGGACGAGGCCGATGTCAGAAGAATCCTCGCTCATCCGCTGTCGATGGTCGGCTCTGACGGACTGCCCGAAGACCCATTCCCGCATCCGCGCCTGTGGGGCGCTTTCCCACGGGTGCTCGGCCATTTCAGTCGCGACGTCGGCCTGTTTCCCCTGCACACCGCCGTGCACAAGATGACCGGCCTGTCGGCGGCGCGTTTTGGCTTGCAGGAAAGAGGCGAGATTCGTGAAGGACATTGGGCGGATCTGGTGTTGTTTGATCCGGCGACCGTGCGTGACGTCGCCGATTTCAACGATCCGCAGCGGGCGGCGCAGGGGATTGACGGGGTTTGGGTCAACGGCGTTTTGAGTTATCGCGACGGGCAGGCGAATGGGAGCCGCGCGGGGCGGTTTCTGGCACGCGAAGGTGATTTGCGCAAAGGATTTCATTGATCGAGACTCTCCTGTAGGAGCTGCCGAAGGCTGCGATCTTTTGATTTTATAAAGTGATGGCACTATGAGATTAAAGAAAGCCATCAACAAGCCGATTTGTTGACATCCTCCCCGGCTACACTGTGGGGCCAATCAGTCAGGGAGCACCCCATGAGCCTCGGCAAAACCACCCCGATTCTGCGGATCTTCGATGAGGCCAAGGCTGTCGAGTTCTACGTCGATTTTCTCGGCTTCAAGATCGACTGGCAGCATCGCTTCGAAGCCAATTTTCCGCTGTATCTGCAGGTCTCACGGGGCGAGTGTGTGCTGCATCTGTCCGAGCATCACGGCGATGCGTGCCCGGGTTCGGCGCTGCGTATCGAGACCGATGAGCTGGAAGCGTTTCAACAGCAATTGATCGCCAAGAACTACACCTTTTCCCATCCGCAGATTCAGGCGATGCCGTGGGGCAGCCAGGACATGACCATTGCTGATCCGTTTGGCAATCGGTTGGTGTTTACCAATGCGATCAGTCTTTGAGCTGGAGGCCTAGCGCGACCTGACCTTTTGGGATTGCCCGCAGGCATCAGTAATACTTGCGGGCGCTCACCTCATTCCGTCGGCACCAACCGATCCAGCACCCGATTCACCGCCATCTCCGCGACCATCACAATCTGCGCAATGCCCTGCAACGTCTTGCGTTGCGAGCCGTTCACCAGCCCTGCCTGATCGTTGAGCATTACCGTCGCTGAGCCCAGGGTTTCGCAGGCGTCGGCCAACAGCGATTCGTTGTCGGCCTCGGGATTGGCCATGTACAGCGTGTTGGGTTTGTAGGGTGGGGCCATGAATTCAGCGCCAGACGTGCCGAGGTAATGGTCGAGCGCGCGATCGGCGGCTTCGTGGAATTTCTTTGAATCGGGGGATTCGTAGGGCGATGCCGGGTCGGTGGTTGGCGGGTTTGGGGTTACTTTGAACATATCCAGATCCTCAGTTTGGCTGGCCACCGCTTCCCTACTAAAGAAAGTGGAGGCAGCTGTGCGCAGGTTAGTAGACCGGGGATCTGGGAAACCGGCGCGCCCGAGAGCGCCCTGCGCACAGCCACCATAAAGCTCAGGCGAGACCTGACTGTCTGATGAACGATGCACCCCAAATACTCCGGGCTACTAAACCCGATCACTGATGGGCAGTGACGCAATCACAGTAGCGATGAGGTCTGGGGCGCACAAGCCGGCGGATTCTGGCGCAGGCGTAGGCAGCGGCGCAAGGATTTGTGGGTGGTTTCGCTGAATGTCTGGTGGCTTTAAACAGTTGTGCCAAAACGTGTTTAATCGGTGTGGCGAATGACGCCTTCGCGAGCAAGCCCGCTCCCACAAGGGGATCTGCGATGAATTCGAAAGTGCAGGCAACCGAGAACTACTGTGGGAGCGGGCTTGCTCGCGAAGGGGCCGGCACATTCACCGCCGATTGCGCAACCGAAACTCCCCCGGCGGCATACCGCGCCAGCTCTTGAACGTGCGATGAAACGAGCGCGGTTCGGTGAAGCCCAGATATTGCGCAATGTCCTGAATCGGCAACGTGCTGTTGAGCAAATAGTGCTCCGCCAGTTCCTGACGCAACTCATCAAGAATCTGCTGATACGACGTCCCGGCCTGCTGCAACTGTCGCTGCAACGTGCGCACCGAAACGCTGAGCTGTTCGGCCACTTGCTCCTTGCGCGGCAGGCCCTCCTTGAGCAAACCGCGCAGGATGTTTTTCACCTGCTGCGCCAGCGACACATCCTCCAGCGTCGCCAGCAGACCCATCGCATGTTCTTCCAGGGTTCGCAGCAGTTGCGCATCGGCCTGGCGCAGCGGCAACTGCAAATAAACCAGCGGCACCACCAGCGCCGAATACGCCTGATCGAACCGCACCGGGCAACCGAAAAACGCCTCGTACTCGGCCTGCGTCACCTCATCCGGCCGCGCATGCTCCAGCCATACGCAGGCCGGCGACAGCTGCGTGTCGGCGATCCAGCGCGCATAGTGCAGCCACGAACCGAGCACGTTTTCCACCAGATGCCGACGAATCCGTGGCCGCTGGAAACGGCAGGTCCAGATCAGATGCACGTGCTCGTCCTGCACCTCGGCGCGGCTGACGCCCATGTCGCCGACGAGTTTTTCGAACGGCATGATCCGGCTCATCGCATCGCCTAGCGTCGCGCAATTCATGGTGATGTAACCGAGCACGCTCCACGAATTGGGCAGGACGAAATTCGCCGCATGCAGGCCGAACAACCCATCGCCGGAGTGCTCGCAGAAATAATCCAGCAAGCGCTCGTGGACCTCACCCGGCAGGCGCAACGTGTTGTCGCTCAACTGCTGCGCCTGCAACCCGGCCGCCGCCAACGCAGGCTCGATGGCCATGCCCAACTGTTCGGCATGGCGCAGGTATTTGAGCAACGGCGGAACAGAAGTGAAGCCGAGCGATGGCATGGTCGCGGTCCTTTGATCGACGGCGCGTGAGTGAATGAATGCCGCAAGGTAAGTGGATTGCCCGGCGAAAGTAAATGCCCGGACGTTTGGCGCCATTCGCTACAGGATCTGGCCGGATGCGACCGTGACAGATCCACAGCGCTGACTAGTATGCAAGCTTGATCCGACGGCAGAAAAAGGACACCCGCATGCGACGCTGGAACGGCTGGGGAGAGGCAGGCACGGTGGTCGAACTGCCGGCCCAGGGCGCGACATTTCTCCACGAATGCTTGGGCGCTGGCCGGGCATTGCCCGATGCGACCCTGGCAGCGGCGTTGGCGCAAGTGCCGACCTCGCGGCTGGTGCCGCACCGTTTATACAGCGTCGACACTCACGACCGCCTGCTGCACGCGCGCGGCCAGAGTCTGCCGGACTGGCTGGCGTTGCGCGAAGGCGTGCTGGGCACGTATCCCGATGCCGTGGCGTTTCCCGAGACCGCTGAGCAGATCCGCCAATTGCTGGCGCTCGCCCATGATCAGGATTTATGCCTGATTCCCTATGGCGGCGGCACATCGGTGGCCGGACACATCAATCCGCCGAACTCCACGCGGCCGGTGCTGACGGTGTCGCTGGCGCGGATGAATCGCCTGACCGACCTCGACGAACACAGCCTGCTGGCGACATTCGGCCCCGGCGCCAGTGGGCCGCAAGTGGAAAGCCAATTGCGCGCGCGCGGCTACACGCTGGGGCATTTCCCGCAGTCGTGGGAGCTGTCGACGCTGGGCGGTTGGGTGGCCAGCCGTTCCAGTGGCCAGCAGTCGTTGCGCTACGGGCGGATCGAGCAATTGTTCGCGGGCGGCACCCTGGAAACATTCGCCGGGCCTCTGCAGATTCCGACGTTTCCGGCGTCGGCGGCAGGTCCCGATCTGCGTGAAATGGTGCTCGGTTGCGAGGGCCGTTTCGGGATCATTTCCGAAGTCAAAGTGCGAGTCAGCGCGTTGCCAGCGGACGAGCGTTTCTACGGCGTGTTTCTGCCCGATTGGCCGCACGCGCTGCAAGCAATCCGGCAACTGGCGCAGGCGCGCGTACCGCTGTCGATGCTGCGGCTGTCCAACGCGGTGGAAACCGAAACGCAACTGGCGCTGGCCGGCCATCCGCAGCAGATCGCCTGGCTGGAGAAGTACCTCAAGCTGCGCGGTGCCGGCGACGGCAAATGCCTGCTGACCTTCGGTGTCACCGGCAATCGCCAGCAAAACGCACTGTCACTGAAACACGCGCGCCAGCATCTGAAAGCCTTCGGCGGAGTGTTCACCGGCACCCTGCTGGGCAAGAAGTGGGCGCAGAACCGCTTCCGCTTTCCCTACCTGCGCGAGAACCTGTGGAACGCCGGTTACGTGGTCGACACCCTCGAAACCGCCACCGACTGGAGCAACGTCGACCACTTGCTCAGCCTCATCGAAAACAGCCTGCGCGATGCCCTGGCCGCCGAGGGCGAGCGCGTGCATGTGTTCACTCATCTCTCGCACGTCTACGGCGAAGGCTCGAGCATTTACACCACTTACGTGTTTCGCCCGGCCGCCGACTATGCCGCGACGCTGGCGCGCTGGCGGGTGCTCAAACACGCGGCCAGCCAGACCATCGTCGACAACCACGGCACCATCAGTCATCAGCACGGCGTCGGCAAGGATCACGCGCCGTATCTGCTGCGGGAAAAAGGCCCGCTGGCGATGCAGACGTTGCAGGCGCTGAGCGAACATTTCGACCCGGAAGGGCGCCTCAATCCGGGCACGTTATTGCCAGAGTCGCGGCCATGACGGCGAACTGGAATGCGCAGTGGCGCGAGCAGATTCTGCCGACGCTGGCGGATGACACCTGGGACCTGATCGTCATCGGTGGCGGTATCAGCGGCGCCGGAATCGTCCGCGAAGCCGCGCGGCGGGGCTGGCGCTGTCTGCTGCTGGAGCAGCGCGATTTTGCCTGGGGTACGTCCAGCCGATCATCGAAAATGGTCCACGGCGGTTTGCGGTACATCGCCAAGGGCCAGTGGCGCCTGACCCGCGATTCGGTGCGCGAGCGTCAGCGACTCCTCGACGAGGCGCCGGGGCTGGTCGAGCCGATGAGTTTCATGATGCCGCACTATCGCGGCGGCTTTCCCGGGCCGCGCGTCATGGGCGGCTTGCTCTCGGTGTACGACGCGCTGGCGGGGCGGCGCAACCATGCTTTTCATGACGCCCAGCAACTGCGTTTTCTCGCCCCGGGGGTTAAGGAAAACGGCCTGCTCGGCGGCAGCTGTTTTGTCGATGCACTGACTGATGACGCGCGGCTCGTGATGCGCGTACTGCGCGAGGCCCGGGCCGACGGCGCGGTGGTGCTTAATGGTGTGCGCGTCACGCAACTGCTGCGTGAAGGCGGGCGGGTGTGCGGGGTTCAGATCGAAGATTGCGAAAGCGGGGCGACGCTGCAATTGCGCTCCGCTGTGTTGACCGTGGCCACAGGCGCTTGGGCTGAGCGCTTGCGTCCCGTTGAGTCAGCGAAGCAATTGCGACCGTTGCGCGGCAGTCATCTGTTGCTGCCGGGCTGGCGTTTGCCGGTGGCGCAGGCGTTCACTTTTCTACATCAGCGCGATCGGCGCCCGGTGTTCGTGTTTCCGTGGGAGGGCGCGACGGTGGTCGGCACCACGGACCTCGATCACCGCGAAGACCTAGACCACAGCGCGCGCATTTCCAGCGACGAACTCGACTATCTGCTCGCCGCGTGCCAGCAGCAATTTCCCGGCGCCGAAGTGAGCGTCGACGATGTGCTGTCGACCTGGTCAGGCGTGCGTCCGGTGGTCGGCAGCGCGACGGGTGCGCAGCAGGGCAAACCGTCCAACGAGACCCGCGAACATGTGCTGTGGCAGGAGACGGGTTGCGTGACTTTGGCCGGCGGCAAACTGACCACATTTCGCCCGCAAGCGATCGAAGTGCTCAAGGCGTGTGCGGTGATGCTCGGGCGTTCTTTTGTCGATGACGGCGCGCCGGTGTTCGCCGCTGTGCCGCCGCTGACAATTGCGGGACTGAGCGGCAATCAATGGCGACGCTTGGCCGGACGTCACGGTCGAGACCTGCCGAGGCTGGCGCAATTGCTCGGCGAACTCGGTCTGGAGACGGTTGGCGCCAGCGATACGTTGTGGGCAGAACTGGCGTTCGCCTGCGAGGCGGAAATGATTCTGCACCTGGATGATTTGCTGCTGCGCCGCACCCGTTTGGGCCTGTTGCTGCCGCGCGGTGGCGAGGATTATTTGCCTGCAATTCGCACGCTCTGCCAGTCGCGATTGGCCTGGGACGATGAGCGCTGGCAGGAGGAAATCCAGCGTTACCGTTTGCTGTGGCTGCGCGATCACGGCTTGCCGGAGATCACGCCATGAAATACCTGTTAGCGATCGACAACGGCACCCAGAGCGTGCGCGCGTTGCTCTTCGATCTGCAGGGCAATCTGCTCGGCAAGGGCAAAGTCGACTTGCAGGCGTACTACTCGACGCAACCCGGTTGGGCCGAGCAGGATCCGGAATATTACTGGGCGAAACTCGGCGAGGCCTGCCAGCAACTCTGGCAGCAGACCGGCATCGACCGTGCGCAGATTGCCGGCGTGTCCCTGACCACCCAGCGCGGCACAGTGATCAACGTGGACGCCAAGGGCAAACCGCTGCGCCCGGCAATTGTCTGGCTCGATCAACGCCAGACTCAAGTTAAGGGCGGCATCAAGGGACCGTGGGGCTGGCTGTTCAAATTGGTCGGTGCCCGGGCGACGGTGGATTATTTTCGCGCCCAGGCCGAGGCCAACTGGATCGCCCGGCATCAACCTGACGTGTGGGCGGCGACCGACAAAGTTCTACTGCTCTCGGGCTTTCTTACTCATCGCCTGTGCGGGCGTTTCGTCGACTCGGTCGGCTGTTGCGTCGGCTATCTGCCCTTTGACTTCAAACGGCTGAAATGGGCGGCCCCGCGTGACTGGAAATGGCAGGCACTGGCGGTGTGCCCCGAGCAGTTGCCGACCCTGCACAAACCCGGCGAAACCCTCGGCTACATCACGACTGAGGCCGCCCGCCACACGGGCATTCCCGAAGGCCTGCCGTTGATTGCCGCAGGCGCCGACAAGGCTTGCGAAGTGATCGGCGCCGGCGTGGTCGATGCGAGCACCGTGTGCCTGTCCTACGGCACCACCGCGACCATCACCAGCACCCGCTCACGCTACCTGGAAATCGTCCCGCTGATCCCACCGTACCCCTCGGCCGTGCCCGATCAGTACAACTGCGAGGTGATGATCTATCGCGGCTACTGGATGGTCAGCTGGTTCAAGAACGAGTTCGGCCTGCGCGAAATGCAGCAGGCAAAAGCGCAGGGGATCGAGCCGGAGCAACTGTTCGACGCACTGGTCGAGGCGGTGCCACCCGGCTCGATGGGATTGATGCTGCAACCCTACTGGTCACCGGGCATTCGCGAACCGGGCGTGGAAGCCAAAGGCGCAATGATCGGCTTCGGCGACGTGCACACCCGCGCGCACATCTACCGGGCGATTCTCGAAGGCCTGGCCTACGCGCTGCGCCAGGGCATGGAAAAGATCGAGCGCCGCTCAAAGGTCTCGATCAAACGCCTGCGCGTCGCCGGCGGCGGCTCACAAAGCGACGCCGCCATGCAACTGACCGCCAACATCTTCGGCCTGCCTGCAGAGCGCCCGCATGTGTATGAAGCGTCCGGGTTGGGGGCGGCGATCTGTTGCGCGGTGGGGTTGGGATTACACAGGGATTACCCATCGGCCATGGCGGCGATGACCCGGGTTGGAGCGGTGTTTACACCGCAGCCTGAAGCTCAGAAGGTTTATGAGCGGTTGTACACAGAGGTGTATCTGCGGATGTATCGCCAGCTCAAACCGCTGTACCAAAGCATCCGCAAAATCACCGGGTATCCCGAATAGTGCTGACACCACAGATTCCTGTGGGGAGCGTTTGGTGGTGTGCTCAGAATCCGGGCCGCGACAAAAAACCAGTGTGGGAGCGGGCTTGCCCGCGAATGCTGAGCATCAGTCGGCGACGATTTTTTTGACCCGCCGCTTTCGCGAGCAAGCCCGCTCCCACAGGGATTTTGCGGCGGGATCGAAATCCAGCGTGGCACACAGATCCATTGTGGGAGCGGGCTTGCCCGCGAAGGCGGAGTGTCAGTCAGCAATGATTTTTTTGACCCGCCGCTTTCGCGAGCAAGCCCGCTCCCACGGGGATTTTGCGGCGGGATCGAGATCCAGCGTGGCGCACAAATCAGTTGTGGGAGCGGGCTTGCCTGCGAATGCTGAGTGTCAGTCAGCGACGATTTTTTTGACCCGCCGCCTTCGCGAGCAAGCCCGCTCCCACAGGGATTTGCGGCGGGATCGAGATCCAGCGTGGCACACAGATCCATTGTGGGAGCGGGCTTGCCCGCGAAGGCGGAGTGTCAGTCAGCAATGATTTTTTTGACCCGCCGCTTTCGCG
>NZ_JBITTW010000055.1:0-5503 GCF_044542195.1 Pseudomonas sp. NPDC079367
GAAGACTATCTGGATCAACCGCTGCGCTTTCAGGGGCAGTACTTCGATGTTGAAAGTGGGCTGCATTACAACCGGCACCGGTATTACGACCCGAGGCTTGGGCGGTATCTGACACCGGATCCGGTGAAGCTCGCGGGTGGGTTGAACCAGTACCAGTACGTGCCGAATCCGACGGGATGGGTAGATCCGCTGGGGTTGACGTCCAATTGCCCGCCGCCGAATAGGCCTGGGTGTGAGGTGCCGGGGGCGAGTGATGGGGTTAAGGTTGATGAGGGGGAGCCTGCGTTACCGAAGATGACGGCGCAGGAGCGTAGGGCGAGGATTGATGAGTTGGCGGAGGAAAATGCTTATAGGCGTTTGGATGAAATGGAGAAGTCCACACGAGGCGCGCACTTTGTAGAGAAGCATGGCAAACAGACGACACTAGCTTCTCAGCAGGAGCGTTCATTAACGGGACGAAACCCAACCACGGGAGTCATTGAGGTTTATACCTACGGAAGGCGGGCTGGCCAGCCCAAAATACCGAGTGCAGCGACCCATTTTTTTAGCTATCGAGACCAACTTAACGCCATACATCGCGCTCAGCTCATTTTTAGGCGAAACGGGCAAATCGCGTCGACTGAACCAATGAATATGGGGAAAATCGTGGGGGAGGGGTACAGGAGAGGCGGAGTAATTTATGGGCAGCAGACTCATGCAATAGTAATTCTTAATAGCGCGGGCAAACCGATAACGTCTTACACGGAATTTATGGAATGAAACGTAACCCCGAATATTTTGTTCTACGTGGTCTATTGTTTATATTTGATATAGAAAACACTCGCGACGATGAACGTGAAAAAACCATTGTCTCGAAAAACGTTAATAATAAAGAAGAGCTTACTGAGCTTTTTGAAGTTCTTATGAGGCCGGAGTTTCTTTCCTATACGGAGCCTGAACGTCAGTGGTGTATCGATACGTTGAAATATTATTTGGAGGTTGGTGATGATTTTGATGCGGTGTTCACAAAAATTACAACATACTTCGATGAGGATGTAGCGGATCAGCGTCAATTCATGCAGGTTTTGCTTGAATGCTTGGTGAAATACCAACTGGAAGTTTCAAAGGATTCAAAAGTTGATGACTGAGCTTATTGAAGGTAGATGGTCATTTAACGATTTTAAGCGGTGGACACGTGGGGAATCAAATGCTGAACTTTTTGGTGACCAGTACTACGAGGATCCCGATGCAGTGGATTCAAACATTTTAAGCGCGTGCGGAGATTCTGGCATTCTGGAATTGATCTCCAATCCAAGCTGCAGGGAACGTCGGTATTTTGCTGATCTATTGGTTCTGAGTCTCTGTAATATTTTTCGATCGGGGGAGATTTGCCGTTTCGGTTTTCGAGGTTTCTTGGAATTGAAAGTCGTGAAACATATTTTTCGGCAGTAATTAGTGCGGCGAAGCGAAGGTATGAAAAGTGCGAAGTGATTAACTCTATGAGTAGTTCACCTGATCCTGCCATAAAATCGTTATACAATCAGATGATGGATTTTCGACATGACAAAACTAGTCTGGTGAGTGAGTTTTATCTTGACTGTAGAGCACGAGTCTATTTGACACTTTTTGAAGACCCTCAAGGACATACAGGAAAAAGCTGAAGCGATAATTTTTCGTCTGTGATTTTTCGCGAACAGGCTCGCTCTGCTAGAGATTTTGGTTTGGTAAGAAGTAAACGACGGCCGATTAGCTGCTGTGCATGTAGACCGGGGACTCTACAACGTCCAACAAATACACACTAAACCCCACAACATCCTTCGCATGATGCTTAGCCTGCGAAGCCATCTCCGCAAGCTGGCTGGCATCAAGCGCTGCGCAAGCCTCAGGCCGCAGATGCACCACCCCGATCGATAACGATAACAACGCAAACTCCTGCCGCACGCCTTGGCGATTGGGTGCAACGAAGCAGCCGGCCTCCAGATGCTCGGGGCGATAGAACCGGCGGCATTGGCTCTGGAAGTCGTCGAGTAGTTGGTTGAGGCGTTTGCGCCAGTCTTCGGGGCCGAGGACGAGGAGGAAGTCGTCGCCGCCGATGTGGCCGACGAAGTCGCGGGTGGGGTCGATGCGTTCGTTGAGGCATTGCGCGAGGCAGAGCAGGACTTCGTCGCCACGGCCGTAGCCGTAGATGTCGTTGAAGGGTTTGAAACTGTCAATGTCGACGTAGCAGATGATCGACTCGCGGGCCTGTTGCAGCAGGCGCGTGAGGCACTGCTGGATCGGGACGTTGCCCGGGAGCAGGGTGAGGGGATTGGCGTAGCGCGCCTGTTGGATTTTCAGTTCGGTGATCAGTTTCAGTACGTCGATGACGCGGCCAAGGCCGAGGTAGCCACCGTTGAGGGTGATGATGAAATCTTCTTCGATGCGCTGGCGGGCGCGGCTGGTGATCAGGCGGCTGACTTGCTGCAGCGACTGGCTGATTTCCACGGCGAGGAAATCGTCGTTCATCAGGCGGCTGATCGGTTTGCGGGCGAACAGATCGGTGGCAAATGGTTTGAGCAAAGCGTCCGACAGCGAATGGCGGTGGACGATGCCGCAGGGCTGGCCTTGTTCGTCGAGCACGGCGAGTGAATTGAGGTTGGCCTGGCGGCGGAAGGCTTCCAGCACGGTGGCGGTGGGCGTATCGCGCTGTACGGCGGGCTGGTCGTTGAGCAGGGCACTGAGGTCGCTGCCTTCGTCATTCAGCGCGACGGCGCCACTGTCATGCTTGGGCATCAAGGCGCGAGCGTCGCGGGATGGATGTTCCTGAGGGCGGCCGAGCAGATAACCCTGCACCAGATCGACACCCATTTCAGTCAGCACCGCGAGTTCTTCCGGGAGCTCGATGCCCTCAGCAATCACTTGCGCGCGCGAAGCTTTGGCGATTTGCAGGATCGAGCCAACGAACTCTCTTTTCAACGCATCCTGATGAATGCCATCGATGAAGTGTCGGTCGATCTTCACGTAATCCGGACGCAGTTCCGACCACAAACGCAGGCTTGAATACCCGGCACCGAGGTCATCCAGGGCAATGGAAAACCCCATCGCCCGGTAGTGATGCAGGGCGTTTTGCAGCAACTGGAAGTCATCGATTGGCGTTTGCTCGGTGAGTTCGATGACGACTTGGCTCGGCGCAATGCCCAAGTCTTGCAGCAGTTGCAAGGTACGCCCGGGTTGGTGCGCGGCTTCGAGCAAGGACTCCGGCGAAACGTTGAGAAATAGCTTGCCGGTCAATTGCTGCTCATTGAAGCGGCGGCAGGCGCTTTGTCGGCAGGCGATTTCCAGTTCGCTCAATCGTCCGGCCTGTCGTGCCACGGCGAACAGGGCAATCGGCGAGTGAAGAGGGCTGTTGGACGGACCACGGGTCAGGGCTTCGTAACCGAGAATGCGGCGTTCGGAAAGACAGATGATCGGCTGGAACAAGCTGTGTAAACCGCTTTGAGTCAGGATCGAGCTCAAGGCGCTCAGCTGTTCGGTCGTGGTCATGGCAATCTCTGGCGATAAAAAAAGGACCGGGAGCGCTTGCTCTCGGTCCTTTATTGCACGACAGAATGATGACTGTTTGATGACGATCCGGGGATCGTCAGCACTAAATTGCCATCACTTACTTCTTGGCGACTTGATTGCTCAGCTTCAGGTAATCCAGCAGCACGCGCCCGGTTTCGCTTAGGTAGGCATCGTCTTCCGGTTTGACCTTGTCCGGCTCGGCAGCGGCCAGTGCGTCTTCGTCTTCTTTCTTCAGCTCTTTGAGCGGTTCTTCGCCTTTGGCCTTGCGACGGATGTTCTCCATCGCCAGTTGCTTGGCGTCGATATCGGCGTGCTGGGCACGACGCTCTGCTTCGTTGAGGCTGACGGTTTTTTCTTCCATCAGTTTCTGTGCCAGGGCGAGTTTGTCGCGAATGAACACGAACTCGGCATCCTTGTTGGTGCGCGCGTCATGCTCGGACTTCAACTGGGCCAGGAACGGCTTGAATGGATCGGCTGCCGGTTTGATCGCCGCGCGGATGGTGTCCCACGGCATTGCTTCCGGCAGGGCGCTCTCACCGATTTCCTTGGTGTCGATCAGCGACGGGTAGTCGATGTCCGGCAGCACGCCCTGATGCTGGGTGCTCTGCCCGGAGACGCGGTAGAACTTGGCCAGGGTCAGTTTCAGTTCGCCATGGTTCAGCGGCTGAATGGTCTGCACGGTGCCTTTGCCGAAGGTCTGGCCACCGATGATCAGCGCGCGATGATAGTCCTGCATGGCGCCGGCAAAGATTTCCGAAGCCGAGGCGGACAGGCGGTTGACCAACAGCGCCATCGGGCCTTTGTAGAACGCGCCCGGATTTTCATCTTCGAGCACGTCGACACGGCCATCGGCATTACGCACCAGCACGGTCGGACCCTTGTCGATGAACAGACTGGTCAGCTCGGTGGCTTCCTGCAGGGAACCGCCTCCGTTGTTGCGCAGGTCGATGACCACGCCGTCGACCTTGTCTTTCTGCAGTTCGGTGAGCAGCTTCTTGACGTCGCGGGTGGTGCTCTTGTAATCCGGGTCACCTGCACGGAAGGCCTTGAAGTCGAGGTAGAAGGCCGGGATTTCGATCACGCCAAGTTTGTAGTCCTTGCCGTCCTGTTTCAGGCTGAGGATCGACTTCTTCACGGCCTGATCTTCGAGCTTCACCGCTTCACGGGTGATCGGCACGATCTTGGTGGTCTGGTCGTTCGGCGCATTGCTCGCCGGGATCACTTCCAGTCGCACCACGGTACCTTTCGGGCCGCGGATCAATTTCACCACTTCGTCCAGGCGCCAGCCGACCACGTCGACCATCTCCTTGTTGCCCTGGGCAACGCCGATGATCTTGTCGGCCGGAGCAACCTGCTTGGTCTTGTCGGCCGGGCCTGCCGGCACCAGACGCACGACCTTCACTTGATCGTTATCGCTCTGCAAGACGGCGCCGATGCCCTCAAGGGACAGACTCATGTTGATGTCGAAGTTTTCCGCGTTATCCGGCGACAGATAGTTGGTATGCGGATCGTAGGACATGGCGAAGGTGTTGATGTACGCCTGGAAGATGTCCTCGGCACGGGTCTGGTCGAGGCGCGCCAACTGGTTCTTGTAGCGCTTGGTCAGGGTTTCCTGGATCTGCTTCGGCTCTTTGCCGGCGATCTTCTGGCGCAGCACTTCGTCCTTGACGCGTTTGCGCCACAGGTCATCGAGTTCTGCGGTGGACTTGAGCCAAGGTGCGTCCTTGCGATCGATCAGCAAGGTCTCCCTGGTGTTGAAGTCCATCTTGTCGACGCCTTTGTTCAGCTCGGCAAGGGCAAAGTCCAGACGCGCTTTGACGCGGTCCAGATAGCGCTTGTAGATGGTGAACCCGGCGTTGAGGTCGCCGCTCTTGAGAAAGTCGTCGAACTGGGTTTTCCACTTGTCGAATTCAGCGATATCGCTGGCCATGAAGTAGCTGCGCGACGGGTCGAGCAGCTTGATGTAGCTGTCGTAGATGAT
>NZ_JBITTW010000055.1:5513-33453 GCF_044542195.1 Pseudomonas sp. NPDC079367
TCGAGCGGCGGCTTGCTGTAGTGGTGACGCTTGAGCAACTCGACGACGTTCAGGCTGGCGATGACTTCATCGCGATCAGGCTGCAACTTGTCCCAGCTGTTGGCTGCGAATGTGGTGCCCGACACCGGCAACAGGCCGATACCGATGAATAGAGCGAGGGCGGTGCTGGGGAGCAGATGCTTCATGCTGATTCGACGCGGGGACAATTGATAACGCATATTAGGCCGTCTTTGAAGTCGCCGGTTCTTTGAGAGCCGGTCGCATAATGCAAAAAGCCCGGCGCTACAGCTTCGGGCTCAGTCCAGACTCACTATGGAGGCAGTGTGAAGGCATTGCAAGGCGTTGAAGGTCAAGTGGCATGGGTTGAAGAGCCGAGTCCTACATGTGATGTAGGACAAGTCCGCATCCGTGTGGCGGCAGCCGGCCTCAATCGCGCCGATTTATTACAGAAGGCAGGGCTTTATCCGCCGCCGCCCGGGGCCAGCCAAGTGCTCGGTCTTGAGTGCTCAGGGGTGATCAGCGAGGTCGGTGCGGGCTCGTCCTGGCAGGTCGGCGATCGGGTTTGCGCCTTACTGGCCGGGGGCGGCATGGCCGAAGAAGTGGTCGTCGACGGACGGCATGTGCTGCCGGTGCCCGAGGGTGTTTCGCTGATCGAGGCGGCGGCATTGCCTGAGGTGTACGCCACCGTCTGGCTGAATGTGTTTCAACTTGCAGCGCTGAAACCCGGTGAGAAAATTCTCCTGCACGCCGGCGCAAGTGGAATCGGTTCAGCGGCCATTCAGCTGTGCAAGGCGTTTGGTAACCCGTGCTGGGTCAGCGTCGGCTCCGCCGAGCGCCTGGCTTACTGCGAAACACTGGGTGCCCAGGGCGGCGTGGTGCGTACCGATGATCTGGAGAGCCTGCGCGACTTCGGACCGTTTGATGTGATTCTCGACCCGGTAGGCGGCAATTATCCAGCATTGAACCTCAAGCTGATGGCGCTGGACGGGCGTTGGGTGTTGATCGGGTTGATGGGCGGGCGTGAGGCGAAACTGGATCTGGCGCAGGTGTTGGCCAAGCGCGTGCAACTGCTGGGTTCGACGCTGCGCAGCCGTGACGATCAGTTCAAGGCTGATCTGCTCAGCGATCTGGGCCAGCATGTCTGGCCGCTGTTTGCCGAGGGTCGCTTGCGTGCGCAACTGGCCAGAGCGTTTGCGGTGAAGGATGCCGAAGTGGCGTTTGCCGCGTTGGCGAGCAATACGGTGGCGGGCAAGCTGGTGTTGGTGATTGACGACAATCTGAGCTGACAATGCCAAACCCCTGTCGGAGCGGGCTTGCTCGCGAAGGCGTCGTGTCAGTCAACATCGATGTTGAATGAACAATCGCCTTCGCGAGCAAACCCGCTCCCACATTTGGATCTTCGGTCATTTCCAGAGATGGATCGGCCAGCCGGATTTTTCCGCGTGCTCAAGCAGTACCGGATCCGGATTGACCACGTGCGGAAAATCCACCTTCAGCAACAGCGGCAGGTCATTGCGCGAATCTGAATAGAAACTCGCGCCTTCGAGGTTTTCTTCTTCGGCATCGAGCCATTCCAGCAAACGGGTGATTTTGCCCTCACGGTAAGTCAGGGTTCCAACAGTGTTGCCGCTGTACACGCCATGGGCGACTTCCAGTTCGATGGCCAATATCTCGTCAATGCCCAGGCGATCGGCAATTGGCCGCACCAGGTGGGTGCCCGAGGCCGAAATCACCAGAATCCGGTCGCCAGCCTTGCGGTGGGCAGCGATGGTTTTGGTGGCGTCGCTGAAGATGATCGGTTCGATGAAGTCTTCAACCCAAGGCCCGACCAGGTGCTCGACTTCTTCCGGCGTGCGGCCGATCAGCGGTTCGAGACTGAAGTCCATGTACTCTTCCATCCGCAATTTGCCGTGGCTGTACGCGTCCATCAGCTCGTTGTTGCGGCGCATGAACGACTCGGGATCGACCCAGCCCAGGCGCCCCATCTGCTCGCTCCATAGAGTGGCGCAGTCGCCGTGAATCAAGGTTTCGTCCAGATCAAAAATTGCCAGGGCCATCAGTGCAGTTCTCTCTTCAACGTCAGCAAAGTCATCAGGCTACCTCACACAAGGCCGTCGGATCGATGGAAAGTGCCAGGCGTTGTCCGTCGGGGTGCAGATCGGCGGCGGAACGGTTGAGCACATCGACCACCAGTTCCACGCCGCGTGCTTCGACGCGATAACGAATGACATTGCCGAGCAGGCTGTGGCTGCGGATCTGCGCGTCGAGTTCGCCGTCGAGGCTCAGTTCGATGGCTTCAGGGCGGATGGCGATGCGATGGTTGATTGGCCGCTGCAACAGCTTTGAGGCAGCATCGGCGTCGAGCAGGTTGTAGTTGCCAATGAAGCCAGCGGCGAATACATCGACTGGCGCGGTATAGAGGGTTTCGGCGTCGCCGCTCTGGACGATCCTTCCTTGATTCATCAGGAAAATCCGATCGGACATGGTCAGCGCTTCTTCCTGATCATGGGTGACGAAGATCGTGGTCAGGCCAAGTTCACGCTGAATCTGGCGAATCTGCTCGCGCAGGTGTTTGCGAATCCGCGCGTCGAGGGCCGACAGCGGCTCGTCCAGCAGCAACAGGCGCGGGCGTGTCACCAGCGAACGGGCAAGGGCAACACGTTGGCATTGACCACCGGAAAGCTGATGCGGGTAGCGGCTGGCGAAGTCGTGCAGTTCAACCAGTTTCAACACTTCAGAGACGCGTTTGTGGCTGTCATCGGCGTTGACCTTTTGCATGCGCAGGCCGAAGGCGACGTTCTGTTCGACGGTCATGTTGGGGAATAGCGCGTAACTCTGAAAGACCATGCCGATCCCGCGTTTCTGCGGACTCAACGGCACGATGTCGACGCCGTCGAGGAGGATCTGGCCGCCATCCACCGGGGTCAGCCCGGCAATGCACCTCAGCAGAGTCGACTTGCCGCACCCGGACGGGCCGAGCAGGGTGACAAACTCGCCTTTGTTGATTTCGCAATCAATGTCGCTGAACACCGTGGTGCCGGCATAACTCTTCTGCAGGTGTTGGACGCTGACGTAGCTCATTCGCTTTTGTCCTTGTTCAAGATGTTGGCGATCCAGGTCAGGACCAGCACGAAAAAGAAGTAGGAAATGACCAGCGCACTGGTGAAGTGACCGCTGCTGTTGCGCATGTTGTTCAGATAAACCTGCAGGGTTTCGTAGCGCGTGCCGACCAGAATATTGGCGAATACGAACTCACCGAAGAGGAACGAGAACGACAGCAGCAGCGCCACCATCAGCCCCTTGCGCAGGTTCGGCAATACCACCAGAAACGCCGCTTGAAAGGTGCTCGCGCCGAGCAATTGCGCAGCATCCATCAGGTCGCGCAGATTGATCGCTTGCAGGTTATTGGTGATCGCGCGGTACATGAACGGCAGCGCGACGGTGAAGTAGCAGCCGATCAGAATCCACGGCGTGCCGACCATCGCCATCGGCCCGGAACCGTAGAGCTGCAACAGCCCCACCGAGGACACCACCGGCGGTACCGCGAAGGGCAGCAGGATCAGGATATTCATCAGTGCATCGAGTTTCGGAAAGTAGTAATGCACGACGAACAGCAGCGGCAGGATGAGCACGACAGACAGCACCAGGGCGCCGACACAGACGATCAGCGACTGACCGAATGCGTGCAGAAAGCGCGGATCGCTCCACAGCTGGATGTACCACTTGAAGGTAAAGCCACTGGGCAGAATCGTTGCCGACCAACTGCTGGCGATCGAATAGACCAGCGTGCCCAGCAGTGGCAGCAACAGGATCGCGAACAGCAGATAGACCACGACGCGGTGGTAGAGGCCGGCCGGGCCGGATTCAGCGCGAGACATGGTAGCTCCTCTTCAACAGCAATTGATGCACAACGGTGACGATGGTCATCAACGCTACAAGTACCACGGCCAATGCGCTGGCCAGGTTGGGGTCGAGGGAAATGTCGCCGGAAACCATGGCCGCGATACGAATCGGCAGAACGTTGAAATTGCCGGTGGTCAGCGCGTAAACCGTGGCGTAGGCACCGAGGGCGTTGGCCAGCAGGATCACGAAAGTGCCGAGTAGCGCCGGGGTCAACACCGGTAGACCGATGTGCCGCCAGAACTGCCAGCCATTGGCGCCGAGCAACGCGGCGGACTCGCGCCAGTCTTCACGCAGGGCGTCGAAGGCCGGGTAAAGCAGCAGCACGCCGAGGGGAATCTGGAAATAGGTGTAAAGAATGATCAGACCGGTTTTCGAATACAGGTTGAAATCCTGAATGATCCCCGACTGCTTCAACATGATCGTGATGCTGCCGTTGAAACCGAGCAGGATGATGAAGGCGAATGCCAGCGGCACGCCGGCGAAGTTGCTGGTCATGTTGGCGAAGGCATTGACGAAGTTGCGCAGTTTCGTGTCGACCCGGTGCAGAGAGTACGCACCGAGTACGGCGATCAGGATGCCGAACACACTCGACCAGAAACTGATCTCAAGGCTGTACTGGATCGCCTGCCGGTAGAATTTCGATCCGAAGATTTTGCTGAAGTTGGCCAGGCCCCAACCGGATTCTTCCGATTGCAGGCTGTTGATCATCACCCAGACCAGTGGGGCGATTTCGAAGACGATGAAGAACAGCGCGAATGGCACCAGACACAGCGCCGCCAGCCATTTGCCGCGAATCGTGGAATTCACTTGAACAACTCCCGGCATACAGGTTTGTCGTGGGGCACGCCGAGCAGTTCGCAGACCGTGCCGCAGAGCTCGGTCTGTTTTGGTGTGGCGTCCGGGTTCAGGCTGAACGCATCGCCGAGGACGAACAGCGGTACCTGACGCTCTTCCGCCAGCAGGCCGTTGTGCGAGCGATCGTTGTTCATGCCGTGGTCGGCTGTTACCAGTATTTGGTAACCAGCGTCGAGCCAGCTCTGCAGATAGTCGGCGAGAATGATGTCCGCCGAGCGCGCGCTGTTGCGATATTGCGAACTGTCCAGGCCGTGCTTGTGCCCGGCGTCGTCGATATTCATCGGGTGGATCAGGAGAAAGTTCGGTGCATGACGCAGGCGTAGACTCTCGGCGTCGGCAAACAGGTGCGAGTCCGGGTAATGGTCGTTCCAGTAGAAATGCCCGTGCTGGATCGGCAACGACGGATCGTTGGTGTGGCGGTCGCGCGCAGCCACGAACGGTGAGCGGTTATACAATTCGCTGACCCAGTGATATGCCGCAGCGGCGGTTTTCAGACCGGCATCGCGGGCGTAGTGATAAATGCTGCGCTGGTTGGACAAGCGCGACACGTTGTTATGGACGATGCCGCTATTGATCGGCGAAACGCCGGTGAGAATGCATTCGTAAAGCGGTCGGGACAGCGCCGGCAGTTCGCACTCCAGTTGATAGAGCGCCGCGCGTCCTGCGCCAACATAAGCCTGCAGATGCCCCAAGGCGTGACGCGCAACCTCGTAGTTGAGGCCGTCGAGCACGACAAGGATGACGTTGTGCTTCATAGGGGCAAGAACTCCGAAAACAAATCTGGAACCAATCTGTGTAGGAGCTGCCGGAGGCTGCGATCTTTTGATGTTGCTTTTAAAGGGCAAGATCAAAAGATCGCAGCCTCCAGCAGCTCCTACAGATGAACGATTACTTCATTTCGACAATGACTTCTTCGTTCCACTGCTGCGGCAGGGCTTTGGAAGTTTTTTCCCAGGCGTCGGCATCCTTGACCGGCGTGACCTTCTTGTACTGCTCGTTCGGCAGCAGCTGGGCTTTCACGTCTTCCGGCAGTTGCAGGTGTTCGGCGCGGATCGGCCGAGCGTTGCCGCGGGCGAGGTTGGTCTGGCCTGCGTCGCTGAAGATGTATTCGCGGGCCAGCTTGGCGGCGTTGGGGTTTTTCGCGTACTTGTTGATGATCGTGGTGTAGCCGGAAATCACCGAACCGTCGGACGGGATCAGCACCACGTAGTCATCCGGGTTGGCCATCTTGGCCTTGTAGCTCAGGCCGTTGAAATCCCAGACCACGCCGACTTCGATCTCGCCTTTTTCCATGGTGGCGATGGTCGGGTTGGCCATCGACAGGCGCCCCTGTTTGGCGAGGTCGGCGAACAGCAGCAGGGCAGGTTTGATGTTCTTCTCGTCACCGCCGTTGGCCAATGCCGCAGCGAGGACACCGTTGGCGGCCTGGGCGGCGGTGCTTACGTCGCCGATGGAAACCTTGTACTTGCCGGTTTTCAGGTCAGCCCATTTGGTCGGCACGTCGGAGCCGTTCAGCAGCTTCTTGTTAACGATGAAGGCGATGGTGCCGGTGTAGGCCAGTGCCCAGTTGCCGTCCTTGTCTTTGGCCCAGTCCGGAACCTGATCCCAGGTGCTTGGCTTGTACGGTTGCACCACGCCTTGCTTGACCGCGATCGGGCCGAAGGCGGCACCGACGTCGCCGATGTCGGCGGTGGCGTTGTCTTTTTCGGCGGCGAACTTGGCGATTTCCTGGGCCGAGCTCATGTCGGTGTCGATGTGCTTCAAGCCGTAATTCGCAGCCAGGTCATCCCAAGTGCCTTTCCAGTTGGCCCAGTTGTCGGGCATGCCGACACTGTTCACGGCACCTTCCGCTCTTGCCGCGGCTTCGAGGGTTTTCAGATCGGTGTCGGCCGCCATCGCGGCGGTGCACATAGCAATGGTCGAGCCTAACAGTGTTGCCAGGAAAAGCTGTTTCATTCCGAAGCTCCTTGGTGGTGTTCAACGCTGCGATTGGATTGTGTTGGTCTAGGTCAGCAATACCTGAGCCAATTTAGTCAGGCTGGATGACACTTTGATGTCTAAGGCCTTATGGCAGGTCTTTTTTCTGCCCGGGATCGGCAGCTGCCAAACAAGCGTAGACCATGACGCGGGCCCGGCAGACAAAGGACTTGGCCGATGTATTGCAAGCCATGAACGCGACCGCTGGGTAGTTTTGTCATCTGTCGGTCATCTGCACTGCCTAGGCTTGCAACATGCGAAGGCGCTTCGAGCGGCGTTCGAATTTGCCCCGAAACAGTGCTGGTCTAGTCCAGATAGGTAACGTTGATGCGCGATGAGGCAACCAAAGCGGTGACAGCGATTGGCCAGGTGCTGCAGGAGCAGATCGATCATGCGTTGCTGGTGGCCGGGAGCAAATTGCCGGCCGAACGCAAGCTCAGCGAATTGTTCGGCACCACACGGATCACCGTGCGTGAGGCGTTGTTGCAACTTGAGGCGCAGGGGCAGATTTATCGTGAGGAGCGGCGCGGCTGGTTCGTGTCGCCGCCGCGTCTGGCTTACAACCTCATGCAGCGCAGTCACTTCCACGCCATGGTCAGTGCGCAGGGGCGTGAGCCGTCGACCGAGGTGATTTCAGCGCGGTTGCAGCCGGCTTCGGCGGCGGTGTGTGCGTGGTTGCAGTTGCCGGCGCTGTCGAGCGTGATTCAGATTTGCCGCTCGCGGCGGATTGACGGGCGCCTGGTGTTGTATGTGGAGCACTATTTGAATCCGCAGTTTTTTCCGGGGATTCTCGAGTTTGATTTGAATCAGTCGATCACTGAGTTGTATGCGCGGCATTACGATTTGCACTACGGGCGGGTGCGCTTCGAGATTGTGCCGACGGCGTTGTCGGTGGATGCGGCAGCGGCGTTACGGGTGTCGGTGGGGAGCCCGGGGTTGCGGATTGCGCGGGTCAATTATGATCAGCATGGGCGGTTGATTGATTGTGATCTGGAGTTCTGGCGCCATGATGCGATTCACGTGGGAGTTGATGTGGTTTGAGCTTCTGGTCGCTGCGCTCCCACGCCCCGATCAATCCCTGCGCTCAGCCTGCCGACGGGCTCCAGGACCAAAAGTGGAACTCGAGCTTGCGCTCATCGAATGTGAGAGCTGCCGAAGGCTCGGGCCGCGATCGGACGATCTGTTGATTTTGATTTCGCTGTTCTGTGGGAGCGAGCCTGCTCGCGAAAGCGCTCCCACAGTCACCCCCTATCTACTTGCCCACCCCCGCATTTCCATACAAATAATCCGTCGCCAGCGAAGCCAGTGTCCTCACCCCAACCACCAATGCCGACTCATCCACAAAGAAACCTGGATTGTGATTCGGCGCAGCCTTGCTCATGTCTTGATCCCTGGGGGTCACACCGAGAAACACAAACAGTCCCGGCGCCTCTTTGGCGAAGAACGAGAAATCTTCCGCCCCACCCACCAGCGGTCCCTGCACCACGTCATCCTTGGCCGCCCATTTCAATGTCGGCAGCATTTTCTCGGTCAGTGCCGGGTTGTTGATCGTCGGGTCATATTTTTCGATGATGGTGACGTCGGCTTTAGCGCCACCGCTTTCGGCGATTTTCTCGATGGTCTGGCGCACGTCGTTGTGCAGTTTCTGGCGGATGCCGTAGTCGTAGGAACGGATGGTCCCGGTCATGTCGAGTGATTCGGGGATGATGTTGTAGCGCGTGCCGCCGTTGATGGTGCCGATGCTGACCACCGACGGATACGAGGAAATGTCGGTGCGGCGACTGACCACGGTCTGCAGGCCGACGATGGTTTGCGCACCGACGGTGATCGGGTCAATGCCGTCCCAGGGACGGCCGGCGTGGGTTTGTTTGCCGTGAATCTTGATGCGCAGGTCGTCGGAGCTGGCCAGGGTCGGGCCGGGGCGGTAGGCGATCTGGCCGGCGGGGACGCCGGCCCAGACATGGAGGCCGAATACCGCATCGGGTTTCGGCGATTGCATCACGCCTTCTTCGACCATCATTTTTGCGCCCCAGGTGTTTTTGCCGTCGGGAATGAAGTCGCTCGGGCCTTCTTCAGCAGGCTGAAAGTAGAACACCACGGTGCCGGGCAGGGTGTCGCGCATGCCCGTCAGGATCTTTGCCGCGCTGAGCAGGATTGCGGTGTGGGCGTCGTGGCCGCAGGCGTGCATGACGTCGACTTCCTTGTCGAGATACATGCCTTTGGCTTTCGAAGCGAACGGCAAGTCGGAGACTTCCTTGACCGGCAGCGCGTCCATGTCGGCCCGCAGCGCCACGGTCGGACCGGGCAGCGCGCCTTTGAGAACCGCGACCACGCCGGTGCGGGCGACGCCGGTTTTCACTTCAAGACCCATGGCTTGCAGCTGTTTGGCGACCAGTTCAGAGGTGCGTTTCTCAGTGTTGCCGAGTTCTGGATGGGCGTGGAGATCGCGGCGGGTTTCCAGCAGTTGCGGTTCGAGCTTCTGCGCCTGCTCGGCGATTCGCGCGCGGGCGCTGTCCATTGTCGCGGCGCCGGCGTGGCTGGCGACCAGGGTGAGCAAAAGGGTCTGGGCAATACGCGTCAGTTGCATGGGCTTCTCCTTGATTATTGTTGTTGGGTTCCTTGCCTGTGACAAAGGCTTTGCACGCAAGTGCGATCGGGTCCGGAAAGCGCTATGCGCTCCGATAGATTTACGTTTGAGCATAAGTTATCAGCGAAAACTCCTACCGCTTTATCAGTTCCGTCCGGCGTGACAGATAAAACGCGGGCGATAACCATGTACCGCACCGCACAACATCTATGTCCATAAATTCCTCCAGGTGTTGGTCACGTTATTGGCTGTTTGAGGGTAACGGGTCAGTGCGACAAAACTAATGTCCATGGAGGATTTATAAATGCAGCGTAATGGAATAACGCTTCCGCCGATTGTTGTGCGTCCGGATAAACAAGACGAATATTTACATTATTTGGGTGCAGGAGACGGCTCGGGGCCAGGCATTAATTTTGCGCCGTTGGGTGAAATACTCGATATGGAAAGTATCTACAAAGATACTTCCAGAAAAATTGCTCAAGTCATCGAACATGAACTGGCAGAAGTACGGGCAGCAGGCGATCAAAGTGTATTGCCTCCTTTGGATGCGCTGGCGCGGGAGATGCGATTCAGGGATTCCCTGATCGCCAGAAAGTTTGGTGCGCTTCTTGTGGCCAAGGACGTGGCCATCGAACGTTTCGGCCACGCCCAGGTTGAAACCTTTTTCAACGGAGGTCGTTTACCGCAAGTCAATCGACGAAGCGGCAGCGTCAGCGTACGGCAGGCCTATAGCGCCTTGTTCAACGCCAAGTTAATGGTTGAAGGCATTGGCGTTTTGAACAGCCAGTCGGCCACGGTCAAGGGCATGATTGCCGTGGTGCAAGCGCAGGAAGCCGAGCGGATCGCTCAGGAGCAGGCGAGGTTGGCGGCGGAACACGCCCGGCAGGTTGCACAGGAACAGGCCCGCGTCGCTCAGGAGCAAGCGCGGCGGCTGGCCGAGGAGCTGGCGCGGCAGGCCGCCGCCAATGAACTCAGGCGGCTCGAAGAAGAGCAGGCCCGCTTGGCCGCTGAGGCGTTGGAGCGCAAGCGTGCCGAGGAACAGGCGGCGCTTGAGGCGGAAGCCGAAGCACGCAGGCTTGCTGAGGAAAAGCGCCGGCAGGACTCCTCCGGTGGGCACAGCAGCCTTTTGCGCTTTCAGGGCAATATCAGCCACGCCCAAGTGGTATTTGCGACGTCCGCTGGTGCGGTCGCGATCGCCGACAACCTGATGGCGGGTTTTGCCGCTTCGATTCGCTCGGCGGTGGCCGGTTTATCGGGGCTGGCTGCCGGCACGGCGTCCGGTCTGATGGTGGGGGTGAGTTCGTTTGTCTACTCGCCGGTGTTGGGTAATGGGGAATTGCCTGAACGCTTTCTGCTCAGCCTTCCACTGGCAGATCTGCTGCCCGGTCAACTGCCTGATCTGGACAGGCTGGCAAGCGAAAGAGCACGACTGAATCTGCCGGTACGTTTGAGCGCCCGGCCGCTGACGGGATCTCTCGCCGAACTGCTTGTCGTTCCGGTAGCGGGGACAAAACTGCCTTCCGGCGTCCGCGTGGTTGCAGCTGGTTTCAATGCAGGAAACAACACTTACAGCGCGACCCTCACTGACATCCCGCCGACAACCGCGGTCTGGACGCCCTCTGTAACGCCGGCAGACAGTTCAACGCTGTTCCCCATCGCGAATCCGGCCCCACCGCGATATACCGGCGGCAACCTCGTGCCGATTGAAGGACGGATCGACGCTCACCCAGGGCGGGGCAACATTCGTTTCGACGACTTCATTCTGGTCTTCCCACTGGAATCGGGTCTGCCACCGCAGTACGTCATGTTCCGGGATCGACGCAATGATCCAGGGGTGGCCAGTGGTCATGGAGCGCCGGTTGACGGTGGATGGCTGGAAGCGGCTACGCAAGGTGAGGGGGCGGCAATTCCCTCAAATATTGCAGATCAACTGCGAGGCAAGAATTTCAAGGATTTCAGGGCGTTCAGGGAGACTTTCTGGAAGGCGGTGAGCGCTGACGTTGAGCTGGCGATGTGGTTTGATCCAAATAGTCTCAGTGCAATGAGCAAAGGGCGGTCAGCGTTTGTGAGAGCGGGTGAGCGAGTCGGTAAACGAGTGAAATTTGAGCTGCACCACGTCTCATCGTTATCGGACGGTGGGCAGCTGTACGATATTGATAACCTGCGTTTGCTAACTCCGAAGCAGCATTTGGCAGTTCATAAGGGAGTCGAGTAATGAAAAAGTTAATGATTAGTGATATGTCCGAAGAGCAGTTTTTGCATTTTGTACAAAAGATATGTCAATCGGATTACGCGACTGAAAAGGGGCATACCTCAGCTGTTATGGAGTTTGAACGACTGAGCGAGCATCCAGCCCGTTCCGATTTAATCTACTACCCAGAATCGGGAAAAAGCGGTCCGGAAAATATTGTGGCGGAAGTAAAAAGGTGGCGGGCCGCCGAAGGAAAACCTGGTTTCAAAGCCGGATAAAACTAGCCCCCTATTGGTATTGCCTGCCAATAGGGGGCCATCTCAGTTCAGCCTTCCTTTTTCATCTCAACCCCAGGCGTAATCACCTGCACACTCATCCGCGGTGTCGCCAGATCCAGTCCCGCCTCATCCAGTTGCCGCTTCAACGCCAAGTTGAACGCCCGGGAAACCTCCCACTGCTTGATCGGCGCAGTCTTGAACCGTGCGCGCAGAATCGCGCTGCCGGACTCGAAACTCTCGACACCCTGAATCTCCAGTGGCGACCAGATGTTGCGGCGTTGCAACGGGTCGCTGCGCATCTTTTGGCCGACGTCGCGCATCAGTTTGATCGCGTCGTCGATTTCCATGTTGTACGGCACGGCGACACGGAAGATGGCGTAGCCGAATTCCCGCGAGTAGTTCTTGATGCTTTTGATTTCGCTGAACGGGATGGTATGGACGATGCCGTCGATGTCGCGCAGGCGCACGGTACGGATGGTCAGGCCTTCGACGGTGCCGAGGTGGCCGCCGACGTCGACGTAGTCATCAATGGCCAGCGAGTCTTCGATGATGATGAAGAGGCCGGTGATCAAGTCGGCGACCAGTGACTGCGCACCGAAGCCGATGGCCAGACCGATCACACCGGCACCGGCCAGCAGCGGCGTGACGTTCATGCCCATGTTCGCCAACGCGACGATCAGCGCGATGATGAAAATCGCCACGAACAGCACGTTGCGGATCAGCGGCATCATCGTCTGCGCCCGTGCATTCGCCAGACCTTTGCGCGAGCGGGTGAGGGCGTGGTGCACGGCGGTGTCGGCGAGGATCCAGATCAGCCAGGAGAAAATCAGCGTGCCGATCAGGCTGAACAGTTTGACGCTGATGTCGTGGCCATCACCTTCGGCGAACGCGATCAGCGAATGGCCCCACACGCGCAGGCCCAGTTCGATAAAGATCAGCCACACCAGCAAATGCGTCAGGGTGTAGAAGAAGTTTTTCAGTCGCTCCGAGTACAGCGCATGGCGTTTCGGCCCGCGTTGCGGTTTCAGCGAATGGCGGCGCACGAGGCCGTTGATGACCATGCACAACACCAGCAGAACCGTGCAGATCAGCGACTGCCGCAGCGCCGTGCTGGTGTCGCCAGCGGAGACGAAAGTGGCAAACAGTGAGATGCCGACCAGCACCAGCGCCGGCACGTACCAGAAGGTGCCGAGGATTTCGATGGTGTCGCTGAGGGCGCGGCGGGTCAGGCGCCGCGACAGTGGTTGATTGCGGATCAGGTGCGCAATCGGCCGGCGGAAACGCAGGATGAACAGGCCGGTCGACAGCGCGGCGAGCACATTGGCGGTGGTCGCGGCGGTGTGCGCCAGATGTACGCCCAAGCTCTCGACCAAGCGCGGATCGCTCAGCGCTTCACCAAACGCGGCAAAGCTGCCGATCAGCCACAGCGGCCGGAACGCCTGATGGCGCAGGATATACAGCGCGCGATGGCGGTGCGGGCCGTCGAGCAGGGAGAAGGCAATCACACAGATCGCCGAGAAACAGGTACCCACCACCAACGCATAAGCCAGCACCATCGCCAGACTTTTGCCCAGCGAGGACGGCAGCACGTAGCTCATGTACACCGTCATCACCAACGCGATCAGCCACGGCCCGAGCTTGCGCAAAGCGAAGCGCAACATGTCGAGGGCCTTGGGGTGTTGCGGCAGTTCTTCGGTCAGGCCAAAGCGCAGACGCACACGGTGGCCAAGCCAGATCAGCGCGGCGGCGAGCAGGCTCCAGAGCATCAGGATAACGGCGAAGCCGAAAATGATGGGCAGCCATTCATTGGCCGGCAGCAGCTTGCTGGTCAGCTCGTCCTTGGCCAGGTCGAATTCGTTGGACCAGCGGGTGATCGGGCTGTCGGCGCCGGAAAACTGTTTTTCGAAGTTGGCGAGGGTGCCGCCGATCAGGCCCAGCACGCCTTCTTCCGGCGTGGCCTGGGCTTGCTTCGTGGCGTCGCGCAGCTTCTTCAGATCGCTGAGCAACTGCGCGCGTTGCTTGTCGTTTTCCAGCGACTTGATCACCTCGTCGAGCGACTGGCCGAGGGGTTCCTGGGCTTCAGCTTGCGGTTTGGAGGTGTTGAGCAGGCCGGGCAAACCGACCGCATGCGCGGGCCCCAGCGGCAGCAGCGTCATCAGGCAGACAAGCAGCAGGCTGGGCAAAGCAAAAAGGCGAGCAAACACCAGGAGACAACCTCGGGATTGGCGGATGCGCTGGAGTGTACGAGGCCCTCTGGCGCAATGCGAGCCGGGCGCGGTCATTCGTTGAGCTTGGCGAGGATCTTGTAGACCACCGTGGCGAGGATCATCAGCATGCCGACCCACATGGCGAACACCCCGGCATTTTTGTCACGGAAGTTGAAGCCTATGGCCAGCAGGATCATCCCGCTGAGGATGGGAATGAGCATGGCATGGAAGGAGGACATCGAGATCATGGAGACTGCCTTGTCTGGGTGGGATCATTTGAGTCTAGGCGGGTTTGCACGTGTAGGAGCTGCCGCAGGCTGCGATCTTTTGATCTTCAAAGCAAAATCAAAAAACCGCAGCCTTGCGCAGCTTCTGCATCAATCAGCGCCGCTGATTAAGGCAATTCACGACTGGCATAGAACGCGCTGAGCACTTTGACCAGATGCGCCAGGTCATGGCTGCCGCACAGCTCGCGGATCGAATGCATGGCGAAAGTCGGCAGGCCGATGTCGACGGTGCGCACGCCCAGGTGACTGGCGGTGATCGGGCCGATCGTCGAGCCGCAGCCCATGTCGCTGCGCACCACGAAGCTTTGCACCGGCACTTCTTCGGCCATGCACAGGTGGCGGAAGAAACCGGCGGTTTCGCTGTTGGTGGCATAGCGCTGGTTGCTGTTGACCTTGATCACCGGCCCGGCATTGAGTTTCGGGCCGTGGTTGGCGTCGTGCTTTTCGGCATAGTTGGGATGCACGCCGTGGGCGTTGTCGGCCGACACCAGTAGGGATTTCTGGATGGTGCGCACGAACTCGTCGCCTTCCGGCAGCAGGCGGCGCAGGGTCTGTTCGAGCATCGGGCCGTCGGCACCGCACGCCGAGCAGGAGCCGACTTCTTCGTGGTCGTTACACACCAGCACGCAGGTTTCGTCGGTCTCGGCGGTGAGCAACGCCTGCAGGCCGGCGTAGCAGGACAGCAGGTTATCCAGCCGCGCACCAGCGATGAAGTCGCCGTTAAGACCGATGACTGCAGCGCTTTGCGTGTCGTAGAAACTCAGCTCGTAATCCAGCACCACGTCGGCGTTCAGACCGTGTTCGCGGGCCAGTTGATCAGTGAGCACGGCGCGGAAATCGACGCGCTCGTCACCGGCGAACTGGGCGAGGATCGGCGGCAGTTCGGTCTGCGCGTTGATCGCCCAGCCCTGGTTGGCTTCGCGGTTGAGATGGATGGCCAGGTTGGGAATGATCGCAATCGGTGCCTTGAAGTCGATCAACTGGCTTTCGACCTTGCCGTCACGGCGGAAGGTCACGCGGCCGGCCAGCGACAGATCGCGGTCGAACCACGGCGCCAGCAGTGCGCCGCCGTAGACTTCGACGCCCAACTGCCAGAAGCCCTGACGCTGCAGTTCCGGTTGCGGCTTGACCCGCAGGCATGGGCTGTCGGTGTGGGCGCCGACCAGACGAATACCGTCGTGCAGTGGCGAGTTGCGGCCCATTTTGATCGCGACGATCGAGGAATCGTTACGGGTGACGTAATAGCGGCCGTTGGCCTCGGTGGACCATGGCTCGCGCTCGTCGAGGCGCACATAACCGGCGGCCTCCAGACGCTGAACGAGGCTGGCGGTGGCGTGAAACGGGGTAGGGGAGGCCTTGAGAAAGTCGATCAGGCCCTGGTTCAACTCTGCGCGCATAAGAAACTCCAGACAGCAATGGGCGGCAGTTTAACGCATCACTCAGCCGCATTGGGCAAGTGGTTTGCGCACGTATTGTCAGGCCTGATGACCGATGCGCTTGCGCAGATAGGCCAGGATGGCCTTCTGATCAGCCTTCCTCGCAGGTTTCGGCAGATGTTTTGGCCAACCCTTGTCAGTGCCGAAGAAAGCTTGTTGCGCGACGCTGTCCCAGCGAAGGATTTCCCGCGAAGCCGATTCCCACCATTCATGCCGGCAGATTTCGTAATACGGATGTTCAGGTGCAGCACTGCCGAACAGCAACGCACGGCCGACTTTCTTCATGCCGCCGCGCTTTTTGCGCAACTTCCACTTGATGCGCAGGCGCTCCCAGGTCGAAGGGATCGGTTTGCTGCGCGGGACCTCGGTGCTCAGGTCTGGCAATTCGGGGTGAAAGGCCTCGCCGTAGCGGGCGAAGAAATGTTTCTGCATGGCGTGGAAGAAGTTTTTGTCGGCGAAGTAGTGATAGACGAATTTCTTCGCTTCCTGGATGGGCTGGTCGCGCATGGCAAATGACAGTGCAATCTGTTCGATCGTGTGGATGTCGAACGAATCCTGCGTCCACTCATCGATCAGTCGGATCGACGTTTCCAGCAGCGCTGCATCGCCATCGGTGACGCCGCACAAGCCGCTGTTGTACAGCTTGAAGCTGTTGGCAGGCGAGATGCCGTGGACTTGCAGGCAGCGCGCAAGTTTTTCGTAGTCCGTGCGCTTACAGACATAACTCCAATCGTATTCGAAGCGGTCCATCACGTAACGGCCGGGTGTGATCATGCTGAACAGTCGATGCGGCGAACCCAGAAACAGCGTGTCGGTGTCGACGAACAGGGTTTTTTCGGCGAGTGTCAGGCCCAGTGCAATGGCGCACGCTTTGCGGCGGTGGTGGTAGCCGTTCTCGCCCTGCCACTGGCTGAGGGTCTGCTCGCTCAGGGCGACGGTGTCGACCGGCCAGCCGGCGTAGTCCTGCGGGCGATCGGTCAGGATTCTGATGCGTACCGATTCACCCTGCTGCAGTTGCGCCAGGGCGGTGAGGATGCTGAATTTCGCCTCGCGCCGATAAACGTCTTTGTCGCCATAGATCAGGTAGAGCAACTGGTGCGGTACTTTTTCCATGGGGGGGAAGGCTTCGCGCATAAGCGGCTCCATACGGCGGGTGCGCGAGTTTACCGTATTGGTCGGCTGATTTGCAGGCCGGTCGCTTGCTTCAAAGTGTTGCCGGGCGCGGCGTCAACCGATGATCAGTCTGCCGTTGAGGAAGACTTCACGGCGCTGCTTGCGACCGATGTCTTCATGCTTGCTCGGCTGATAGACAGTTTCGAACTTGTCTCGAGACAAATCAGGCAGCGCACTGAGGTATTGATCGACCAAGCGATCGTAAGCGGCTTCGGTGATGAATTTGTAGATTTCCCGACGATAGAAGAAGCCCAGTTGAAAACCGAGCGTTTCACTCAGGTGCGCGGTCGGGCCTGCGAAGCAGTTTTCAAAATCAATGGCTTTTAGTGGCCCGTGCGTTTGCTCGGGCACCATGATGTTGCCCACCCAGAAATCCATGTGGGTGATGTTTTTGCTGGCCAGCGAGCTGAGCAGTTGAAACGCGTCGAGGATGAAAGCTTCGATATTTTCGGGGTTGCGCCTGATGCATTCGGCGCCATCAATATGGCCTTCGAGCAGGTGCGTCAGCAGGAAGAACTCTTCGGTCAGGCCAAGCCTGCTGCGTGTGTAGCCATAGCCCTTCAATGGCGGCATGTTCACGCCCCGGCGCTGAGCTTCGAGGGAATTCATCAGTTCTTCGAGCGGCCAGTCGAAGCGCCCGTTACGTTGCGGTTTGTTCAGGCTCACCCTCACTTTTGCCTTGAACGTGTCCAGTGGCTGGACCTTGGCGAAAAGTGGTGTTTCACAGGACGACAACGGTGCGCTGGCCCGGGTCAGTTTGCTCGCGCGACGTTTTTCTATCAGTTGTTCGAGGGCTTGGCGCGCCTGGGTGCTGGGGGTTTCGCTCAGGTGCAGGGTGGTGTTACCGAATGCGCACACGATGGGATATTCGGATTGGAGCGTTTTGCTGCAGAACACGGAAAAGGCCTCCTGCCTGATGTCGAAGTGCCATGATTTTATATTTGATTACAATTTTATGACAGTTCTTTACGTCAATCTATTGCCGGTGAACTTTTGACAGAACAAAAAAAGCCCTCCATCAGGAAGGCCTTTCAGAAGCAGGCGCGATTCAGAACGGCGCCGGGCACTCGAATCGCAGGCGCTCGCCGCTTTGCGGATGAGTGAAACTGAGCATGCTCGCGTGCAGACACAGGCGCGGCCAGGCCGCCAGAGCCTGCTCGTGGGCGTAGAGTCCGTCACCGAGCAGCGGATGGCCGATCGACAACAGGTGCACGCGCAATTGATGTGAGCGACCGGTGATCGGTGTCAGCTCGACCCGGCACCAGTCGCCGCACCGTTCCAGCACCTTCCAGAACGTCAGCGCATGTTTGCCGAATTCGTGATCGACTACATGGCGCGGCTTGGTCGGTGGGTCGTAGCGCAACGGCAGGTCGATGCTACCGCTGTCCAGTTCCGGCTGACCCCAGGCCAAAGCGGTGTAGGCCTTTTCGGTTTCGCGATCATGAAACTGCCGCGACAACTCACGATGGGTGTCGGCATCACGGGCCAGCAAAATGATGCCGGAGGTTTCCCAGTCCAGGCGATGGACGATGCGCGCTTCCGGGTAGCCGTTTTCCTGCAAACGGGTAATCAGGCAGTCCTTGTTGTCATCGGCGCGGCCGGGCACCGAGAGCAGCAGGGTCGGTTTGTCGACCACCAGTACGGCGGCGTCCTGATAGATGATGCGGATGTTGGACAGCGGCATTAAAACAGCCTCGTAACAAATGCCAACGGCGGTGCAGGACCATTCCACCGGGGAATGGCCCTGAACCGCCGTCGTACCTGCCGGATCGACTCAGCGGTCGGGCAGGGTGATGTTGAGTTCCAGAATCGAGCAACTGCCCTGGCTTTCCAGTGCAACGTGTACGTCATCGTTGCCGATATTGACGTACTTGCGGATCACGTCGACCAGTTCCTTCTGCAAGGCTGGCAGGTAATCCGGCGTGCTGCGCTGGCCGCGCTCATGCGCCACGATGATCTGTAGACGCTCTTTCGCTACCGAGGCGGTACTTGGCTTTTTGTTGGCACGAAAGAAGTCAAAAAGGTTCATTACCTACCTCCAAACAGGCGCTCGAAGAATCCCTTCTTCTCGACATCGAGGAATCGGTGGGCTTTTTCTTTGCCCAGCAGGCGGTCGACGGTATCGCTGTAAGCCTGACCGGCATCACTCTGGTCGTCGAGAATTACCGGCACGCCCTGGTTGGAAGCCTTGAGCACAGCCTGGGATTCTGGGATCACGCCGAGCAGGGTCACCGAAAGGATTTCCTTGACGTCTTCAACGCCAAGCATCTCGCCCTTTTCAACACGCTCCGGGTGGTAGCGGGTGATCAGCAGGTGTTCCTTGATCGGGTCTTCGCCACGTTCGGCGCGGCGCGATTTGCTCGCCAGCAGGCCGAGCATGCGGTCCGAGTCACGTACCGAGGAGACTTCCGGGTTGGTCACAACGATCGCTTCGTCAGCGAAGTACATGGCCAGGTGCGCACCTTTCTCGATGCCAGCCGGGGAATCGCAGACGACGAACTCGAATTGTTCCTTGAGCTCCATCAGGACCTTTTCCACGCCTTCGACGGTCAGCGCGTCTTTGTCGCGGGTCTGGCTGGCTGCCAGCACGTAGAGGTTTTCCAGGCGCTTGTCTTTGATCAGCGCCTGTTGCAGGTTGGCTTCGCCGTTCACGACGTTGACGAAGTCGTATACCACGCGGCGCTCGCAACCCATGATCAGGTCGAGGTTACGCAAGCCGACGTCGAAGTCGACGATCACTGTTTTGTGGCCGCGCAGTGCGAGACCGGTACCGATAGCGGCGCTGGTGGTGGTCTTACCCACACCACCCTTGCCGGATGTAACCACGAGAATCGTGGCCAAGGTGTTTCACCCCTAAGGAAGAAGGACTGTTCAGCCCCTGAAAAACATCTCTTGAAAACTACTGCAGTCGGACAGCCTTGGCTGGAATTTGGCTTTAGGCCTTTTTCCTACTTCGTTTGAGCCGTTTTCGCTACGTTTTAGAGATGCTTGGAAAATGCGGCAGTATCCGTTAAAGCCGAATGATGTTCAACACGTCGCCTGACAGGCTGACCTGGACGCCCGAGCCCCACATCGGATCGCGACGCAGATCTTCGGAAACCTTGTAATGACCGGCGATGGAGATCAGTTCAGCGCTCAATTGCTGACAGAAAATCCGTGCCTTGGTGTCACCTTTGACGCCGGCCAGTGCACGGCCACGCATCGGGCCGTATACATGGATGTTGCCATCGGCGAGAAGTTCCGCCCCCGGACTGACCGATGAGACCACGACCAGATCGCCACCCTGGGCGTATATCTGTTGGCCACCACGTACTGGCGTGGTGATTACGCGGGTCGGTTTAACGGTCGGCTCAGGCGGTTTTTCCGGCTTCTTTCTGACTTCCGCTTCCGGCGTCTCCAGCGGACGCTCGCGGGCGCCGGAGGGCGGCAGCACGGGGATGTCGATGGCGATGGCGGCGGCGATGTCTTCGATGCGGCTGGCGCGAATGGCCAGGGTGCGCAGGCCATGTTGACGGCAGACGCGCATCAGCCCCGGCAGGTCGACAGCGCCCTGGCTCGGCGGCAATTTGTCGAGCGCCAGAACCAGCGGTGCATTGCTGAAAAAATTTGGCGCCTGGGCGACTTTGGCGGCCAGTTGCCGATCGAGGCTTTCGAGGTCGTTACGGGCCAGTTCCAGCACAGTAATGGCCAGCATGCTGCCCTTGAGCTGGAATACGGGATCTTGGTCTAACGGGTCGGTTTGGCTCATGTCGGCATACAACGGCTTGTCACTAAAAGTGCCGAGACTTATAACGAGAACGCCCGCGAGCCGCAAGCCGGGTCGAACGATGTAGAATGCGCGGCCACTGTATTTACGGAAGCTTTAATGGATCGCCCGCGTTTTCGAAAAGCATTTCTTGCTCCGCGCTTCTGGCCGCTCTGGTGCGGTCTGGGGCTTTTATGGCTGATCGTGCAGTTGCCGTATCCGGCGCTGCTGACCATCGGTCGAGTTTTGGGTGCGTTGATGTATCGCCTCGCCAGCGACCGGCGAACCATCGCGCGGCGCAATCTGCAATTGTGCTTCCCGGAAAAATCCGCCGCCGAGCGCAAACGCTTGCTCAAGGAAAACTTCGCCTCCACCGGGATCGCCTTTTTTGAAATGGCGATGAGCTGGTGGTGGTCGCGCGAGCGTCTGGCGAAGCTGGCTCACGTCGAAGGCCTGGAGCATTTGCAAAAAGCCCAGCGCGAAGGCAAAGGCGTGATCCTCATGGCTGCGCATTTCACCACCCTGGAAATCGGCGCGGCGCTGCTTGGCCAGCAGCACACCATCGACGGCATGTACCGCGAACACAAAAACCCCTTGTTCGACTTCGTCCAGCGCCGTGGTCGCGAGCGGCACAATCTGGATTCGCTGGCGGTGGAGCGCGACGACGTTCGCGGCATGCTCAAGCTGCTGCGCTCGGGCCGGGCGATCTGGTATGCGCCGGATCAGGACTACGGCGCCAAGCAAAGCATCTTCGTGCCGCTGTTCGGCATTCAGGCCGCCACCGTCACCGCAACGACCAAGTTTGCTCGCCTGGGCAAGGCGCTGGTGGTGCCGTTTACTCAGGAACGTCTGGCCGACGGCAGCGGTTATCGCCTGGTGATTCATCCGCCGCTGGAGGATTTTCCCGGCGAGAGTGAAGAGGCCGATTGCATCCGCATCAATCAGTGGGTCGAGAGCGTCATGCGTGCCTGCCCCGAGCAATATCTGTGGGCGCATCGGCGTTTCAAGAGCCGCCCGCCGGGCGAGCCGAAGCTTTATCCCAAGCGTCGTTGATCCTGCCATTCTGCTAGGCCCCCTGGAGTGTTGCGATGAGTCCTGCTGAACCGGTTACAGGTTTGATTCTTTCCGGCGGCGGGGCTCGGGCGGCTTATCAGGTCGGGGTGCTGGCGGCGATTGCCGAGTTGCTGCCGGTAGGCGCGGACAATCCCTTTCCGGTGATCGTCGGCACCTCGGCCGGGGCGATCAATGCGGTCAGCCTGGCCAGCGGCGCCACGGACTTTCGCGCCGCCATCGAACGCCTGACCCAGTTCTGGCAGGGCTTTCGCAGCCACCGCGTGTTGCGCAGCGACTGGCCCGGCGTCATCCATCAGGCCAGCCGTTTCGTCAGCCACAGCCTGCTCGGTCTCGGTCGGCAGATGCCGGTGGCGCTGCTCAACAGTTCGCCGCTGCGCCAACTGCTCGAGGAAAAACTGCACCTGCCCGGCATCGCCGAATCCATCGCAGGCAAGCAGTTGCACGCGGTGGCGGTGACCGCATTCGGCTACGAGTCGGGGCAAGCGGTCACGTTCTATCAGGGCGGTGGCACTATCGACGCCTGGCTGCGGCACCGACGCATCGGCGTGCCGACGCAACTGTCGGTCGATCACCTGCTGGCCAGTTCGGCGATTCCGCTGTTGTTCGCACCGGTGAAAATCGCTGAGGAATATTTCGGTGACGGCGCAGTGCGTCAGTCGGCGCCGATCAGTCCGGCACTGCACCTGGGCGCCAGTCGCGTGCTGGTGGTGGGCGTCAGCGGCAACACGCGCGGCGTTGATCCGCAGCAGCCGCAGGAGCGCGCCTACAGCGGCCAGCAACCGACGCTGGCGCAGATTGGCGGGCACATGCTCAACAGCACGTTCATTGACAGCCTGGAGAGCGATATCGAGTTGCTGCAGCGTTTGAATCAGTTCAGTCATTTGCTTCCCGACGGCACACCAACGCGTGCACTGGGCGTGGCGCCTGTGGAGGTGCTAGTGATTGCGCCGAGTCAGCCGATCGACGAAATCGCCGCGCGGCATCGCCAGGAACTGCCAGCGGCGTTGCGCCTGTTTCTGCGCGGGCCCGGGGCGACGAAGACCAGTGGGGCGGGGGTGCTCAGTTATCTGCTGTTCGAGGCGGGGTATTGCAGCGAGTTGATCGAATTGGGGCGGCGGGATGCGTTGGCCAAGCGTGAGGAGCTTTGCCGGTTTCTGCGGATATCCCAAGCGGTGGCCCCGGCCTGAAATTGCGGTGAGCCTATTCGCGAGCAAGCTCGCTCCCACAGGGTTTTGCATTGAATGCAAAATTTGCAATCAACATAGAGCCACTGTGGGAGCGAGCTTGCTCGCGAAGGCGTCCTTGCGGACACCGCCGAATCAGAAGTGGAACTTGACCAGGAAGCTGGTGGTGCTCTGATCGGTCTTGAAGTACTGGCTGTCCTTGATCCCGTACTTGTCCGACCAGTAGTCATACTCGACACCGACATACAACTGCTTCTCACCGAAATTCAGCGCCTTGCCCAAGTCATATTTGACCTGCGGGTTGAAGTGCAGGTTGGCGTGGTAGTCGCCCTTGGAGTTGGAGTCGTTGTCGACCACCCAGTCCATGAAGCCGTCAATGAGGATGTTCGATTTGCCCACTGGAATGGTGTAGGACCAGACCGGGGTGATCTGCCAGACATTGTCACCGGCGCGTGCGCCCTGGGTGTGACGCTGATAGAAGTTCAACTGGAAGTAGTCGAAGCCGGGAATCGCCAGGTCGAAGCCCGGACCGATCAGGTACGCCTCGGTATCGCCTTCACCGAACTCGTAGGTCATGGCCAGCAACACGTCGGTCACCGGGCCGAAGGCCAGTTTCTGATCGAAGATCTTGCCGAACGACAGGCGCGGGCTGAGCTCGCCGTAGTAGGTGTTGGAGCCGACGCCGCCGTCATCCTTGCCGTTGTAGAAGATCTTGTCGATGAACAGGAAGTTGTCCCCATACTTCCAGGCATCGGCGTGCTCGAAAGTCACGGTCTGCTGAATGCGCGGGTTGACCTGGAAGTCCTTGCCATACAGATAGGTCAGGCTGTTGTTCTGCCACTGCAGCAGGCCCTCGGCCATTGCCTGGCCGCCGGCGAACATCGATCCGGCCAGCATCAGGCTGGTGCACATACGTTTCATTCGGTTGCTCCCAAAGTAGGTGTTCCACGTTTTTTTTTTTGAGATCGGCGCTCTGATGTGGCGCCTTTTTTCGTACCGCAAATTTCATCCGATCGGTCAGCTTTGAATGCTCGTAGCAAAAGCTGCGCCAAGGCTTTCGAAAAACCAAAAAACGCCCGTTCGGCTGCTGAAAAACAGTCGACGAGCGTGTTTTCGGGAGGCCTCAGGACTGACCAGGGCCGGGATAAGTTGGCTTTTCGGTCAGAAATTAAATCCGGGCTTTTTTTTAGACCGAATTCGGAAGGCCGCGGAGAATACTGACTCCTCGGCTTGTGCTCAAGTGCTCCGCAACAGAGCACCGACGGCAGACATGGCGCACGGTTGCGGGCCATCTCAGAAGTGCACCTTCAACAACAGGCTCGCGGTGTTCTGGTTGGTGTCGAACGAGTGGGTGTTTTCGATGCCGTACTTGTTCTTCCAGTAGCTGTACTCGGCGCCGACGTACACCTGCTTCTGGCTCCAGCCCAAGGCTTTGCCCAGGTCGAATTTGATCTGCGGGTTGATGTGCAGGTTGGCGTGGTAGGTGCCGCGCGAGTTCTCATCATTGTCGACGACCCAGTCGAGGTAACCGTCGATCAGCACATCGGAATTGCCCAGCGGGAAGCTGTAGGACCAGGCGGGGGTGATCTGCCAGACGCCGTCGCCGGGGCGCGGGCCTTCCGTCTGGCGGCGATAGAAGTTCAGTGTGACGTAGTTGAAACCGGGCACTTTCAGATCGAAGCCGGGGCCGATCAGATACGCCTCGCTTTCGCCTTCACCGTACTCGTAGGTCATTGCCAGCAACACGTCCTTGATCGGGCCAAACTCGATCTTGCGGTCGAGGATCTTGCCGAACGACAGGCGCGGACTGAATTCGCCATAAAAGGTGTGCGGGCCTTTGTTGGCGTCTTCCTTGCCGTTGTAGAAGATCTTGTCGACAAACAGAAAGTTGTCACCGTACTTCCACTTGTCGGCATGCTCGAAAGTGACCGTCTGCTGATACGACGGGTTGATCGCGAAATTCTTGCCGTACAGATAGCTGAGACTATTGGTCTGCCACAGCAGCAGATCGCCGGCCATGGCCTGACTCGCGGCCAGCAGGCCGCCACTCAACAGAACGCTGGTTTGCGTGCGGATCATCGGTTGCTCACTCTTGTTTTTATTGTTTGAGGCAGGGGGTTGCATGTCACTTGTGGGAGCGAGCTTGCTCGCGAAAGCGGCGGGTCATTCAACAGTGATGGCGACTGACCGGGCCTCTTCGCGAGCAAGCTCGCTTCCACAGGTTGTGTGAAGATTTCAATCAGTGCGCATGGCAATCGTTGATCGCTGCACGCTCTTTGCCGCCGAGGATGTTGAACAACAGGTTCAGGGTCAGCGCGCTGAGAGTGGCCATGGCGATGCCGCTGTGCGTGATCGGGCTCATCCACATCGGCAGGTGAGCGAAAAACTCCGGACGCACCACCGGGATCAGACCCATGCCGATGCTCACCGCGACCAGCAACTGGTTGCGGCGGTCACCGATGTCGGCCTCCTGAAGGATCTTGATACCGGTCGCCGCAACCATGCCGAACATCGCAATCGCCGCACCACCGAGCACCGCCGGTGGAATCGACGCCACCAGAAACGCCGCTTTCGGCAACAGGCTGAGGACGATCAGCAGACCACCGGCGACGATGGTTACCGAACGGCAACGCACGCCGGTCATCTGCACCAGGCCGATGTTCTGCGCGAAGGAGGAATGGGTGAAGGTATTGAAGAAACCGGCAAAGAACGATGCGCCGGCATCACACAGCAAGCCGCGGCGCAGCATGCGCGGGCAGACTTCCTGACCGGTGATCTTGCCCAGCGCGAGAAACATCCCGGTCGACTCAACGAAGATGATCACCACCACCAGGCACATCGACAGAATCGGCGCGAGCTCGAACTTTGGCATGCCGAAATGCAGCGGCGTGACGAACTGAATCCACGGCGCGCTGGCCATTCCACTGAGGTCGACCATGCCGATCACGCCGCACAGCACGTAGCCCAGGCACATGCCGATCAGCACGGAAATGTTCACCCAGAAACCGCGCATGAAGCGGTGAACGAGCAGGATGGTGGCCAGCACCAGCGCGGCGATGGCCAGATAGATCGGCGAGCCGAATTGCGCGGCGTCCACACCACCACCAGCCCAGTTCACGGCCACGGGGAAAAGCGATAAACCGATCGAGGTGATGACCGTGCCGGTCACCAGCGGCGGGAAGAAACGCACGACTTTGGACATGAAGGGTGCGATCAGCATGCCAAAGAAACCGGCGGCGATCGTCGCGCCGAAGATGCCTTGCAGGCCGATACCGGGCATGCCGGCCATGGCGACCATGCTGCCGACTGCGGCGAAACTGGCGCCCATCATCACCGGCATGCGAATGCCCATCGGGCCGATGCCCAGCGATTGCACGATGGTAGCGATGCCGGCGACCAGCAGGTCGGCGTTGATCAGGAAGGCGATTTCTTCACGACTCAGGCCAGCGGCCTGTCCGATGATCAGCGGCACCGCGATGGCGCCACCGTACATCAGCAGAACATGTTGCAGACCGACCAGGATCAGTTGCAAAAGGGGCAAACGCTGAATGGCGGGTGCGTCGGGGATGCGCGCTTTGGACAGCTCGGACATGCAACACCTCGGATCTTTTTTATTCTTGTGATTAACAGCTGCCGGGTTGCTTGCAGCTGTTTCTTTGCATCAGGCAGACCTGTGGGAGCGGGCTTGCTCGCGAAGGCGCCGTTTCACTCAACATCAATTTGTCTGATCGACCGCTTTCGCGAGCAGGCTCGCTCCCACAGGGTTTGACAGTGTCCTTGTGGAAGCGAGCCTGCTCGCGAAGCTTTTACTGCTTAGTTGGTCTGCGCTCCCTGGGCAATCCAGGCACCGATCAGGTCACGCTCCTGCTGGGTCATCTGAGTGATGTTGCCCAGTGGCATGATCTGCGTGGTGATGGCTTGCGCCTGAATGCGCGCAGCGTTCTGACGGATCTGCTCGGGGGTGTCGAGGATCACACCGGCAGGCGCTGCGCTGAACAACGGGCTGGTCGGCTTCGACGAATGACAAACCGTGCAACGCTCTTGAATCACGTGATGCACTTTGTCGAAGCCGGGACCGGCGTTGGAGGCTTGCGCCGGTGCTGAGGCAGGCTCGGCAGGTTGCGCCGCTTCAGCCGGTTTCGCGCCACCGCCCAGTGCCGTTTCCGGCAGCGGTTGGTACTCGATTTTCGCTGGAGCTTTCGCCACTTCAGGTGCGTTCGACATCGGCATCGGACCGGTGACGTAAGCCAGGCAGATCATGCCCACCGCTGCCACCGGCAGGGTCCAGGCAAACTTGTGGCTGTCGTGACGGGTATTGAAGTAGTGACGCACCAACACTGCCAACACCGCGATCCCGGCCAGGATCAACCAGTTGTACTGGCTGCCGTAGGTGCTCGGGAAGTGGTTGCTGATCATGATGAACAGCACCGGCAGGGTGAAGTAGTTGTTGTGTCGCGAACGCAGCAGGCCCTTGGCCGGCAGTGCCGGATCAGGCGTACGGTTCTCGGCGATCGCCGCGACCAGTGCCCGTTGCGCCGGCATGATGATGCGGAACACGTTGCCGACCATGATGGTGCCGATGATCGCGCCGACATGCAGGTACGCACCACGACCGCTGAACACTTTGCTGAAGCCATACGCCGCGCCGATGATCAGCACGAACAGGATGAAGCCCAGCAGAGCGGGGCGCTTGCCCAGTGCCGAGTCGCAGAGGAAGGAGTAGATGAACCAGCCGACGAACAGCGAGCCAAGACCGATGGCCACGCCTTCCGGACCGCTCAGGGTGCTGCCCGGTGCGAGCAGGTAAAGCGTCGGATTGGAATAGAACACCACGCACAGCAGCGCGATCCCCGACATCCAGGTGAAGTAGGCTTCCCACTTGAACCAGTGCAGGTTGTCCGGCATGGACGGTGGGGCCAGTTTGTATTTTTCCAGGTGGTAGATGCCGCCGCCGTGGATCGCCCACAGATCACCGGCCAGACCGGTTTTGGGGTTGACGCGGTTGAGGTTGTTCTCCAGCCAGACGAAGTAGAACGACGCGCC
>NZ_JBITTW010000056.1:0-30304 GCF_044542195.1 Pseudomonas sp. NPDC079367
ACCGCATCGGTGAGCGTCAGCAGTTCTTCGCCGGTGACCATCGACACCGGACAGCCGTTTTTGCAAGTTTTGGGTACGCAGTCGGCGGGGTCGCCGTTGGGGTTTTTTGACTGGTCGGGGACGTCGTCGTGGGGCTCGTGACGCTCAAGGCGCGCCTTGCTTTGGGATTTTTCCCGCGCGAGTGACGCCGGATTCGGCACGCTCAACACCACCGCGTCTGCCTGGCGAATGTTCAGCGGAATCGAAGGTGTCGGCTTCAGCGCAACTTCGCGGGCATGCAACATAAGCGGCTTCAACGTACTCGCGTGCTGCTTGAGTTCCGGCGTTGAAGTGAGTTCAGCCAGTCGCAAGGCTGACGCGGCCAGCCACTCCCGCGCCCGCGGCGACTTGATCTTCGCCAGCACCTTGCTGCTCAGGCGCAGCGATACGCCGGCACCGCCTGCCACGCGCATCAACAGAAAACTGATGAGCAACTCGGTGCGAACTTCGGCCACCACCTCGGCGAGGTATTGCGGCGGCAGCATTTTCAGCCAACTGGTGAACGCGGCCAGATGAATGAACAACAACGGCTCGTCGCTGAGCATCAACAAGGCGTTGGCAATCGCCTCGTTTGAAGCCGCAAGCAACGCCTCAAGTTCGACCTCGCTCAGATATTCGAGAAGTTTTTCGCTGTGCTCCTGCAGATCGGCGAGGAGAGCAAACAGTTGCTGGATGTCGTCCCAAACCCCGTTCAGGGCTTTTTCCAGACCGCGCCAGTCGGCCCGTTGCAACTGCCCGTAACGATCAAGAAAACCGGCGCTGGAAAACTCCGTCCACTGCGGCTCAAAGCCTGTCCACTCGGCGCGCAGCCAGGTTTCCAGGCCGGCGATGACGCTTTCATAAGAGGCATATAGCGCGCGCACATGGGCGCTGGAAACATCGGGAAAGAAGGTGATGCGATAGCGCTGGCCCCGTTCGCAGTCGGTCACTTGCAGAATTCCGCTCGGGCCGATCGTATGGCGCAGTGGTTCGCCCAAGGTCAGTACGCCGTCGACGTCGCTCAGCACCGGTTCGAGGGTCACGGGGGTGTTGCCGATTGGCACGAAGCGCGCAGCTTCGAACAGATGCACCAGCGTCAGCGGACCGTTGGCCTGACACATGACCACCGATGTACTGACAGGTGCGCGCGAGTTGACCGGCGCGCTTAGTTGCACGTCATTGCCAACCTTGAACACCTGCTCGATGTCCAGCGCCGTCCCGGTCCAGAATTGCTCGGCCCAGACGTCGTAGTTGTTCAGGCAAAGGCGGAACTCATCAATCAGCGCTTCAAAATCTGGCTGCTTGGGATTCAGAGCGGCCACTACCAGCAGTCCGATGCTGTTGTTCAGGGCCAATAGCCGATCGGGTTGAAACATTCGCAGTCGCTCGCGCATATGAAAAAACGGAGCGCGGACTTTGAGCGGGATCAAAGAAGAAAGAAGTCGGGGAAATAGGCGCTGTCTGTAGGAGGTTTCGCTAAATGCGCGAGAGGGGTCAGGCGCGTCGATCGGATTGCCCGTTGCTCAATGTCCATCGGCCTCGCTATGCTGCTGAACCCATTAATCAGATCCGCGCTGCGGCACGTTGCCTGTCGCCCGGAATGTCTTTGTTAACGGATCCGATGATGAATGCACCGCTGAAGACGTTCGGCCCGATCAAGGCCGTGATTTTCGATATGGACGGTTTGCTGCTCGACACTGAGGGCATTTACACCGAGGTCACCTCACTGATTGCCGGGCGCTACGGGAAAACCTTCGACTGGAGCGTCAAGCAGAACATCATTGGTCGCGGTGCCAATGACCTGGCCAATTACGTCGTGCAGGCGCTGGAACTGCCGATCACGCCGGCGGAATTTCTGCAGATCCGCGAACCGCTGATGCGTGAGCGGTTCCCCAAGGCGCAGGCGATGCCGGGTGCCGAAGCGCTGGTGCGGCATCTCAAGGCGCATGACATTCCGATTGCGGTCGGCACCAGTTCGTCGCGCCAGTCGTTCGGGCAGAAAACCACGTTGCACGGTGACTGGTTCGTGCTGTTCGACTTTATCGTCACGGCAGATGATCCGGAAGTTGGCGCGGCCAAACCGGCACCGGATATCTTCCTTACAGCGGCCCGACGTCTGGGCGTCGCGCCCAAGGATTGTCTGGTGTTTGAGGATTCGCCGTTTGGCGTCACTGCGGCGAAAGCCGCAGGCATGACGGCAATCGCCATTCCTGACGCGGCGATGGCCGATGAAAAATATGCCCACGCTGACGGCATTATCCGCTCGCTGAAAGACTTCAGGCCGAGCGTTTTTGGCCTGCCGACGCTGGAATTTACTTGAGCGCTAAATCGCAAAGGCCGCCCTTGCTATAAAGAAGGGCGGCGTTTTTTTGCAGGTCTGTCAGGCGCCGAAACCACCATCGATGGTCAGGCTGGCACCGGTGATGTAACCGGCTTCCGGCCCGGCCAGGTAGGCGACGAAGCTGGCGATTTCATCGGCGGTGCCGTAACGACCCACGGCCATCAACGGGATAAGGCTGTCGGCGAAGTCGCCGTGGGCCGGGTTCATATCGGTGTCGACCGGGCCAGGTTGCACGTTGTTGATGGTGATGCCCCGTGGGCCGAGGTCGCGGGCCAGACCTTTGGTCAGGCCGACCAGCGCTGATTTGCTCATCGCGTAGACGCCGCCACCGCCGAAGGGCATGCGATCGGCGTTGGTGCTGCCGATGTTGATGATCCGCGACCCTTCACCCATGTGCTTCGCCGCTTCCTGCGAGGCGATGAACACGCTGCGCACGTTGATGGCCAGGGTCTGATCGAAGTCTTCCAGTTTGAAATCCTCCAGCGGCGCGATGGCCAGCACGCCGGCGTTATTCACCAGAATATCCAGACGCCCGAATGCTTCGACGGTGCTGCTGACTGCTTGGCGAATGGCACCCGCATCGGCGCTGTCGGCCTTGATGGCCAAGGCTTTGCCACCGTTGCCAGTGATGCTGTTCTGCAATTCTTCAGCCTTGGCGGCGGAGCTGACGTAGGTGAAAGCGACGGCGGCGCCTTCAGCGGCCAGACGTTTGACGATAGCCGCGCCGATGCCGCGCGAACCGCCTTGAATCAGAGCGACTTTGCCGCTGAGGTGTTGAGTGGTCATGTTCGATCTCCAAATGTTCAAGGCGAAATGCCTTGCTGTTGGTGCCGAGTATCGGCGTCGTATCGACCACCGTGTAGACCCTGATTGCTATAGTCTGTGTAAACCAGAAGTTTATAGTGGCGATCATGCAAACGTTCAGCAGTATCGAATGCTTTGTGCGCAGCGCCGAAGTCGGCAGCTTTGCCGAGGCCGCACGGCGCTTGAGTCTGACCCCGGCGGCGGTTGGCAAAAGCGTGGCGAAGCTGGAAGCGCGGCTCGGCGTGCGGCTGTTCCAGCGTAGTACACGCCGGCTGACGCTGACCGAAGCGGGCCAGTTGTTTTTAAGTGAGGTCAGCGCCAGCCTGACCACCATCCAGAATGCCGTGGCCAATCTGGCCAGTGCCGGAGGGCAGCCGGCCGGCACGCTGAAGGTCAGCATGGGCACGGTGTTCGGCAGTCTGTATATCGTGCCGCTGCTGGGTGAGTTCTTGCGGCGTTATCCGGCAATCAACCCGGACTGGCATTTCGATAACCGGCAGGTCGACCTGATCGGGCAGGGTTTCGATGCCGCGATTGGCGGCGGCTTTGAACTGCCACAAGGTGTGGTTGCGCGCAGACTGACGCCGGCGCATCGGGTATTGGTGGCATCGCAGGATTACTTGCACAAACATGCGCCGATCAGCCATCCCGATGACCTCAAGCTGCACGACGGCATTTTGATTCGCTCGCCGCAGACCGGACGTGTGCGTTCGTGGCAACTCACCCACCGCGATCAGCAACACAGCCCGCTGATGCTGCGAGCGCGGATGACCATGAGCGATTCCGAGGCGGCTTGTGCAACGGCGGCGCAAGGTTTGGGCATTGCGCTGGTGAGCATGCCGTTTGCGGTGGGTTATTTGGAGGCGGGAACGTTGCAGCGGGTGCTGCCGGACTGGTTTGTCGATGACGGCAACATTTCGATCTATTACGCCGAGCACAAATTGTTGCCCGGCAAGACGCGGGCGTTTGTGGACTTTGTGATTGAGCAGTTTGCTGAGCAAGGGCTTGGGCGCCGGTTTAGTGCCGTCTGATTGATAGTCGAGACCGAGTTGCGGCCATCGCGGGCTTGCCCGCGATGAACGATAACCTGGTCTATCGAGCAAAGCGCTGCGCCCAGCCAATGATGTTCTTCGGCCGTGGCGTTGCATACGTGCGCACCTTGGACGTCGACAACTTCAAGCGCACCAGTGATTCGGCAATCGTCACCGCCGCCGTCACACCGTCCACTACCGGCACACCCGTGCGCCGGCGAATCTGCTCGTCCAGCCCGGCCATCCCGCCGCAGCCCAGGCAAATCACCTCGGCCTTGTCCTGGGTCACAGCCAGTTCGGCCTGATGCACGATCGCCTCCAGCGCGCGCTGCGGTTCATGTTCCAGTTCCAGAACCGCCAGACCACTGGCGCGCACCGAGGCACAGCGATCCCACAGGCCCGATAGTTTCAGCCGATCCTCGATCAGCGGCACGGTGCGATCCAGCGTGGTCACCACCGAGTAGGCATGGCCGAGAAACATGGCGGTGCTGGCCGCCGCGTCAGTGATGTCCACCACCGGCACGTTGAGCAGTTCCTGCAACCCTTCACGACCATGCTCGCCGTAACCGGCCTGGATTACCGCATCGAACGGTTGATCGTAAGCCATCACCCGGTCCATCACGGCGATGGCGGCGAGGTAGCTTTCGAAATTGCCTTCAATCGATTCGGCGCCGAAGTACGGCGTCAGGCCGACGATTTCCGTACCGGGCGAAGCGACGGTCTGCGCCGAGCGGGCGATGGCGTCGGTGATGGATTCGGTGGTGTTGACGTTGACCACGAGAATACGCATGGAAAATCCTTATTGCGGGCAGTGGTGCGGCCCGAAACCGGGCCGCGAAGGGATTAATGACTGGCGTTATCCACAGCGATGCATTCGCCGCTGACTTCGGCGTAATGCGCTTGGCGTTTGGCGATGATCAGGTAAAGCATGCCGGCGATACCGGCGCCGATCAGCCAGGAGAACGGCGAAACGCTGTGGAAACCCGGCACCAGCGCCAGGACGATGGCGATCAGCGCTGCAGGAATAAACGCCGCCACGGCGCGGAAATTGATGCCGCAGCTGTAGTAGTAAGCGCCGTTGGGGTCTTCGCTGTAGAGCTGCGGCACGTTGATCCGGCCTTTGCGGATCAGCCAGTAGTCGACCATGATCACCCCGTACAGTGGGCCGAGCAGGGCGCCGAGTCCTGAGAGGAAGTACACGATCACCAGCGGACTGTTGTAGAGATTCCACGGCAGGATCAGCACAGCGATGGTCGCGCTGATCAGCCCGGCGCGGCGGAACGTCAGGTATTTCGGCGCCAGGTTGCTCAGCACGAAGGCCGGGGCGACGAAGTTGGCCATGATGTTCACCGCGACGGTGACGATCAGAAAGGCCAGGCAGCCGAGCACCAGAAAGAAGGTGTTGGGGATAGAGGCGATGATCTCGGTCGGGCTTTCGATGATTCGCCCGTTGATTTGAAACTGCGCGCCGCAGAGCAGCACGGTAATCGCGGCGAATACCAGAATATTCACCGGCAAGCCCCAGAAGTTTCCCACCTTGATGGTCTTGCGGCACGGCGAAGAACGAGCGAAGTCGCAGAAGTTGAGAATCAGCGTGCCGTAAATTGCCAGCCATAACGCGCCGCCGGCAAAAATATTGCGCCACATCTCGGCGCCGGTCAGCGGCTCGCGGATCGACCAGGCGATGGTCGCGTTGGCCTGGAAATACATCCACCCGGCGAGGGCGGCGACGGTCAGCAGAATCACCGGCCCGGCAAATGCCTCGTAACGGCGCACCATTTCCATGCCGTAGGCGAGGATCGCCAGTTGCACCAGCCAGATCGCCACGAAGCACACCCAGCCCAGGCTCGACAGGCCCAGAATCGAGTTGTGATCGTAATCGGCGAAGCCGGGATGCACAGCGGTGAGCAAAACGCGCAATACCACCGAGGCGAGGTACGTCTGAATACCGAACCAGGCGATGGCGATAACCGCCCTGATCAATGCAGGAATTTGCGCACCGTGGATGCCGAAACTGATCCGGCTGATCACCGGAAACGGCACCCCTGTTTTCTGCCCCATGTACCCGGACAGGTTCATGAAGAAATACACCAGTGCTGCGCCAATCCCCAGCGACAACAGAATCTGCCAGCCGCCCAGGCCCAATGCATACAGACCGATGGCGAACGAGTAGTTGGCGATGTTGTGCACGTCATTCGTCCACAGGGCGAAGATGCTGTACTGACCCCAGCGCCGGCCCTCGGCTTTGGTCGGCGCCAGATCGCTGTTGTGCAGACGCGGGCTCAGTTGCAGCGGCTCGCTCAGTCCGGCATCGGGCAACGGTTGATCAAGCGTGGAGGAGGGCAGATTCAGCGTGATGTTATTCGAAAGACTTGTACGCATTCCGGCAGGCTCCTGACGTTCAACGCCGCGATGACTGTGCATGAGCACTCAGGCTCGACAAATCTTCGTCGCGGCGGTGAAGACATCACTGGTTACGGGGCATCTGCAGCCTGTACGGGATAGGGCGCTTCAGGCTTGCGGATCGAAAGTGTGCATGTTTTGCATTTTTGTATACAAAACATGTATGCGATAAAGCCAGATCTATGCCAGTTGCCGGTCTATCAGCAGCCAGGCTCATTTCGAATAGTTATCGACGTGCCATAAGTGGCTGAAAAACTGGCGATATAAATTGATCAGTCGGACAGGAATATTTTTATCGAGGAGATTTTGCGCAGTTGCGAGCCGTAGGCGACTCTGGAGGGGAATGTAACTTTTCAGGGCGTAAAAATGTAAATGCACACATAAATGGCACCAATGGTGACATTCCTGTGTACACATTGATGGGCCGGGCAGATGCCCCCTGTGGGAGCAAGTTTGCTCCCACAGGTATTTACATCACCCGTAAATCAAGCCTTGCTCTTGCTGATGATGTTTCCGGCATGCAGCCCGCATTCTTTCTGCGTGGCTTCTTCCCACCACCAGCGACCTTCGCGCTCGTGCTGGTTCGGCAGCACCGGGCGGGTGCAGGGTTCGCAGCCGATGCTGATGAAACCGCGCTCGTGCAGGCTGTTGTACGGCAACTCAAGCATGCGGATGTAACCCCAGATCTCTTCGCTGGTCATCTGCGCCAACGGGTTGAACTTGTACAGGGTGCGTTCCGGGGTCGAGAAGGCGGTGTCGATTTCCAGCACCGCTACCGCGCTGCGGGTACCCGGGCTCTGGTCGCGGCGCTGGCCGGTGACCCAGGCTTTGACGCCGGCGAGTTTGCGCCGCAGCGGTTCGATCTTGCGGATGCCACAGCATTCGCCGTGGCCGTCGCGGTAGAAGCTGAACAGGCCTTTTTCCTTCACGAACGGTTCAAGTTTCGCGTGGTCCGGCGAGACAATTTCGATGTCGATCTTGTAATGCTCGCGTACCTGCTCGATGAAGCGATAGGTTTCCGGGTGCAGGCGGCCGGTATCGAGACTGAATACTTTGACGTTCTTGTTGAGCTTCCAGGCCATGTCCACCAGCACCACATCCTCGGCGCCGCTGAAAGATATCCACAGCTCATCGCCGAACTCGGCGAAGGCGAGTTTGAGAATGTCTTGCGCGGATTTGTTGGCATAGGTCGTGGCGAGTTCCACGACATCGAACGTTGGGCTCATCAGGCGGCTTCCTACAGGTCAGTGGCGCTCGGGCGCTCTATAGGGGGCCGATGGTAACAAAAAGCTGCCACGCTCGGGGCGCCCTCTGCGTTGCGCACCTCAGATGCAGACGCTAGAGTTCGGCCTCGCTCGACTCAATAATCACTACAAACGGGAGTGTCTTGTGGAAATTGCTTGCCTGGATCTTGAAGGGGTGCTGGTACCGGAAATCTGGATCGCCTTTGCCGAAAAAACCGGAATCGACTCCCTCAAGGCCACCACCCGGGACATTCCCGATTACGACGTCTTGATGAAGCAGCGTCTGCGCATCCTCAATGAGCACGGCCTCAAGCTTTCGGACATTCAGGAAGTGATCGCCACGCTGAAACCGCTGGATGGCGCGGTCGAGTTCGTCAACTGGCTGCGCGAGCGCTTTCAGGTAGTGATTCTCTCGGACACCTTTTATGAATTTTCGCAGCCGCTGATGCGCCAGCTGGGCTTTCCGACGCTGCTTTGTCATCGCTTGATTACTGACGAGAGCGGGCGCGTGACCAGCTATCAGTTGCGTCAAAAAGACCCGAAGCGCCAGTCGGTGCTGGCGTTCAAGAGCCTGTATTACCGGGTGATTGCGGCGGGGGATTCGTACAACGACACGAGCATGTTGGGTGAGGCGGATGCCGGGATTCTGTTCCATGCGCCGGACAATGTGATTCGCGAGTTTCCGCAGTTCCCGGCGGTGCACACCTTTGCCGAGCTGAAGCAGGAATTTCTCAAAGCCTCAAACCGCGATCTCAGCCTGTAAGCCTGGCTACCTGATGATCGTTCCCACGCTCTGCGTGGGAATGCCTCAACGGACGCTCCGCGTTCGGCTTTGGATGGGACGCGGAGCGTCCCGGGCCGCATTCCTTTGCTGCGCGTGGGAACGATCATTCCTCAGAGGTTTTGCAGGGTTTCGAGGAGGATTCTGACCTTGGTTATCGATTCCTGATACTCCGCCTGCCAGTCCGAATCGGCGACGATCCCGCCGCCGCCCCAGCAGCACACCTGTCCATCCTTGACCAACAGACTGCGAATGGCGATGGAACTGTCCATCTCACCGCGCACGTCCAGGTACAGCAACGATCCGCAATACAAACCGCGCCGGGTCGGCTCCAGCTCATCAATGATCTGCATCGCCCGGATTTTCGGTGCGCCAGTAATCGAGCCGCCGGGGAAACTGCCGGCGATCAGGTCCAGCGCATCACGATCCGGCGCCAGTTCTCCGGTCACGCTGCTGACCAGGTGATGAACATTGGGATAACTCTCCAGACTGAACAATTCCGGCACCCGCACCGAACCGATGCGGCAGGTGCGCCCGAGGTCGTTGCGCAGCAGGTCAACGATCATCAGGTTTTCCGCGCGGTCCTTGGGGCTGGCCAGCAGTTCGGCGGCATTGGCTGCGTCTTCGGCTGGCGTCAGGCCACGGGGGCGGGTGCCTTTGATGGGGCGGGTTTCGACCTGACGCTGGCTGACTTTGACGAAACGTTCCGGCGACAGGCTCAACACCGCGCCGCCGTCGGGCAGGCTCTGGAAACCGGAGAACGGCGTCGGGCAGGCCTCGCGCAATTCGCAGTAAGCCAGCCATGGATCGCCCTGGCATTCAGCGCGAAAGCGTTGCGCGAAATTGACCTGATAACAGTCGCCGGCCTGGATGTATTCCTGAATGCGTTCGAAGGCCTGACGATAATCGTCGGTCGAGAGATCAGCGGCCATCGGGGCGTTCAGTTTGAAGGACGCCAGCGCGGCAATTTGAGGCTGAGTGAACAGCGCGACCAGTCGCTGCCGTTCACTGTCAGCAAGCGAAGGATGAAAGACCAATTGGCTGGTTTGCGCGCGGTGATCGCTGATCAGCGCCCAGTCGTACAGGCCAAAACGCGCATCGGGCAGTTGCAGATCATCCCGCGCCTGACTCGGCAGATGTTCCAGATGCCGGCCGAAGTCGTAGCTCAAATAGCCGATCAGTCCGCCGGCGAAGGGTAATTCGTATTCGACCGGCAATTGCGCTTCGCCCAAGCGGCTGAGGTTGTCGCGCAGGCGCTGCAGGAAATGCGCACCGCTTTCGTCCGGCAACACCGCCAGTTGTTCCAGCGGCCAGGCGCTGAGCAAGTCATAACGGCCGCGTTCGGCGCTCGGCCGGCCACTGTCGAGCAGCACGGCTCCCGGGGCATTGCGAATGGCCGCGAAATAGACGGCGGGATTGGCGCGGTAGGGCAGAGGGTGTACGGAGCAGGTCAACATGGGCGGGGCAGATCGGCCGTTGAGGCGGGGTGGGGATTGTAGTCCTCTGCGGGACTTGCTCCTAGAGGCTATGTCGGGGATTGGCAGATTGGCGGCAGGGTTGAGGCTTGTGTTGGCAGGAAGTCCGCCTTCGCGAGCAAGCCCGCTCCCACAGGGAAGTGCATTCCAAAGTGGGAGCGGGCTTGCTCGCGAACGCCGCGACTCGGTTTCGGATCAGCCCTCGACCGCAGGAATATGCCCAAACATTTCCTGGGTAAACGCCACCCGCTCTTCAACCGATTCCTTAACGCCCCGCGTCTTCAGCTCTTCCAGCCGCGCTTCAACCGCATGGGTACGCAAGGTCAGGCCGCAATCGTTGGCGATCTGGATATTCAGCCCCGGCCGCGCATTGAGCTCGAGAATCAGCGGGCCTTTTTCCTGGTCGAGCACCATGTCCACGCCGATATAACCCAGCCCGCACAGCTCATAGCAGCCAGCGGCAAGTTTCATGAAACCGTCCCAGTAGGGCAGTTGCACGCCATCCACGGCGTTGGTGGTGTCGGGGTGTTTGGTGATGATGTTGTTCAGCCAGGTGCCGCGCAGGGTCAGGCCTGTGGCCAGATCGACACCGACGCCGATGGCGCCCTGGTGCAGGTTGGCCTTGCCGCCGGACTGGCGTGTCGGCAGCCGCAGCATTGCCATCACCGGGTAACCCATCAGCACGATGATGCGGATGTCCGGCACGCCCTCGTAGCTGATGCTCTTGAAGATCTGGTCCGGGGTCACGCGGTATTCGATCAGTGCGCGGTCACGGTGGCCGCCCAGCGAGTACAGGCCGGTGAGGATGCTCGAGATGTGATGCTCGAGCTCTTCATGGGCGACGATCTTGCCCGACACCGTGCGATAGCGACCCTCGAAGCGGTCGGCGATGACGATGATGCCGTCACCGCCGGCCCCCTGCGCCGGTTTGATCACAAAATCGTTGCGCCCTCCGATGATCTCGTCGAGCTTGTCGATTTCCTTCTCGGTCGAGATCACCCCGTACAGCTCTGGCACGTGGATGCCGGCGGCGATGGCGCGTTCCTTGGTGAGGATCTTGTCATCGACGATCGGGTACAGGCTGCGCTTGTTGTACTTGAGCACGTAGTCCGCGTTGCGGCGGTTGATGCCCATGATGCCGCGCGCCTCCAGGGCCTTCCAGGTCTTCCAGAAACCGAACATCAGGCGTCAGCCTTCTTCAGGAAAGCCTTGAAACGCACCAGCTCGGTCAGGCGGTAGCCGCGATAGCGACCCATTGCCAGCATGAAGCCGACCAGAATCAGCAGGATTGCCGGGAAGGTGAAGACGAAGTACACCAGCTCTGGCACGGTCATGATCAGGTGCGCCAGGGAGGCGGCGAACAGGGTACCGATCGCGACTTTAAGCGCGTGGTTGGCGCCGCGCTCTTCCCAGGTGATCGACAGGCGTTCGATGGTCATGGTCAGAATCACCATCGGGAACAGCGCCACCGAAAGACCACGCTCAAGGCCAAGCTTGTGGCTGAACAGACTGATCGCTGCAATCAATACCACGACAAACGTCAGCACCACCGAAAGACGCGGCAGCATCTGCAATTTCAGATGTTCGAGATACGAGCGCAGTGACAGCCCCAGTGCGGTAATCACGGTAAACAGCAGAATGCCGAAGCCCAACTGCGTTTCGCGGAAGGCGAGGGCAATCAGCACCGGAGTGAACGTGCCCAGCGTCTGCAGGCCGATCAGGTTGCGCAGGATCAGGATTACCAGCACGCCGATCGGGATCATCACCATGATCATGAAGGTCTGCTGGGTCTGCAGCGGCAGGCCGTACAGCGAGTAATCGAGGAAGTTGGCATCAGTGTTTTCGTCGGTCAGCTTGGCCAGACGAATTGCGTTCATCTCGCTGTTGTTCAGGCTGAAAGTCACATTGGCTTTCTTGCCGCCGTCGACGGTGATCAGGTTTTCGTCGCCGGTCCACCACAGCAGGCGGTCGGTCGGCAGGCCTTGTTCACCGGTTTCCGGATTGAAATACAGCCAGTCGTTGCCGTTGAAACTGCGCAGCCACAGCTCGGGTGTCTGTGGCTGATCGGCGACGAGGCGGATGGTGTGGACTTTTTCTACCGGCACGTGGGCGATGGACAGCAGCAATTCGACGATCTTGGCTTTGTGCGCAGTCGACGGGTCGCCGGCCAGCAGCAATTTCACGTTGTCGTCGTTGAGGTTGTTGACCCGTTTGATCGCCTCGCCAATAAAGGTTTCGACGTCGGCCGAGTGTTGGCGGATCGGCGCGAGCAGAGCTTCGGCGGCAATCTTTTCCGGGCCTTCGATGACCATGCTGTCGCGGAAGGTCGGGCCTTTGACCTTGGATTTTTCTGCGGTGTAGCGCTTGGTCAGCACCAGACGGTAATACAACGTCTGGTTGCCCTTAGCGCGGCGGGCCGACCAGGTCACCTTGCGGTTGCCGTCGACGCGATTGACCGCGACGCCATAGTTATTGGAGATAAAGCTTTCGTTGAGGCTGACGTAATCGCGGCTCAACGGCGGCACGAACATCTGGATCTTCACCGGATCCTTGGTGCTGGCGACGAATTCGACTTTGGCGTCGATGTTCCAGAGGTCGTCGGTGGCGTCTTCGGTCACCGGAATGCCGAGCACGAAAATCTGATATGCCGTAACCGAAACGCCCAGCAGAACCAGCACGGCGATCAGGATTTTCAGGTGGAAGGTTAGAGAACGCATGGAAATTACCCGGCGGTATGAGCGGCGATGGTGCAGGCAGGTTTGCCGGCAGCGTATTTAAGACTGGGGTCGACCAGCGCGTCGAAGCGTTTCAACGCCTCGGAGCCGATCAAAAGCGGGTATTGGAACGCACTTCGGTCGGTGAGGTTCACTTCGATGCTGCGCAATGCCGAACCCATGCAGATATCCAGCTCGATCACCGGACGGGCGGTGTACTGCTTGCCTTCTTCCGGGTCGTAGTCGCCGGCGCGGCGCTTGATCTTGCTGACCCGCGCCAGCGGCCGTTCGATGGGGTGCGAATGCGCGGCGTCGATCGCCAGGTAGAAACGTACCCAGGACTCACCGTTGCGTTTGAAGCGTTTGATGTCGCGAGCGCTCAGCGAGGCGGTCTTCGCCCCGGTGTCCAGTTTGGCCGCGACTTCGAGATTGATGCCGTCAAGCGAAGCGTATTCGTTGAGGCCGTACACGGTTTTTTCCCCCGCGGCGGCGAGGCCGGGCAGGCAAAACAGAGCAAAAAAGGTGGGGAAAGGCTTGAGTCTCATAAATCCTGGTGCGCAGCGTTCCGTTATCGGTTCAGGTGCCCGCACAACCGTGCGCAAGCCCCCGCGTGTGCTTATCAGCTTTTTATGGCAAGCCGTACAAAGACCCGCAAATGCGGGCGGCATTCTAGCACGGTGGTTTTATGGCGCCAGCGCTTGGGGCGGCCAGCAAAAAGCAAGAGATCGCAGCCTTCGGCAGCTCCTGCAAGGGATTTGCATACCTCCTGTAGGAGCTGTCGGAGGCTCGGGCCGCGATCGGACGATCTTTTTTAGGTTATTAGACGATTGTCGACAATACCTATTTATCCTTTGACTCATCACGCCGGATTGGCTAGTTTTTGCCGCATTGGATTTAAAGGTGTCGACAATCATGCTGGATCAGCTCGATTCCCCGGTCATCAGCGGCGACGATTCCGAGACGCTGTCGGAAAATGTCTTCCGGCGCATCCAGGCCGCTATCGTCAAAGGCGAGATCGCCCCGGGCAGCAAGATCTCCGAGCCGGAACTGGCGCGCACCTATGGCATCAGCCGCGGTCCGCTGCGAGAGGCGATCCATCGTCTGGAAGGCCAGCGCCTGCTGGTGCGTGTGCCGCATGTCGGTGCGCGGGTGGTGTCGCTCAGCCATGCCGAATTGATCGAACTCTACGAAATCCGTGAATCCCTTGAAGGCATGGCCTGCCGCCTCGCCGCCGAGCGCATGAGCGTCGCGGAGATCGACGAGTTGCGCCGGGTCCTGGAAACCCATGAGCGCGATGCGGCGTTTCAGGCCGGCGTCGGTTACTACCAGCAGGAAGGCGATTTCGACTTCCACTACCGAATCATCCAGGGCAGCGGCAATCGCACACTGACGCAGATGCTCTGCGGCGAGCTCTATCAGCTGGTGCGCATGTATCGCATCCAGTTTTCCACTACGCCCAATCGCCCGCACCAGGCCTTTGCCGAACACCACCGCATTCTCGATGCCATCGCCGACCGTGACGGCGAGCTCGCAGAACTGTTGATGCGCCGCCACATCGGCGCCTCGAAACGCAACATCGCCCGTCACTACGAGGACGGCGCCCACAACCAGACAGCCACTGAACGAGGTGATGCATGACTTCCAACCTGAACACGCCGGGCCAGCGCTTCCGCGATGCGGTCGCCAGCGAGCATCCTTTGCAAGTGGTCGGCGCGATCAACGCCAACCACGCGCTACTGGCCAAGCGCGCCGGTTTCAAGGCGATCTACCTGTCCGGTGGCGGCGTGGCCGCAGGCTCGCTCGGCGTGCCGGACCTGGGGATCACCGGTCTGGATGACGTGCTGACCGATGTGCGCCGCATCACCGACGTCTGCGATCTGCCGCTGCTGGTCGATGTGGATACCGGTTTCGGTTCCTCGGCGTTCAACGTCGCGCGCACTGTCAAATCGATGATCAAGTTCGGCGCGGCGGCGATCCACATCGAGGATCAGGTCGGCGCCAAGCGCTGCGGCCATCGCCCCAATAAAGAAATCGTCAGCCAGCAGGAAATGGTCGATCGCATCAAAGCCGCCGTCGATGCACGCACCGACGACAGCTTCGTGATCATGGCGCGCACCGATGCGCTGGCAGTCGAAGGGCTGGAATCGGCACTGGATCGCGCCGCCGCGTGCATCGAGGCCGGTGCCGACATGATTTTCCCCGAAGCCATTACCGAGCTGGACATGTACAAGCTGTTCGCCAACCGTGTGAAAGCGCCGATCCTGGCCAATATCACCGAATTCGGCGCAACGCCGCTGTACACCACCGAGCAACTGGCCGCTGCCGACGTGTCGCTGGTGCTGTACCCGTTGTCGGCGTTCCGCGCGATGAACAAGGCTGCGGAAAACGTCTACACCGCGATCCGCCGCGACGGCACGCAACAGAATGTCATCGACACCATGCAGACTCGCATGGAGCTCTACGATCGTATCGACTACCACACGTTCGAACAGAAGCTCGATGCGTTGTTTGCTGCGAAAAAATGAAGATCAAGAGATCGCAGCCTGCGGCAGCTTCTACATGAACCGCATTCCCCTGTAGGAGCTGACGAGTGCAACGAGGCTGCGATCTTTTTGCCGCACTCCCTAACAAATTCAAGATTGGAGGCAACAATGGCCGAAGCAAAAGTACTCAGTGGCGCCGGGCTCCGGGGTCAGGTCGCCGGGCAAACCGCACTGTCCACCGTGGGCCAGGCCGGTGCCGGGCTGACCTATCGCGGCTACGACGTGCGTGAACTGGCCGCCGACGCGCAATTTGAAGAAGTCGCCTATCTGCTGCTGTACGGCGAACTGCCGAACCAGGCGCAGCTCACCGATTACCAGCAAAAATTGAGCAAGCTGCGCGATCTGCCGCAAGCGCTCAAGGAGGTGCTGGAGCGCATTCCCGCCGACGCTCATCCGATGGACGTGATGCGCACCGGTTGCTCGTTCCTCGGCAACATCGAGCCGGAAAAAGACTTCTCCGAGCAGCGTGACAAGACCGATCGTCTGCTCGCCGCGTTCCCGGCGATCATGTGCTACTGGTATCGCTTCAGCCACGACGGCAAACGCATCGACTGCGTCAGCGACGAACCGACCATTGGCGGCCACTTCCTGCATTTGCTGCACGGCAAGAAACCGAGCGAGCTGCACGTCAAAGTCATGAACGTGTCGCTGATCCTTTACGCCGAACACGAATTCAATGCCTCGACGTTCACGGCACGCGTTTGTGCCTCGACTCTGTCCGATTTGTACTCCTGCGTAACGGCGGCGATCGGTTCGCTGCGCGGTCCGTTGCACGGCGGCGCCAACGAAGCGGCGATGGAAATGATCGAGCGCTTTTCATCGCCGGAAGAGGCGGTCAAAGGCACCCTCGGCATGCTCGAGCGCAAGGACAAGATTATGGGCTTCGGCCACGCGATCTATAAGGACAGCGACCCGCGCAACGAGGTGATCAAGGGCTGGTCGAAAAAACTCGCTGACGAGGTCGGCGACACGGTGCTGTTCCCGGTTTCCGAGGCCATCGACAAGACCATGTGGGAGCAGAAAAAGCTGTTCCCCAACGCCGACTTCTACCATGCCTCGGCGTATCACTTCATGGGCATCCCGACCAAGCTGTTCACACCGATCTTCGTCTGCTCGCGCCTGACCGGCTGGGCCGCGCACGTGTTCGAACAACGCGCCAACAACCGCATCATCCGCCCAAGCGCCGAGTACACCGGCGTCGAACAGCGCAAGTTCGTGCCAATCGAACGTCGCTGAAATGGTGAGCTGACCCGAGTACACGCAGCTCCTACAAGGGGCGGTGTGACCCTTAAGGTCGGTGTAACGCCCATCACTTGTAATCACCGTGACCCGAGTCCTGACCCGATGAACACAGAATTGCGCAAGAACCTGCCCGGCACGCCGCTGGATTACTTCGACACCCGCGCGGCGGTCGAGGCGATTGCGCCCGGCAGCTACGACACCCTGCCGTATACCTCCCGCGTGCTGGCGGAAAACCTCGTGCGGCGCTGCGACCCGGCCACGCTGACCGATTCGCTCAAGCAACTGATCGAACGCAAGCGCGATCTGGATTTCCCGTGGTTCCCGGCGCGGGTGGTCTGCCATGACATCCTCGGCCAGACCGCGCTGGTCGACCTCGCCGGCCTGCGTGACGCCATCGCTTTGCAGGGCGGCGACCCGGCTCAAGTCAACCCGGTAGTGCCGACGCAACTGATCGTGGACCACTCGCTGGCAGTCGAGGCGGGCGGTTTCGATGCTCAGGCGTTCGAAAAGAACCGCGCCATCGAAGACCGCCGCAACGAAGACCGTTTCCACTTCATCAACTGGACCAAGAAGGCCTTCAAGAACGTCGACGTGATCCCGCCGGGCAACGGCATCATGCACCAGATCAATCTGGAGAAAATGTCGCCGGTGATTCAGGTGCGCGAAGGCGTGGCCTTCCCCGACACCTGCGTCGGCACCGACAGCCACACCCCGCACGTCGATGCGCTGGGCGTGATCGCCATCGGCGTCGGCGGCCTCGAAGCCGAGAGCGTGATGCTCGGCCGCGCGTCGTGGATGCGCCTGCCGGAAAGCGTCGGCGTCGAACTGACCGGCAAGCTGCAACCGGGCATCACCGCCACCGACATGGTCCTGGCGCTGACCGAATACCTGCGCAAGCAGAAAGTTGTTGGCGCCTGGCTGGAGTTCTTCGGCGAAGGCGCCGCGGCGCTGACCCTCGGCGACCGTGCGACCATCTCCAACATGGCTCCGGAGTACGGGGCTACGGCGGCGATGTTCTACATCGATCAGCAGACCATCGATTACCTGAAACTGACCGGTCGTGAAGATCAGCAGGTTCAATTGGTCGAGCAGTACGCCAAGCTCACCGGCCTGTGGGCCGACAGCCTGAAAGGTGCGCAATACGAGCGCGGCCTGACCTTCGACCTGTCTTCGGTGGTGCGCAACATGGCCGGCCCGAGCAATCCGCACGCCCGCGTTGCGGTATCGGATCTGGCCGCCAAAGGCATTTCCGGGCAGTGGGATGACGTGCCGGGGCAAATGCCTGACGGCGCGGTGATCATTGCCGCCATCACCAGTTGCACCAACACCAGCAACCCGCGCAACGTCATCGCCGCAGGCCTCTTGGCGCGCAATGCCAACAAGCTTGGCCTGACGCGCAAGCCGTGGGTGAAATCGTCGCTGGCGCCGGGCTCGAAAACCGTGGCGCTGTACCTCGACGAAGCGGGGCTGACCACTGAATTGGAGCAGCTCGGCTTTGGCGTTGTGGCGTTCGCTTGCACCACTTGCAACGGCATGTCCGGCGCCCTCGACCCGGTCATCCAGCAAGAGATCATCGACCGCGATTTGTATGCGACCGCCGTGCTTTCCGGCAACCGCAACTTCGACGGCCGCATCCACCCGTACGCCAAGCAAGCATTCCTCGCGTCGCCGCCGCTGGTGGTCGCTTATGCCATCGCCGGGACCATCCGTTTCGATATCGAGAAAGACGTGCTGGGCGTGGTCGACGGCAAGGAAATCCGCCTGAAAGATATCTGGCCGAGCGACGAAGAAATCGATGCGGTGGTCAAGTCTTCGGTCAAGCCTGAGCAGTTCCGTCAGGTCTACATTCCGATGTTCGCCGTGCATGAAGATACCGGGCCGAAAGTCGCGCCGTTGTACGACTGGCGCGAGATGAGCACCTACATCCGACGTCCGCCGTACTGGGAAGGTGCGCTGGCTGGCGCCCGTCCGCTCAAGGGCATGCGCCCGCTGGCGGTGCTGCCGGACAACATCACCACCGATCACCTGTCGCCGTCGAACGCGATCATGCTCGACAGCGCCGCCGGCGAATACCTGGCGAAAATGGGCCTGCCTGAAGAGGACTTCAACTCCTACGCCACCCACCGTGGCGACCACCTGACCGCGCAGCGCGCAACGTTTGCCAACCCGAAACTGTTCAATGAAATGGTCGTGGAAAACGGCCAGGTCAAACAGGGTTCGCTGGCCCGCGTCGAGCCGGAAGGCAAAGTGATGCGCATGTGGGAGGCCATCGAAACCTATATGGAACGCAAGCAGCCGCTGATCATCATTGCCGGCGCCGATTACGGTCAGGGTTCGTCCCGCGACTGGGCGGCGAAAGGCGTGCGCCTGGCCGGTGTCGAGGCGATTGCTGCCGAAGGGTTCGAGCGTATTCACCGCACCAACCTGGTAGGCATGGGCGTGTTGCCGCTGGAGTTCAAACCCGGCACCAACCGCCACACACTGGCCATTGATGGCAGCGAAACCTATGACGTGATCGGCGAGCGCAAACCGCGCGCGGACCTGACGCTAGTGATCAACCGCAAGAATGGAGAGCGTATCGAAGTGCCGGTGACCTGTCGTCTCGATACCGCTGAAGAAGTGTCGATCTACGAAGCCGGCGGCGTATTGCAGCGCTTCGCTCAGGACTTCCTTGAAGGGTCGGCGGTGGCTGTTTAAATCGGTTCAGCGGCCAGAAACGGGTTTTTGGCCGCTTTGAAGGAGCAATCATGGCTCACGCACCACAGATCAAAATCCCTGCCACCTATATGCGCGGCGGCACCAGCAAAGGCGTGTTTTTCAGCCTCACCGACCTGCCCGAAGCGGCGCAGGTGCCTGGCCCCGCTCGCGACGCTTTGCTGCTGCGGGTCATCGGCAGCCCCGATCCGTATGACAAGCAAATCGACGGCATGGGGGGCGCGACGTCGAGCACCAGCAAAACCGTGATCCTGTCGAAAAGCACCGGCGCCGATCACGACGTCGATTACCTGTTCGGCCAGGTGTCCATCGACAAGCCGTTCGTCGACTGGAGCGGCAACTGCGGCAACCTCTCGGCGGCGGTCGGTTCGTTCGCCATCAGCAACGGTCTGGTCGATGCCAGCCGCATTCCGAACAACGGCGTGGCGGTGGTGCGCGTGTGGCAGGCCAACATCGGCAAGACCATCATCGCCCATGTGCCGATCACCAACGGCGAAGTGCAGGAAACCGGTGATTTCGAACTCGACGGCGTGACCTTTCCGGCGGCCGAAGTGCAGGTCGAATTCATGGATCCGGCGGCGGAAGAAGAGGGCGGGGGTGGCTCGATGTTCCCTACCGGCAATCTGGTTGATGAGCTGGAAGTACCGGGTGTCGGCACGTTCAAGGCGACCATGATCAATGCCGGGATTCCAACGATTTTCGTCAACGCCCAAGACATCGGTTACACCGGCACCGAACTGCAGGGTGCGATCAATGGCGACCCGAAAGCGCTGCTGATGTTCGAGACGATTCGTGCCTACGGCGCGGTGCGCATGGGCCTAATCGCCAATCTGGAAGATGCTGCCAAACGTCAGCACACGCCAAAAGTTGCGTTTGTGGCCAAGCCTGCGGATTACGTCGCGTCGAGCGGTAAAGCGATTGCCGCCGGTGATGTGGATCTGCTGGTGCGGGCGTTGTCGATGGGCAAGCTGCACCACGCAATGATGGGCACGGCGGCGGTGGCGATTGGTACGGCAGCGGCGATTTCCGGCACGCTGGTCAATCTTGCTGCGGGTGGCGTCGAGCGCAATGCGGTGCGTTTCGGACATCCGTCGGGGACATTGCGCGTGGGCGCCGAGGCGACGCTGGAGAATGGCGAGTGGGTGGTGAAGAAAGCCATCATGAGCCGCAGTGCACGGGTACTCATGGAAGGTTACGTGCGCGTGCCCGGAGATTCTTTCTGACATTACACAAAACCAGGTAGGAGCTGCCGAAGGCTGCGATCTTTTGATCTTGATCGCGAAAAAACAGAATCAAAAGATCGCAGCCTTCGGCAGCTCCTACAGGAGTGAATCGAACATGAGCGCCAACGTCGACCTGAACAACCGCCCCGATTACGACGCAGTCCTGCAGGACATCGCCGACTACGTCCTGACCTTCAAGCCCGAATCCAGCGAAGCGCTGAACACCGCCCGCAACTGCCTGATGGACACGTTGGGCTGCGGTTTGCTGGCGCTGCGTTTCCCCGAATGTACGAAGCACCTCGGCCCGATCGTCGAGGGCACGGTGGTGCCGTTCGGCGCTCGGGTTCCCGGCACCCCTTATTGCCTCGACCCGGTCAAGGCCGCGTGGGATATCGGCTGCATCGTCCGCTGGCTCGATTACAACGACACCTGGCTCGCCGCCGAGTGGGGCCACCCGTCGGACAACCTCGGCGCTATCCTCGCCGTGGCCGACCACTTGTCGCAGAAACGCATCGCCAACGGTGAAACGCCGTTGACCCTGCGCGATGTGCTGGAAGCAATGATCATGGCCCATGAGATTCAAGGCGTGATCGCTCTGGAAAACTCCTTCAATCGCGTAGGACTCGATCACGTCATTCTGGTGAAAGTCGCTTCAACTGCCGTCAGCGCCAGATTCATGGGCGCCAACCGCGAGCAACTGCTGTCAGCGCTGTCGCATGCCTTTGCCGATGGTCAGGCGCTGCGCACGTATCGCCATGCGCCCAACGCCGGTTCGCGCAAATCCTGGGCGGCGGGGGATGCGGCGAGTCGTGGCGTGCGTCTGGCTGATATCGCCATGCGCGGCGAGATGGGCATTCCCGGCGTGTTGAGCGCGAAAAAGTGGGGCTTTTATGACGTGTCGTTCAGCCACACCAACAACGATCTGGCGCTCAAGCCCGAGGACAAGCGCGCTTTCAGCTTTTCCCGGCCATTGGGCAGTTACGTGATGGAAAACGTGCTGTTCAAGATCAGCTTCCCTGCCGAATTCCACGCGCAGACGGCGTGCGAGGCGGCGGTGACCTTGCATCCGCAGGTGCGTAATCGCCTGCATGAAATCGACCGGATCGTCATCACCACCCATGAGTCGGCGATCCGCATCATTTCCAAGGTTGGCCCGCTGGCTAACGCCGCCGACCGCGATCATTGCCTGCAATACATGACGGCTGTGCCGCTGGCGTTCGGCAATCTGGTGGCCGAGCAGTACGAAGACGATTTCCACAAGGCGCATCCGATCATCGACGTGTTGCGCGAGAAAATGGTCATCGTTGAAGAACCGCGTTTCAGCCGCGAATACCTCGAGCCCGATAAACGCTCGATTGCCAATGCCGTGCAGGTCTTTTTCAAGGACGGCAGCAGCACCGAGAACGTCGTGGTGGAGTACCCGATCGGCCATCGCCGTCGCCGCGCCGAAGGCATTCCGTTGCTGGAAGACAAGTTCAAGGCCAACCTGGCCACGCGGTTTGCCGGCCAGCGTTGCGCTGAGATATTCGCGCTCTGTGAGGATCAGGCGCGGCTGGAAGCCACAGCGGTGAATCGATTCATCGACCTGTTGGTGATCTGACCGACCGCGTTATCGTTCTTCGCAGGCAAGCCCGCTCCCACAGGGAATTGATGAACACAGACATTGTGAACGCCTTCAGAACCTGTGGGAGCGGGCTTGCCCGCGAAGGCGTCAGATCAAACAGCGCCGGACTACTTGAACCGCCGCTCGACGCCTTTTTCCACCAAGATCTTCGCCGAAATCTCTTCCACGGAAAAATGCGTGGAATTGATGTGCGGAATGTTCTCGCGGCGGAACAGGTTCTCCACTTCGCGCACTTCGAACTCGCACTGGGCATAGCTTGAATAGCGGCTGTTGGGCTTGCGCTCGTTGCGGATGGCGGTGAGGCGGTCGGGGTCGATGGTCAGGCCGAACAACTTGTGCTGATGGGCGCGCAGGGCGGTCGGCAGGGTCAGGCGCTCCATGTCGTCTTCGGTCAACGGATAGTTGGCCGCGCGGATGCCGAATTGCATGGCCATGTACAAACACGTCGGCGTTTTGCCGCATCGCGACACGCCGACTAGTATCAGATCGGCTTTGTCGTAATAGTGAGTGCGGGCGCCGTCGTCGTTGTCGAGGGCGAAGTTCACCGCCTCGATGCGCTCCATGTAATTGGAGTTGTGCCCGATCGAATGCGACTTGCCGACGGTGTACGACGAATGCTCGGTCAGCTCCTGTTCGAGCGGGGCGAGGAAGGTCGAGAAAATGTCGATCATGAAACCATTGGACGTTGCGAGAATCTCACGAATGTCCTGATTGACGATGGTGTCGAAGATGATCGGCCGAAAGCCGTCGGTTTCAGCGGCTTTGTTGATTTGTTGTACCATGGCCCGCGCTTTTTCAACGCTGTCGATGTACGGCCGCGTGAACTTGCTGAAGGTAATGTTTTCGAACTGCGCCAACAGGCTTTGACCCAGGGTTTCGGCGGTAATGCCGGTGCCATCGGAGATGAAGAAAGCGGATCGTTTCATTTGCACCTGGGGCCTTAAGTTAATTGACGCTCTTGGATATGATAGGCGCGATTTGTCGGCCGCGATTGGCCCGCATTCTCACTTATTTTCCAGGTCCAGGCCATACAGCCGGCCAAGGCTCCCCCGGGCCGCCGGCTTCTGAGCTTTTCCAACACAGTTAGTGGAGAGATCACCTTGGTAGAGTACGTAGTTTCCCTCGATAAGCTCGGCAAACACGATGTTGAGCATGTGGGGGGCAAGAACGCATCCCTGGGCGAGATGATCAGTAACCTGGCAGGCGCCGGTGTTTCGGTCCCCGGCGGCTTCGCCACGACGGCTCAGGCCTATCGTGACTTCCTCGAACTGAGCGGCCTGAACGATCAGATTCACAAGGCCCTCGACGCGCTCGACGTCGACGACGTCAATGCCCTGGCCAAGACCGGCGCACAGATCCGTCAATGGATCATGGACGCCGAATTCCCCGAAAAACTGAATGCCGAGATTCGCACCGCATTTGCTGCTCTGTCGGCCGGCAATCCTGATGTCGCCGTGGCCGTGCGTTCCTCCGCCACCGCCGAAGACTTGCCGGACGCGTCCTTCGCCGGTCAGCAGGAAACCTTCCTGAACATCCGTGGCGTGGAAAACGTTATCCGCGCCGCCAAAGAGGTGTTCGCTTCGCTGTTCAACGACCGCGCGATTTCCTATCGCGTGCACCAGGGCTTCGACCACAAACTGGTCGCCCTGTCGGCCGGTGTGCAGCGCATGGTGCGTTCGGAAACCGGCACCGCCGGCGTGATGTTCACGCTGGACACCGAATCCGGCTTCCGTGACGTGGTGTTCATCACCGGCGCCTACGGTCTGGGCGAAACCGTCGTACAAGGCGCGGTCAACCCGGATGAATTCTACGTCCACAAAGGCACGCTGGAGGCCGGTCGTCCGGCAATCCTGCGTCGCAACCTCGGCAGCAAAGCGATCAAGATGATCTACGGCGACGAGGCCAAGGCCGGTCGTTCGGTCAAGACCGTCGATGTCGACAAGGCCGAGCGCGCGCGTTTCTGCCTGACCGACGCCGAAGTCAGCGAGCTGGCCAAGCAAGCGATGATCATCGAGAAGCACTACGGCTGCCCGATGGACATCGAGTGGGCCAAGGACGGTGACGACGGCAAGCTGTACATCGTACAAGCGCGTCCGGAAACCGTGAAAAGCCGCACCCAGGCCAACGTCATGGAACGTTACCTGTTGAAGGAAACCGGCACTGTGCTGGTGGAAGGCCGCGCCATCGGCCAGCGCATCGGCGCCGGTAAAGTGCGGATCATCAAAGACGTCTCCGAGATGGACAAAGTCCAGCCGGGCGACGTGCTGGTCTCCGACATGACCGACCCGGACTGGGAACCGGTAATGAAGCGCGCCAGCGCCATCGTCACCAACCGTGGCGGGCGTACCTGCCACGCGGCGATCATCGCCCGTGAGCTGGGCATCCCGGCGGTGGTCGGTTGCGGCAACGCCACCCAGCTGCTGAAGGATGGCCAGGGCGTGACCGTGTCTTGTGCCGAAGGCGACACCGGTTATATTTTCGAGGGCGAACTGGGCTTCGACATCAAGAAGAACTCCGTCGACGCCATGCCGGAGCTGCCGTTCAAAATCATGATGAACGTCGGCAACCCGGACCGCGCCTTTGACTTCGCGCAACTGCCGAATGCCGGTGTGGGCCTGGCCCGTCTGGAATTCATCATCAACCGCATGATCGGCGTCCACCCGAAAGCGCTGTTGAACTACGACGGTCTGCCGCAGGAAATCAAGGATAGCGTCGACAAGCGCATTGCCGGTTACAGCGACCCGGTCGACTTCTACGTCGACAAACTGGTAGAAGGCATCAGCACTCTGGCTGCAGCGTTTACGCCGAAAAAAGTCATCGTGCGTCTGTCGGACTTCAAGTCCAACGAATACGCCAACCTGATCGGCGGCAAGCTCTACGAGCCTGAAGAAGAAAACCCGATGCTGGGCTTCCGTGGCGCTTCGCGTTACATCAGCGAATCGTTCCGCGATTGCTTCGAGCTCGAATGCCGTGCGTTGAAGCGCGTGCGCAACGAGATGGGCCTGACCAACGTAGAAATCATGGTGCCGTTCGTCCGTACTCTCGGCGAAGCCAGCCAGGTGGTCGACCTGCTCGCCGAAAACGGCTTGAAGCGCGGCGAGAACGGTCTGCGCGTGATCATGATGTGCGAGTTGCCATCCAACGCGATTCTGGCTGATGAATTCCTTGAATTCTTCGACGGCTTCTCGATCGGCTCCAATGACCTGACCCAACTGACGCTGGGTCTGGACCGTGACTCGGGGATCATTGCTCACTTGTTCGATGAGCGTAATCCGGCAGTCAAGAAGCTGTTGGCCAACGCCATTCAGGCGTGCAACAAGGCCGGCAAGTACATCGGCATCTGCGGTCAGGGCCCATCGGACCACCCGGACCTGGCCAAGTGGCTGATGGAGCAGGGCATCGAAAGCGTGTCGCTGAACCCGGACACCGTGCTGGAAACCTGGTTCTTCCTCGCCGAAGGCCAGGCGCAGGCTTGATGGAAATGTAACGGCCCGTTCCCCTTGTGGGAGCGAGCTTGCTCGCGAAGACGGACTGACATTCGGCACTGATGTGACGAATGTGCCGTTTTCGCGAGCAAACTCGCTCTCACAGGGGGCGGGCCTTTTGATTGAAGTAGGGCGGGCTCTTGTAGATGCCGCCCTTTTTTGTGCAAGAGCATTATGCAAAGCAGTAGCAATCTGTTTCCTGTCGCGCTGATCAGCGCCGAGCGGCGCGGCGATCTGAGCGAAGACGTCTATCGATTGAAACCCGGCAACAGCCCGGACTGGTCCGTGGAGATCGCCGTCACGCGCCTGGGCATGGCCGATGACACGGCGCCACGCGGCGTGCCGGTGATTCTGTTGCATGGCAGCTTTTCCAATCGGCGCTTCTGGTTTTCCCCCAAAGGCCTCGGACTTGGCGCGTATCTGACGCGGCAGGGCTTCGACGTGTGGATTCCGGAAATGCGTGGCCACGGCCTGTCCCAGCGCAATGAGGACTATCGGCGCAATCGGGTGGCCGACTACGCGCGTTACGATCTGCCGGCAATTGCCGCGTTCGTGCGAGAGCAGAGCGGGCAGATTCCGCACTGGATCGGTCATTCGCTGGGCGGCATCACCCTCGCTGCCGCCCTGGGAGGCGAGTATCTGGGTGAGCCTGCGGTGGCGTCGGCGGCGTTTTTCGGCACCCAGGTCAGCCGCACTTATTGGCCGCTGAAGATCCCGCCGCTGGAGTGGGGCAGTCGCTTCATTCTCAAGCGTTTTGCGCAGTTGTCCGGTTCACGCCTCAAACGCGGTCCGGAAGATGAGCCGATCGGGCTCGCCATCGAAAGCATGCGCTGGTACGGCTTGTTCGGCCGCTTCGGCGATAAGGACAAGGACTGGTGGGCCGGGCTTGCCGAGGTCAAGGTGCCGGTGCTCGCCGTGACGGCAGCGGGGGATCATCAGGATCCGGCGTGGGCCTGTCGCAAGCTGTTCGAGCAGATCGGCTCTGAGCACAAGCAATTCATCAATCTGGGCCGCGGGCAGGGCTTCTCGGATAATTTCGGTCATGTCGAAATGTTGGTGAGCAAAGCAGCGCAAACTGAGGTGTGGCCGCTGGTGGCGCGCTGGTTGAACGATCAGCAGACGCCATTGCTGGCACAGACAGCGGATTTGGCTGCAGCGGTATAAAGGGCGTTCCGTTCAGCCTGGCTAGCGGCTAAGATATGACGCGTCGCGCCATTCTGGTCACATTTCGTGACTGTTTAGCGATAACGTTTTAGCGATAACGTTTCAGCGGCGGTTCAGGTTCGCTCAGCGACCATGGCATGGGCTAAGGTAAACAGCGACCGCCGGAACTCGTCTCATCAGAATGCGGCATCCTTGATCGTCTTCCTTGTTACAGGAGTTTTTCGATGGAACATTACCTTACGCCTGACCTGTGCGACGCCTACCCGGAGCTGGTGCAGGTGCTGGAACCGATGTTCAGCAATTTCGGCGGCCGTGATTCGTTCGGCGGCGAAATCGTCACCATCAAGTGCTTCGAAGACAACTCGCAGGTCAAGGAGCAAGCCGAACTCAACGGCAAAGGCAAAGTGCTGGTGGTTGATGGTGGCGGCTCGCTGCGCCGTGCACTGCTGGGCGACATGATCGCCGCCAAGGCCGCGCAGAACGGGTGGGAAGGGCTTGTGATCTACGGTTGCATCCGTGACGTTGATGTCATCGCTCAGACCGACCTCGGCGTGCAGGCGCTGGCGAGCCATCCGATGAAAACCGACAAACGCGGCATTGGCGACCTCAACGTTGCGGTGACTTTTGCCGGCGTGACGTTCCAGCCGGGCCAGTACATTTATGCGGACAACAACGGCGTGATCGTATCGCCGAGTCCGCTGAAAATGCCTGAATAAGATTTCGACAAGGGATGCGGATGTTCGAGGAAGAAAACGCGCAATGGGGGCTGGTGCATGCCCTGGTGCTGGACGGCAAGGGTGGTGCGCGTTCGATAGCCCGGACTGAGCTTGACGATTTGCAGTTGCAGGCCCATGAAAGCCTGTGGCTGCACTGGGATCGCAGCCATCCGCAGACCCAGACCTGGCTGCGCAAATCCAGCGGGCTCAACGAATTCACCTGCGATCTGCTGCTGGAAGAGAACACCCGCCCGCGTCTGTTGCCATTGCCCGACTCCGAGCTGCTGCTGTTTCTGCGCGGGGTCAATCTCAACCCTGGCGCCGAACCGGAAGACATGGTCTCTGTACGGATTTTCGCCTCCGCTCATCGCGTGATTTCCCTACGCTTGCGGCCGTTGCGCGCTACGGATGAGTTGCTGGCGTTGCTGGCCGAGGGCAAAGGTCCGAAAACTTCTTCCGAATTGATGCTGTATCTGGCGCAGTTCCTCACCAATAAAGTGCAGGATCTGGTCACGTGTCTCTCGGAAGTGGTCGATGAAGAGGAAGAAAAACTCGACGCCGACGAACGGTACACCCCCGAGCATGGTGCCATTTTGCACATCCGTCGCAGAGCGGCCGGGCTGAAGCGTTTTCTTGCGCCGCAGCGCGATATTTTCGGGCAGCTGACGCGGATAAAACTGCCGTGGTTCGTCGAAGACGATGCCGACTACTGGAACGAATTGAACAACAGCCTGACCCGCTATCTCGAAGAGCTCGAATTGACCCGAGAGCGCGTGGGGCTTGTGCTCGAGGCTGAAGACCGGCGTTTGAGCGTGCACATGAATCGCACCATGTACCGCTTCGGCATCATTACCTGCATCTTTTTACCGATGAGTTTCATCACCGGTTTGCTCGGCATCAATGTCGGCGGTATTCCGTTTGCCGAAAGTCCGTATGGTTTTCTGATCGCCTGCCTGACGGTACTCGCCCTGGCATTCGGCCAGTGGTGGTTATTCCGCCGTTTGCGCTGGGTGTGAACATGGCGCATGTGACCCGAGCAAATCTGCCCGCGTCTTTCACAGACATCACGAGAGGTGCGTATGCACGATCCGTTTGAACAGTCTTTGCGCGACATGCTCAACGCTTCGCCGTCCAGCCGCGACGACGATGCGTGCCTGGGCCGCGTACTCAAAACCGCCAACCGCCAGGTCGGCGCCGGTGATCTGTTCAGCCTGCTGGGCCGCTGGCTGCCCGCGCTGATGATCGCCCTGAACAATGGCTCGGCGCATGTCTCGCCGGTTTCCCGTCTTCGTAAAACCACTGCTCGCACTGCTGATAAGGCTGATTGAATATGGAACTTGATCTCTGGACTCAGAGCCTCGTCACTGCAATGACTGCGTTGTGGACCAAAGTCGCTAATTTCATTCCGAACCTGTTCGGCGCACTGGTTGTGCTGCTGTTGGGTTTCGTCGTGGCCAAGCTGCTCGACACCTTGCTCTCCAAATTGCTCGCCAAACTGGGCCTTGATCGCCTGATGGGCGGTACCGGGCTGACCAAGCTGATGTCGCGAGCCGGGCTGCAGGTGCCGATCTCGACGCTGATCGGTAAAATCGTTTACTGGTTCGTTCTGCTGATTTTTCTGGTTTCTGCGGCAGAATCCCTTGGCCTTGAGCGAGTTTCAGCTACGCTGGACATGCTGGCGTTGTATTTACCGAAGGTTTTCGGTGCGGCGCTGGTATTGCTGGTCGGTGTCCTGCTGGCGCAACTGGCCAACGGGCTGGTGCGCGGGGCGGCAGAAGGCGTAGGCCTGGACTACGCTTCCGGGGTGGGGCGGATCGCGCAGGGGCTGGTAATCATCATCAGCATCTCGGTTGCGATCAGCCAGCTTGAGGTCAAGACTGACCTGCTGAACCATGTGATTGTCATCGTATTGATTACCGTTGGTCTGGCAGTTGCGCTGGCCATGGGTTTGGGAAGCCGGGAAATCGCCGGTCAGATTCTTGCGGGAATCTATGTGCGTGAGCTGTACGAGGTTGGGCAACAAGTGCGTGTTGGCGAGGTCGAAGGCCAGATCGAAGAGATCGGCACGGTTAAAACCACATTGCTGACCGATGAGGGTGAGCTAGTCTCTCTCTCCAATCGGATCCTGCTGGAACAGCATGTGAGTAGCCGCTAAACCGGCAAACCCTGCTAATGTATGCCGCCGCAAAATGCCAGCCGAGGCTGGTTGTGGCGGACATTGACCTGACTGTCGGCACGACTTGTTTTGAATAAAGCCCAACCGCTATCCACGCGCTACGACCCCCGCGAGCTCTCTGATGAGGAGTTGGTCGCGCGCTCGCATACCGAGCTGTTTCACGTAACGCGCGCCTACGAAGAGTTGATGCGGCGTTACCAGCGAACATTATTTAACGTCTGCGCGAGATATCTTGGGAACGATCGCGACGCAGACGATGTCTGTCAGGAAGTGATGCTGAAGGTGCTGTACGGCCTGAAGAACTTCGAGGGGAAATCGAAGTTCAAAACCTGGCTTTACAGCATCACTTACAACGAATGCATCACGCAGTATCGGAAGGAACGGCGTAAGCGTCGCTTGATGGACGCTCTCAGTCTGGACCCTCTTGAAGAAGCGTCTGAAGAAAAGGCGCCGAAGCCGGAGGAGAAGGGTGGGCTTGATCGCTGGCTGGTGTATGTGAATCCGATTGACCGCGAAATTCTGGTGCTACGATTTGTCGCAGAGCTGGAGTTTCAGGAGATCGCAGACATCATGCACATGGGTTTGAGTGCGACAAAAATGCGTTA
>NZ_JBITTW010000057.1:0-30223 GCF_044542195.1 Pseudomonas sp. NPDC079367
CATGCGAATACTGCTGATCAGACTGAATGCCATGCTGCGAGACGGTACAGAATGGCGCTGATGGACGGCGGGTTAAGACAGTTGCTCCCACATTGCAAGCGCATTTGTGCCGTTGAAATGCCGTCTTTTGAGGAAGTGAACCTGCTCGTTTCTTAATGGGGCGGTATTTATTCAGCGGATTTTGCGCGTCTGGCGCGAAAGAATTCGGTCAGCACAGCCCCACACTCTTCAGCCAACACCCCACCCTCATACAACACCCGGTGATTCAAAAAGCCCTGGGTGAAAAACTGCCCCTGGCTCTGCACAATTCCGGCTTTTGGCTCCAGCGCGCCATACACCACCCGCGCCACTCGCGAATGCACGATCAGCCCGGCGCACATGCTGCACGGTTCCAGCGTTACATACAGCGTGCTGCCCGGCAGGCGATAGTTGTCCACCGCCTGCGCGGCGGCGCGAATCGCGACCATCTCAGCGTGGGCACTCGGGTCGCTGGTGCTGATCGGGCAATTGAAGCCGCGCCCGATGATCACACCATCCTGCACCAGTACCGCGCCCACCGGCACTTCACGGAGGGCGGCGCCCTGTGCGGCGAGGGTCAGGGCTTCGCGCATGAAGTCGCGGTCGCGGCTGCGGTCGATGATCGCCGCCGGGCGGATCTGGCGCATCACTTCACCTCGATCGCGGCCATCAGGCCGGTTTCCATGTGGTCGATCACGTGGCAGTGGAACATCCACACCCCCGGGTTATCCGCGACCAGCGCCACTTGCGCGCGCTCGTTCTTGCCCAGCAGATAAGTGTCGGTGAAATACGGAACGACCTTGTGCCGGTTCGAGGCAATCACCTTGAAGCTCATGCCATGCAAGTGAATCGGGTGCTGGTACTGGGTCATGTTCTTCAGTTCGAAAATATAGCTCTGACCCAGTTTCAGGCTGGCAATCGGTCGGTCAGCACACGTCTTGTCGGTGATGTCCCAGGCCTTGCCATTGATTTGCCACAGGCTCGGCGGCTTGCCGTTGTCGACATTGACCGACACCGAGCCGACCCATTCGAAATTGAAGTTGAGTTTCTCGGCGTTGGCCAGATCCGGCTCGGCCACCGGGTTGGCCGGCAAGGCTTTCGGCCAGTCCGTCGGCGCGTCGGTGTTGGCGACTGAACGTAGCGTACCCAGACGAACCGGGCCATTACGCAGCGATAATTCTTCACCGGCCGCTGGTGCCTTGATCGCCAGGCAAATGCGCATGCCGGGGCCGAGCCAGTATTCCTTGCCCAATGGTCGCGGCTCGACCGGGTTGCCATCGAGGGCGTAGATCTTCGCTTCAACGCCGGGAATGTTGATGCGATAGGTCAGGGTGTTATCAAGATTGAGCAAGCGCACCCGAGTGATCTGCCCGGCCGGCAAATCAATCACCGGCAACGGTACGCCGTTGATCGTCGACAGACGCCCCGCCGTACCGCCACGCGCCGCTTCGCGCGGGATACTGAATTCGACGAACTGGCCTTGCTCGTCGACGTGCCAGTTCTTCAGGCTCAGGGTTTTTTCGTATTTGAAACCGGTCGGCTCGCGTTCTTCGATGATCAGCGGCCCGACCAGCCCGCGCCCCAGTTCTTCGCTGCTGCTGACATGCGGGTGATACCAGTAGCTGCCGGCGTCCGGCACACGGAATTTGTAGTCGAAGTATTCACCCGGCAACACCGGCAGTTGCGACACGTAAGGCACGCCGTCCATTTCCAGCGGCAGGCGAATGCCGTGCCAGTGAATGGTGGTCGCCACCGGCAGATGATTGATGAAACGCACCCGCAGCCATTCGCCCTGACGCACACGCAACTCCGTGCCCGGCGCGGACGGGCCGAACGCCCAGGCCTCGGTCTTGTGCCCCGGTACCAACTCCACGTCCAGCGGCGCAGCGATCAGCTCATAGTCGTGGCCGGCCTCTGCGTCGGCCATCTTGCCCAGCCAGTAACGCGATGCGCCTCCCGCGCCCACGCCAACGACAACAAGACCGGCCAGGCCACCGAGGATTTGGCGACGGGTAAAGGACATGAACTCAACTACCTCACGTATCAGCGACAGACCCCGAGGGATCCGCAAAAAGGCGAATACGATACACCCGCAGTTGAGAAACAGTAAGGGCGACCTGAGGCCGCACGTCTTGTTCAGCCTTGCGCGTGCAGCCCGGTAATCAGGTGCAGCACGCCGTCACCCAGCGGCATGACGCCCGCCACACCGGCCACGCTCAGCGCCTGACGGTCGACCCGCGCCTCATCATGCAGTGCCACACGGACCCGGGTCAGCGCCACCGGCTGCCGGGACTTGAGGTTATCCACACCGCCCAGCGCCGCAACGATCTCTGCGCTCAAGCCCGCAACCGGATCGGCGGCGGCTATCACCTCGTCCGGAACCAGATCCGGCGTCAGCGCTTTCCAGAATGCCTGCTGCAATTTGTCGAACATGTTCAATTCTCCATAACCGGCCAGACATCGGCTTTCGCCTCATGAAAACGCTGCAAGGCTTCGCGCACATCGGCGGCGCTTTCCAGATTCGAGACCTGTTCGGCGATGATCCGACAGTCGGCCAGATTCACTTCGCGCACCGCCGACTTGATCGCCGGAATCAACGGCACGCTCACCGACAACTCATCCACGCCCAGCCCCAGCAGCAACGGCACAGCCAAGCGTTCAGACGCCATTGCGCCACAGACGCCGACCCATTTGCCGTGCGCGTGTGCAGCGTTCACCGTCATGGCGATCAGGCGCAGCACTGCAGGATGAAAGCTGTCCGCCTGGCTGGCGAGACGCGGGTGATCTCGGTCCATGGCCAACGTGTATTGGGTGAGGTCATTGGTGCCGATGGAGAAAAAATCCACGTGCGGCGCCAGCACATCGGCCATCAGCGCGGCGGCGGGCACTTCGATCATGATCCCCAGTTTCGGCAGGTGCGCCAGGCCCAGCACCCGCGCCTCTTGCTCAAGGATCTGCCGTGCCAGACGCAATTCCCCAAGACCGGTGACCATCGGCAGCATGATGTGCAGGCGCGTCAGATCAGTGCAGGCCAGAACGGCACGAAATTGTTCACGCAGCAGTTGCGGTCGCTCCAGGCACAGACGAATGCCGCGCAAACCGAGAAAAGGATTGGTTTCGCTGTCCATCGGCACATAAGCCAGCGGTTTGTCGCCACCGACATCGAGTGTGCGCACCACCAGATTGTGTGCCGGCCCGATGGTTCGGGCGATGGCGCTGTAGGTGACCACCTGTTCGTCATGGCCCGGCGCCTGTTGGCGACCCAGGTAGAGAAACTCCGATCGCAGCAGCCCCACGCCATTCGCGCCCAGCTCCATGGCCTGCGCGGTTTCGCTCTGCGACGCGACGTTGGCGGTGACTTCGACGTGACGGCCGTCGCGGGTACAGGCCGCCTCGCCGGCCCGTGCCAGCTCCTGCTGATGACGTTGACGCTGTTGCTCATGCCGCGCACGCAGCTGGTCGATGGACTCGGCGTCTGGATGCAACTGCAGTTCGCCCTTGTCGGCATCGAGCAGCACCCGCGTGCCGTTGTCGAGCCCGAGCATTTGCAGCGGCATGCCGCAGATCGCCGGCAAACCACAGGCACGCGCCAGAATGGCCACGTGGCTGGTAGCGCCGCCGCCGACCGTAGCGAAACCCAGCACCTTGCGCGTATCCAGCCCGGCGGTCTGCGAAGGGGTCAATTGATCGGCGATGAGGATGGTGTCGGCCGGCAACTCCAGCGCTTGCTCGTGGACACCGACGATCAGCTTCAGCACGCGCTGGCCGACATCGGCCAGATCCGCCGCACGTTCGGCCAGCAGAGCATTGCCCAGCGAACGGAACATCGCCGCCGTCGCTTCGGTGCTGGTTTTCCAGGCAAACGCTGCGCTCTTGCCTTGATCGATCAAGGCATGGGCCTGATCCAGCAGGCTGGGGTCGGCCAGCAGTTCCTGATGTGCCTTGAAAATCTCCGCCTGCGCCTGGCCGCTGGCGGTGTCGCGCAGATGCTGCAAGGCCATGTCGGCTTCGATCAGGGCCTGGCTCAAGGCCTCAAGTTCGATTGGCGGCTCGGCGCCGAACTCGTTGATCACAAGCGGCACTTCGACGATCTGCATGACTTGGCCCAGCGCCGAACCGGGCGAAGCGCAGACGCCGCGCAGGATGTTCGGTATTTGTGCCGCAACGACTTCGACCGGCGTAGGCACTGTAACGGCTTCGCCGCAGCCTTCGCTCAGCAAGCGACCCAGCGCTTCGACGGCGGCTTCGGCATCTTCACCTTGGGCGCTGACCTGCACACTGTCGCCATGGGCCGTTTGCAAAGCCATGATTGCCACCAATGATTTGCCATTGGCTTGCGCTTGCAGTTTGTGCAGATGGATGGTCGCTGAAAATGCCTTCGCCGCTTGGGCAAATACCGCCGCCGGCCGCGCGTGCAGGCCACTGGGATTAGGCAGGTTGATCGGCTGCGAAAACACCGCATCGCCCTGCACCGATGCCGGGTTTTCGCCGACGACTGCGCCGACCACGACGTCCAGCACTGGTTGGCCAACCTCAACCAACCCCGTTGAGCCGACGAGTGAATCGAACGGCTCGCCGCTGACCACCAGCATCAAGGTCAACAAACTGCGCGCGTGCAGGGCAATGTAATCGGCGTCAAAATCGATCAGCGCATGCCCCGCTTCGACCCGCTGCCCCGCTTCAACGCAGCGGGTGAACCCTTTGCCGGCGAGATTCACCGTGTCCAGACCGATGTGCATCAGCACCTGAACACCTTCATCGCCGGTGATGGTCAGCGCATGCCCGCTGGCCTGAACGTCGCTGACCACGCCGGCCAGCGGTGCGCAGAGCGTCGACGAAGTCGGGTCGATGCACAAACCGTCGCCGATGATCCGCCCGGCAAACACCGGATCGGGCACCTCGTCCAGCGCCATCAGTACGCCGGACAACGGTGCCAGCAACTGCAATTGTTGGGGTGTGGCCATGACATCACCTGCGCTTGTATTGTCTGAATGAGCGGTCGCACCCGCTTTGCTTACTTCCACCAGTATTCAACCTGCAAGCCGACATTGGCGCCGTGCCGCGCGTTGCCGAAAGCCCCCGTATCGGACAGTGCCGAACCCTTGGCCAACAGGTTGGCAGCACGCTTGGCCGCCTGGTTCCAGCTGGCATAGGTGTAATACAGACGCACCTCGGGCCGCGCCCAGAACTCCGGGCCTTTGGGGGACCAGGTCGGCGCGAAGGTGAACTTGCTCAGCTTGCGCGTGCCGTCCGCCGCATCGACCTGATCGTGACCCAGTTCGGTCACCAGTTTGAACTGCTCGCTCAGCGCATAAGCCGGGCGCACACCCAGCGACAGCCAGTTCTGATCGGCCCCGCCCGGGCGAATATCCTTTTGATACACCGCCTGGAATTGTCCGCCAAAACGCGGCGTGAGTTGCCAGTCGAAGAACTCGACGACCCGATAGCTCTTGTTGCGGTCATCGAGCCTGACGTTACCGGTATAGCCCAACCCTGTGCCCGGCCCTTCGCCATATTGCAGCGCCAGTTTGTTCTTGCCGCCGAAAAAGTCCTGTTGCACGTGCTGAGTGGTGATCGCCCAGCCACGGTGGGCGTCGCGACTGTCAGGCTTGTCGATGTAACTCAGACCGAATTCGAGCTCACCGCCCGGGTTGCTATTGAAACCGCCGACGTTGAAGTCGTGCCGGTTGATGTAGTCCTTCTGATAAAGGTTGTCCTTGCGCGAAAAGGCGTAGCTGTATTTCAAGCCGCCGATCAATACGTCTTCGATACCGCCGCCGGTTGCGCTCTGGTTCCAGTAGTAGAAGTCGGAAATATGGATGTCGTTACGTTTGTAATAGCGCCGCCCCGCCCACAGCGAGCCACCATTGAGCGCGGGCATCGCCGACCATTGCGCGTACGCCTGCGGCAAGCGAATCGAGCCGTTGTCCTCATTGAACGTCAGGCTGCGGTCGTAGCGGTTATACAGCGATGCCATGCCGTCGAGGCTCAGCACCGAGCCGTCGTCGAGGGTGTACAGATCCTGGCGTAGCTCGAGTTCGCCGTACTGCTCGCATTCATTACCCAGGCGATATTTGGTCTGCGCACCGGGCAACTGGAAACACGACTGGCTCCCGCTGTTGACCGAGGTCCCGAGACCACTGCGCAGATAGCCGCCGAACTCCAGCGCCTGTGAAGACGTCGGCATGGCCAGACATAAACCGGCGACGGCCAGGCTGTGATTGAGGGTTGTTTTCATATGCCACCCATTGTTTTTATTGTGTGGTTGCAGGAATTCAGCGCGCACAAATCCCCCGCGCAGCGTTCTGCGTGTTTTTTTAAAAGTTGTTTTTCAGTTGGTGATCAAGGATCGGTCAGGTGCAGCACGAAGGATTCGTAAGGTCGCAAGTGCAGCCGCCGCGTGCGTTTCGGACAGTCCGGGTAATTGCTGATCAACAAGCGCTGCTCCGTGGCTTCGTCAATCAATGCAGGTAGCTCGACGTCACACGCGCTACTGTAAAAATTGTTCACCACCAGCAAACGTTCTCCCACGCCTTCGCGCAGGTACGCCCAGATTTTTGGGTGCTCCGGCAATAACTGGCGATAGATGCCGTCGCTGATCAGCGCTTCAGTGCGGCGCAATTCGATCAGGCGCCGATAGTGATGCAGCACCGATTCGGGATCGTGCAGCTGCTGCGCGACGTTGATTTGCGCAGCATTGGCCGGCACGCCAATCCAGGGTTCGCCAAGGGTGAAACCGGCATTGTGCCCGGCGTGCCAGTGCATCGGCGTGCGCCCATTGTCGCGGGACTTCTGCATGATTGCCGCCAGGTTGTCGATATCGCTGGCGCCAGCCTCACGTTTAAGACGAAAGATATTCAGCGTCTCGACATCGCGATACTGCTCAATGCTGTCGAAGCCCGGATTGGTCATGCCCAGTTCTTCGCCCTGATAAACGAACGGCGTGCCCTGCAGAAAGTGCAGCGCGGTGCCGAGCATCTTCGCCGACAGCTCGCGGTACTCGCCGTCATTGCCGAACCGCGAAACCACACGCGGCTGATCGTGGTTACACCAGAACAGTGCATTCCAGCCGCCGCCCGCCTGCATGCCGGTCTGCCAGTCGGAGAGAATTTGCTTGAGCTGGAGGAAATCGAAATCGGCGCGCACCCACTTTTGCAGGTTCGGGTAATCGACTTTCAGGTGATGAAAGTTGAAGGTCATCGACAGTTCTTTCGACTGCGGATTGGAATAACGAATGCAGTGTTCAAGGCGGGTCGAGGACATCTCGCCGACGTTGATCAGCTCATGCCCTTCGAAGACTTCACGGTGCATCTGCTGCAAGTACGCATGCACGTTCGGCCCGTCGGTATAGAAGCGCCGACCGTCGCTGTCGTCTTCGGGGAAATCCGCCGGTTTGGAGATCAGGTTGATCACGTCCAGACGAAAACCACCGACGCCTTTGTCGCGCCAGAAGCGCATCATTTTGAACACTTCGTCGCGGACCTTGGGATTGTCCCAATTGAGATCCGCCTGGGTGTGGTCAAACAGGTGCAGATAATATTGGCCAGTCTGCGCTTCGTACTCCCAGGCTGAACCGCCGAACTTGGACTCCCAGTTGTTCGGCTGATCGCGCCAGATATAGAAGTCGCGATAAGGATTGTCGAGGCTGCTGCGCGCCTGCTGGAACCAGACATGCTCGATCGAGGTGTGGTTGACCACAATGTCGAGCATCAACTTGATCCCGCGCTTGCCGGCTTCGGCGATGAGCAGTTCACAGTCGGCCATGCTGCCGTAGCTCGGATCGACCGCGTAGTAGTCGCTGATGTCGTAGCCATTGTCGCGCTGCGGCGAGCGCAGAAACGGCGTGATCCACAGGTAATCGACACCGAGCCATTGCAGGTAATCGAGCTTGGCAACGATGCCGAGCAGATCGCCTGTGGCGTTGCCGGCATGGCTGTGAAAGCTCTTCGGATAGATCTGGTAGATCACCGAACGTTGCCAGTCTTGCATGGCGGATTTCCTCTTGAATTTTACGATCTCTGTGGGGGCTGCCCGAGGCTGCGATCTTTTGATTTCAGGCGACCCGGTAACCCGGCCGGACGATCTTCATGCTCAGCACGCAGGTCAGGGCAAATGGCACGAGCACCGTGATCAGCATGCCGATCACGAACATGGGGATGAACTGCGGCATGATCGAAATGAACCCCGGCAGGCCGCCAACGCCGATGGCAGAGGCCTGAATCTTGTTCAGCGAGAGGAACATGCACCCCAGCGCCGAACCGGCCAACGCGGCGTAAAACGGAAATTTGTAGCGCAGGTTGACGCCGAACATCGCCGGCTCGGTGATGCCGAAGTACGCGGAAATCGCCGAGGTAGAAGCCATGCTCTTGTCCCGCGCATTGCGCGTCATCCAGAACACCGCCAGGGCCGCACTGCCCTGCGCCAGATTGGACATGACGATCATCGGCCAGATGAAGGTGCCGCCCTGGCTCGAGATCAATTGCAAGTCGACTGCAAGAAACATGTGGTGCATGCCGGTGATCACCAGCGGCGCATACAACAGACCGAAAATCAGACCGCCCACCAACGGCGCCAGATCAAACAGCATCACCAGACCCTCGGTGATGTAGATGCCGATATGCCGGGTCACCGGGCCAATGATCGCCAGCGCCAGCACGCCGGTAACGACGATGGTAGTGATCGGCACCACCAGCAATTGCACGGCGTTGGGCACACGCGCCCGCAACCATTTTTCAATCACGCTCATCACGTAGGCTGCCAGCAGGATCGGCAGGATCTGCCCTTGGTAACCCACCTTTTCCACCTGGAACAGGCCGAGGATGTCGAAGTACGGCAGTTGCTGCCCGTCCAACCCGGCAACAGCCTTGCCGTAATTCCAGGCATTGAGCAGATCCGGGTGCACCAGCATCAGGCCGAGGACGATCCCCAGGATTTCGCTGCCGCCGAAACGCTTGGCTGCCGACCAGCCCACCAGCGCCGGCAGAAACACGAACGAGGTGTTGGCCATCAGATTGATCAGGCTCCACAGCCCGTCGAGATTCGGATAGGCATCGAGCAGGGTCTGACCCTCGATGAACATGCCCTTGGCGCCGAGCAGGTTGTTGATGCCCATCAACAGGCCGGCAATGATCAGCGCAGGCAGAATCGGCATGAACACATCGGAAAACACCCGCACCAGCCGTTGCATGGCGTTTATCTTCTCGGCGCTTTTCTGTTTAACGTCGGCGATGGTCGACGCCGCCAGACCGGTCTGCTGGCGCAGTTCGGCGTAGACCTTCTCAACATCGCCCGGGCCGATGACCACCTGATACAACCCGCCGGTGAAGAACGACCCCTTGACCAGTTCGACGCCGTTGAGTGCGGCCACATCGACCCGCGCGGGGTCCTTCAAGGCCATACGCAAACGCGTCACGCAATGCGCCGCCTGCTCGATGTTGTCACGGCCACCAAGGCTTTCCAGCAGCTCCTTGGCGATGTTCGGATAGTCATGGCTCATGCTTGTTCGTCCGTCGTGGATTGTTGTTATTGGCAGCACGCCGAGAGGAAAAATACTCGTCTGTACGAGTTAATGCAACAACTCGTCTGTACGAGCCGGCGTCCTTGGATCTACGTCAGAAATAAGCGGATTCTTCCTACTCTGACCTAAGATGTTTTCCTTCGTCCGCATGGACAAACCCCTACCCTGCCCTTAAGGTTCGGGGTTTTGAACACCGTCGGCACAGAGCCCAGCCATGAGCAAATACAACCAGATCTACAGCGATTTGCTTGCCAGTATCACCACGCAGCGCCTGGAGCGCGGCGCCCGGCTGCCTTCCGAAACCGAACTGATGGACACCTACCAGGCCAGCCGTGGCACGGTGCGCAAGGCCATCGACCAGTTGCAGGAGCGCGGCTTCGCTCAGAAGATTCACGGCAAAGGCGCGTTCGTGCTGTCGACCAACCCGATCGAATTCCAGCTCGGCGGCATCGTCAGTTTTCAGGAAACCCATCCGCGTCTGGGCAACGACGTCAGCACCGAAGTGGTCGAGTTGTGTCAGGTGCCGCTTGAAGGTGCATTGCTTGAACATATCAATGCCGAACCCGGCAGCCCGATCACCCGGATCAAGCGGGTACGGCGCATCGACGGCAAACGCGTCATCCTCGACATCAATCACTTCGTGAGCGCCGTCATACCCGGTCTGTCGGCGGACATCGCAGAACATTCGATCTACGCCCACATCGAACAGACCCTGCAACTGCAGATCGCCTACGCCCAGCGCACCATTGAAGCCGTACCGTGCAGCAAAGACGACCAACAACACCTGGACCTCGACGGCCAGAGTCATGTCATCGTGGTCAGCAACCAGACCTTCCTGCAGGACGGCCGCCAGTTCGAATACACCGAATCACGGCATACGCTGGACAAGTTCTATTTTTCGGATGTGGCGCGGCGGTGATACATGCGCCAACCTTCCCCCGCCGCCAACAGGGCGCCGGGCCATAGCCGGGTAACACACTTGGCTTGAGCCAAACGGTCATGCTCGCTCCTTGTTTTCTCAAGGATGAAAAACCCATGACCGCTCCCGAACGCCGTCTGCTGCCCAACGCAGCAGACAAAACCGCCCTCAAAGCCCTCGCCACGACCATCGTGCAGACCTGCCCGGGTCTGTTTGAAGCCGCACGTCAAGTCGCCAGCGAACTGCTGGTGGCCAAAGGTCTGTCCGGCCTTGATCCCGACCGGGTGTATTTCCACCGCTTCAAAGCCGCGCAGAGCAACGCGCTGACCTTTACCGGTTGGGAACATTTGCTGGAAAAGCCTTACGAAACCCTCACTCTCACGCAACTGGTCATTCATCGTTTTCGCGCGACCGATCAAGATAACGCCGACCTGCTCGGCCTCTATTGCGGGTTTTATTCGGAGGGGCCGAACGCCGAGAATTTCAATCAAGACAATGAAGTGCGCTTGCTGGGCAGCGATGTTCTGAAGGTGTTCTGGGACGTCGATTTCAGCAAGCGCTACACCGAGCAATTGAGCAAATTCTGGCAAACTTCGTCGGATAATTTTCGTGTTCTGGCCAAGTGCAATTTCCTCAGTCAGGCGGTGCAGGCGCTGCAACAGAATGACCTTGGAGGCGACGATTTCCAACGCATCATCGCCTCGGTCATCGGGCCGATTACCTGGCCCGTGACCCTGCAAATATTGCGAGCGACCTACCCGGTCGGCGCTGAAGTACGCGCATTGGATGTCGATGGCCACGTTGCCACCGATGTGCTGCGTCTGGTGGAAAACAGCGGCCGGCAGACCCTTTACTTGCCGGGTGAAGCCCCGGCTTTTCGCCTGATGGACAGTGAGGCCAATCTGCACTGGTGGCTGCTTGAGCAGATGAATGCCGAGGACAAACGCAGCGCATTTCTCAAGCATTTCCCTCTCGCCGAGAGTCACCGCATCAGCGAAAACCTTACCGATTTGATGAACCGTCTGGTGAGCGCCTGGGGCCATAGCAATCACCAGATGATCAATCGCAGCAACGTCGCCGTCGCCGGTGATGCGTTCACTTGGTTAAGCGAATCGACACACAGCGCCATGGTCGCCGAGGCACAGCTGGCGCTGACCTCCAACAGCGACCTGCGCAAAAAACTCTGGATAGGTTATTTGAGCGCGGGTTTGAAAGTATTCGGCCCGATGGCAGCGGTGGGTTGGCCGGCAGCGTTGCCGTTGATCGGTGCCAGCATCGCCAACATGGGTCTGAACATCGATCAGGCCGTCAACGGCACCACAGCCGCCGAACGTAAAACGGGCCTTGCCAATGCAGTGCTCAACGGTATCGAAATTGTGCTGGATGTGCCGTTTCTGATCGGCACTGGCGCGCAGCTGGAAGTCGGCCCGCAAGTCGAGTTTGCCGAAGCCGAAGAAATGGCCGGGTTGGTCGAGTTCACTTCGGCGAACACGCCTCTCCTGCCGCCTGTAGAGCCGCCCCCAGCCACGCTGGTTGAAGAAGCCAGCACCGAATTGGCCAACGACATTCCCATCGAAACGCCTTCCGCCACATCCGTCCAGGCCTCGACGACTGCCGCTGCACAACAGGGACCCTCCGTGCCGGGGATTCCCGCCCGCTATCGGTGCAACGAGGTACTTGTATCGGACGCCGTTGAGTCGGCCCCTGGGAAATTTGAAGGTATCTACCGTCTCGACAAGGAGCCACGCTACGCGATCAGAATCGATGACGACGCGTACTACGTGCACTACTTTGCCGATTCCGAGGAGAGCGGCCACTGGGCGGTCGTCAATCCCGAGCGTCCCAATCAGTTCGCTTATTCGCTGCCGGTACGCTTCGGGGCTGGCGGCAAATGGGAGCGCATCCCTGCGTTGCGGCTCAGGGGCGGCGGTCAATGTGTGGGCAAGTCGTGCACATTGGATATTGAAACGACGCCCGAGCCGTCCACGACAACGCCCTCGGCGGAGCTGCATTTGGTCGAACCGGTTCCCGGGTCTGCTCGTCCGCTGCGTCTGGTGACGCCCCTCCACGACGTCATGGGGATGGACATGGCAGCGCTAAAAAGATGGGCGATGAATCTGCCTGAAACCTTCGCTACGCTGCCCAGCGCCGCTCACGGCAATCGGCCGATTGCTGAGGTGTTTGCCGCCTACTTCGGGCAAAGGCGCGCCATTCTACTCAACGAGGCCAAGGAATTTTACTCAGAGCTGAACTGGACCAACCTGCCCGCCCGGCCGATCATCCCGCCGATTACCTCAGCGATGACGACAGACGAAGTGATCGACGGTATTTTTGCCAACAGCAGGGGGCTAGTGATTGGCGAGACGCTGGATCGCATCACTAGCATGGGGTTCATGATCGAAAACATGCCGCTGTTCGCACGGCACATCGATACCCTTTACGTGCGTGGATTGCTCAGTGATTTTGCTCAGACTGATCTCAACGACTTTCACATGTCGGGAGAGATGTCACAGGATCTGCGTACCTATCTGTCCAGCCTTGGCACCGACCCCGATGACCGGTTCAACGTCCTCGAGCTGGTCAGGACCGCGCAGGCCAACGGCGTCCGGGTTCACGGCCTCGACGTGGCGCAAAATTACAAACCGAAGGTACCCCTCACCTCGATTGAAGAGCAGATGATGCACGCTCGCCTGACCACCCGAATCATGTGGGGTGACGAAATCCTCAACAAACCGGGCAAATGGGTTGTATTGAGCGAAGCAACGAATACCAATAACTTCAGAAACCTGCCGGGCATCAGCGAACACATGGGCGGCATCGGTTTACGGATCGAGGAGGTGTCATCCGCCGAGGAAGCAGGCGTCAGTATCGATCCCGGGCTGGAAATCGCGCGCGGCCCGTTTGACAACGGCGCAACGACCCGTGCCTCAGTCGACGTGCTCTACGCTGACCTGCGTTTGCAGATCGAATCAGCTACGCCGCAATGGACACCCGCGGCGCAGGAAAAGCTGCTGCATCGCAATGGCATGTTTCTGATCGAAAAGAGCCAAAACGCCTACACACTGGTACGTCGCGACAGCTCAAGCAACATTGTGCGAACAACGGTCAATCGCAGAAGGGATGGCCAGGTTTACATATGGGCGCAGTCGTTGCCTCGAATCAGCGGCATCATGTTCCGTGACATCGCCGCGTTATCCCAGCGGCTGATAGAGATCGGCCTGACCCTGCAAAGTCGCCTGCCCACCTGAGCCGTTTTTCGGGATCATGAAACGAAAAAACCCTTGGCTTGAGGCCAAGGGTTTTTTGCTTACTCGATGCGTCGATCAGCGTGCAGCGGGATCACTCCCACTCAATCGTCGCCGGCGGCTTGCTCGACACGTCGTAGGTGACGCGCGAGATACCTTCGATTTCATTGATGATGCGGCCGGAGACGGTCTCCAGCAGTTCGTAAGGCAGGTGCGCCCAACGCGCGGTCATGAAGTCGATGGTTTCTACGGCACGCAGGGCCACGACCCACGCGTAACGCCGACCGTCGCCGACCACGCCGACCGATTTCACTGGCTGGAACACCACGAAAGCCTGGCTGACCTTGTGGTACCAGTCGGCCTTGCGCAGTTCTTCAATGAAGATGTGGTCGGCACGACGCAGCAGGTCGGCGTATTCCTTCTTCACTTCGCCGAGGATGCGCACGCCCAGACCCGGGCCCGGGAACGGGTGGCGGTAGACCATGTCGTACGGCAGGCCGAGTTCCAGGCCCAGACGACGGACTTCGTCCTTGAACAGTTCGCGCAGTGGCTCGACCAGTTTCAGGTTCATTTCTTCCGGCAGGCCGCCCACGTTGTGGTGCGACTTGATCACGTGGGCCTTGCCGCTTTTCGCGCCAGCCGACTCGATCACGTCCGGGTAGATGGTGCCCTGCGCGAGGTATTTGATGTTTTCCAGTTTATTGGACTGGGCATCGAATACGTCGATGAAGGTGCGACCGATGATCTTGCGTTTCTTCTCAGGGTCGGCTTCGCCGGCCAGGTTGTTGAGGAACTGCTCTTCAGCGTTGGCGCGGATTACTTTGACGCCCATGTTCTCGGCGAACATGGCCATCACTTGCTCGCCTTCGTGCAGACGCAGCAGGCCGTTATCGACGAAGACGCAGGTCAACTGATCGCCGATGGCCTTGTGCAGCAGCGCGGCAACCACCGAGGAGTCAACGCCGCCGGACAGGCCCAACAGGACGTTGTCGGTGCCGACCTGAGCGCGGATGTTGGCGATGGCGTCTTCAGCGATTTTCGATGGCGTCCACAGGGCTTCACAGCCGCAGATGTCGAGCACGAAACGCGAAAGGATGCGACCGCCCTGCTTGGTGTGGGTCACTTCCGGGTGGAACTGCACGCCGTAGTACGCGCGATCGTCGTTGAACATGCCGGCGATCGGGCAGCTCGGGGTGCTGGCGAGGATGTGGAAGTCTTCCGGCATCTTGGTGACCTTGTCACCGTGGCTCATCCACACGTCGAGGCCAAACAGGCCGTCGGCGTCGATGTGATCTTCGATGCCGTCGAGCAGGCGGCTCTTGCCGACCACGTCAACGCGAGCGTAACCGAACTCACGCAGTTCGGAACCTTCAACCTTGCCGCCCAGTTGCTCGGCCATGGTCTGCATGCCGTAGCAGATGCCGAACACCGGCACGCCCAGGTCGAACACCGCCTGCGGGCAGCGCGGGCTGTTGGCTTCGTGCACGGACTCGGGGCCGCCGGCGAGGATGACGCCTTTAGGGGCGAATTCGCGGATCGCATCTTCGTCCATGTCGAACGGGTGCAGTTCGCAGTACACGCCGATCTCGCGCACGCGGCGGGCAATCAGCTGGGTGTATTGCGAACCGAAGTCGAGGATCAGGATGCGGTGAGCGTGAATGTCGAGGGCCATGACTCATTCTCATGTAGTGAATCAGAAACAACTCGGGGCTGAATGAACAGCCCCGGTGATTGAACGTTTTGCTGGAGCCTCAACCTACGCGGTAGTTTGGTGCTTCCTTGGTGATCTGCACGTCGTGAACGTGGGATTCGGCCATGCCGGCACCGGTGATCCGCACGAACTCGGGCTTGGTGCGCATTTCTTCGATGTTGGCGCTGCCGGTGTAACCCATCGAGGAACGCAGGCCGCCCATCAACTGGTGAATGATCGCGCTCAGGGTGCCTTTGTATGGCACACGGCCTTCGATGCCTTCCGGAACCAGTTTCTCGGCGCCTGCCGAGGAGTCCTGGAAGTAACGGTCGGACGAGCCTTGCGCCTGGGACATGGCGCCCAGCGAGCCCATGCCGCGATAAGCCTTGTACGAACGGCCCTGGAACAGTTCGATCTCGCCCGGGGCTTCTTCAGTACCGGCGAACATCGAACCCATCATCACGCAGGACGCACCGGCGACGATGGCCTTGGACAGGTCACCGGAGAAACGGATGCCGCCGTCGGCGATCAACGGCACGCCGGTGCCTTCAAGGGCGGCGGCGACGTTGGCGATGGCACTGATTTGCGGCACGCCGACGCCAGCAACGATACGGGTGGTGCAGATCGAGCCTGGGCCGATACCGACCTTGACTGCGTCGGCGCCCGCTTCGGCCAAGGCCTTGGCGGCAGCGCCGGTGGCGATGTTGCCGCCGATCACCTGCACTTCAGGGAAGTTCTCCTTGACCCAGCGAACGCGGTCGATCACGCCCTTGGAGTGACCGTGCGCGGTGTCGACCACCACCACGTCAACGCCGGCGTTGACCAGTGCGGTCACGCGATCACCGGTGTCTTTACCGGTGCCGACCGCAGCGCCAACGCGCAGACGACCTTGATCATCCTTGCTGGCCAGCGGGTAGGCTTTGGCTTTTTCGATATCGTTGACGGTCATCATGCCTTTGAGGGCGAATTTGTCGTCGACGATCAGCACGCGCTCAATGCGGTGCTTGTGCAGCAGTTCACGGACGTCGTTCTTGTCGGCGCCTTCCTTGACCGTGACCAGACGCTCTTTGGGCGTCATCACTTCGCGGACAGTGGCTTCCAGACGGTTTTCGAAACGTACGTCGCGGGAGGTGACGATGCCGACCAGGTCGCCATCGTGCAATACCGGAACGCCGGAAATGTTGTGCAGACGGGTCAGTTCGAACAGATCACGCACCGTGGCATCGGCCTCGATGGTGATGGGATCTTTGACCACACCGGCTTCGAACTTCTTGACCTTGCGCACTTCGGCAGCTTGCTGCTCGATGGTCATGTTCTTGTGGATAATGCCGATGCCACCTTCCTGAGCCATGGCGATTGCCAGACGGGCTTCAGTAACGGTGTCCATGGCGGCAGAAACCAGAGGAATATTCAGTTCGATGCCACGGGTAAGACGGGTCTTGAGACTGACTTCGTTGGGAAGCACCTCGGAATAACCGGGCACTAGGAGAATGTCGTCGAATGTCAGAGCTTCTTGGCTGATACGCAGCATCGCGGGGGCTCCCGAGCGGGAAAATGGAAGCGCGCCATTATAGTCAGACACCCCCTGCTGTTCAATGTAAAACTCAGCCTAATTGATAGATGGAAAACCTGGCTTTCTGTAGGAGCTGCCGAAGGCTGCGATCTTTTGACTTTGCTTTTCAAAGGCAGGATCAAAAGATCGCAGCCTTCGGCAGTTCCTGCTGGGATCAGAGCTCGACCTTTACCCAACTTACAGGTTGATCGAGCCAATCGGCGAACTCGTCGATAAAGCTCTGCTTGAACCCCGCCTCCAGCCAATTATTGAAAATGAAGCCGAGGTTGGAAAACGCGCATTCCTGCAAAAACAGGAAACCGTTGATGTCGTCTTCATGCCCGCATTCGGGGCAGGTGAAATTGTCGGTGCGGCCTGGAAACCAGTCCTCGAGACTTTCGAACAGTGCCTCGCCGACTTCGCGGCGGCACTCGGCGCAACCGGCTTCTTCGAGAAAGCCTTTGGCCGGGGTATAGATGCAGCGCTTGGTGACAATTTCCAGGCCATTGATCGGCTCACCGAACGGCAGCGCCTCGGGGTGCAGCACCACAGCGCGAGCGCCATCAGCAATGGCGTAGGCCATGCGATTGCCTGTGCGGCCGCAGGTTGTCAGTTGTTCTTCGACGATGTTCTTGCGCACCAGCCAGCGCACGATCGCCCGCGCCCGGGGTTCGTGCACCGGCAGGGTGGAGATTTTCGGGACGATGATGCTTTGCGAGTTCATGGAGAGTCCTGCGGTATGGCTTCTGACGCCTTCGCGAGCAGGCGTTCCAAAGGCCGGCAGCTTAATCCCTGAAGAAATTCGGTCAAGTGCTGAAATAACGCACGATCAACGCGATTCCGCTGGCCAGCACCAGCCACGTCACCAGACGCACAAATGCCTCGCGCGAAAGCCTCATGCTCAAACGCCGGCCGATCCACAAGCCCAGTGCCATCGCCGGTAACAGACACAGGGCCAGCATCAACAAGGGTAGCTCGGCATAGACACCGGCGATGACAAACAGACTCAAACGCACCACGGTGCTGCAACTGATCAACGCACTTTGCGTGGCCCGCGCAGCCTCTTTGGGCAAGCGACTGTTCAGATAGATCGCATACAAAAAACCGCCGCTGCCAAACAACGCACCGAACAATCCGCCCACCGTGCCCATGGGTACGGCCCATGCCGCCGACAACTGCGCCGGCCGCGCTTTGACCCACAGGCTGTAAACCGCATAGGCGCTGATAAACAGGCCCATCAACAGCAGCAACAGATCGGATTTGAGATTCAGCAGGAAGATCACTCCCAGCGTGCAGCCGATCGCCATGCACGGCAGCAGTCTGAGCAACTCCGCTCTGGCCACGTCCCGCCGCGAAGGCAGCAGATTGCCGAACGCCGCAACGAAATCCAGCAACACCAGCAGCGGCACGATTTTCGACAGCGGCATGAACAGAATCAGAATCGGCCCCGCCACCAGCGCCGTGCCGAAACCGGCAATACCAAAGACGATGTAGGCCAAGGCAATAGCCAGCCCGATAACCGCCCAACCGCCCGCGCCCCACGACCACGCCCCCAACAGCTCCATCATGCTCATCACTGCATTTCCTTAACAAGTCGCCAATACTCCGCTGTAGGAGCTGCCGAAGGCTGCGATCTTTTGATCTTGATGCTAAAAAAACAAGATCAAAAGATCGCAGCCTTCGGCAGCTCCTACAGGGTTCGTGCAATGAGCAGAAGAATGCCTTTAAACTGCGCCCCATGATTAAAGATCCCTTCGCAAGACTTGGCCTGGACCGAGAAGTCCTGACCGTCAGCCAGCTCAACGGCCGCGCGCGGATGTTGCTCGAAGACGTGTTCAGTAACATCTGGGTAGAAGGCGAAATCTCCAACCTCGCGCGCCCGGCGTCCGGCCACGTCTACTTCACCCTCAAGGACAGCGGCGCGCAGGTGCGTTGCGCGTTGTTCCGGCAGAACGCCGCGAGAGTGCGTCAGGCATTGAAAGATGGTCTGGCGGTCAAGGTGCGCGGCAAGGTTTCGCTGTTCGAAGGCCGTGGCGACTATCAACTGATCCTCGACACCGTTGAACCTGCCGGTGACGGTACGCTGCGTCTGGCCTTCGATGCGCTGAAGGAAAAGCTCAGCGCCGAAGGTTTGTTCAGCGCCGAACGCAAAGTGCCGCTGCCCGCGCACCCGCAACGCATCGGCATCATCAGTTCGCCGACCGGCGCAGTGATTCGCGACATCATCAGCGTGTTCCGCCGCCGTGCGCCGCAGGTGCAACTGACCCTGATTCCGACCGCCGTACAGGGCCGCGAAGCCACTGCGCAAATCGTCCGCGCTCTGAAAATGGCCGATGCCCGTGGCTTCGATGCGCTGATCCTCGCCCGTGGCGGCGGCTCGCTGGAAGACCTCTGGTGCTTCAACGAAGAAGCCGTGGCGCGCGCGGTCGATGCCTGCGTAACGCCGATCGTCAGCGCCGTCGGCCATGAAACCGATGTGTCGATCTGCGACTTTGTTGCCGACGTCCGCGCACCGACACCCTCGGCGGCCGCCGAACTGCTCGCCCCGGATTCCAGCCATCTGATCCGTCAGGTCGAGAGCCTGCATCGACGTTTGGTGATGCGCATGCGCGATCGCTTGATGCGTGATCGCCTGCGTCTGGAAGGCATGGCCAGACGGCTACGGCATCCTGGCGAACGTCTGCGTCAGCAGGCCCAGCGGCTCGACGATCTGGACATGCGCATGCGCCGGGCCTTCGAGCGCAGTCTCAATACCCGCCGCGAACGCCTGATCCGCCTGGAAACCCGCCTCGCCGGGCAACACCCGGGACGCCAATTGGCCATGCTCCGTCAGCGCCTCGACAGCCTCGCCGAACGCCTGCCCCGTGCCATGCGCGATGGCCTGAAACAACGTCGTCAGCAATTGCACAGTCAGATGCAGACCCTGCATGTGGTCAGCCCGTTGGCGACCCTCGGTCGCGGTTACAGCATCCTGCTCGACGAGCGTGGCCACGCGATTCGCAACGCCGCGCAGACCCACACCGGCCAACGCCTGAAAGCCAAACTGGGCGAAGGCGAATTGCAAGTGCGCGTCGAGGATAACCACCTGACGCCCGTCACCCTCTCTTTACTGGACTGATCCATGCCGCGTTTTCTTGCTCCGCTGCTGTTGCTCTGCCTGGCTTTCAATGCTCACGCCGACAGTTACATCACTCGCCTGTTGAACAAACCGGTGCCGGGCGGCGTCGCCGTGGTGGATCTGGGCGCGGCAGCACAAGCGCCGAAAGCCACGTATCAGGGCAAACCGGTGCTGGTGGTGAAAGAACAGAACAACTGGCTGGCGATTGTCGGCGTACCGTTGACGGTCAAGCCCGGTGCACAGCAAATCAGCAGTGGCGGGCGCAATCTGCCCTTCACCGTCGGCAGCAAGAAATACCCGGAACAGCACATCACCCTGAAGAACAAACAACAGGTCAACCCGAACGCCGACAACCTCAAGCGCATCGAGGGTGAACTGGCGGAACAGATCGCGGCTTACCGCAGTTTCAGCCCGAACACGCCGAGCAACCTGCTGCTGGACAAACCGGTGAACGGGCCGCTGTCGAGCAAGTTCGGTGTGCGCCGTTTCTTCAACGGTGAAGAGCGAAATCCTCATGCGGGCCTGGATTTCGCGGTACCGGCCGGGACGCCAATCAAGACGCCGGCGGCGGGCAAGGTGATTCTGATCGGCAATTACTTCTTCAACGGCAATACCGTGTTCGTGGACCATGGCCAGGGCTTTATCAGCATGTTCTGTCACATGTCGAAGATCGATGTGAAGAACGGCCAGCAATTGGCTCGTGGCGCAGTGGTGGGCAAGGTCGGCGCGACCGGCCGCGCGACAGGTCCGCATATGCACTGGAACGTCAGCCTGAATGATGCGCGGGTCGATCCGGCGATTTTCATTGGCGCGTTCCAACCCTGAATATTGTGTGGAGGCTGCTGGCCTCTTCGCGGGCAAGCTCTCACAGGGATTTGTTTGTGAATGCAATCCAATGTGGGAGCGAGCTTGCTCGCGAAGACGGTCTATCCACCTACAAATACCGCTGGCATCCGCCCTCCCTCAATTGCGCCTCAATCTACCCTCACGCAAACATCAACAACCAGTAATGACTTAAGCACAATAAAATCGCGCAAAAACCTGCTTTCCGAGGATTCCTCTCAATTTTTTCCGACTGCTTGCCATCCTTCCCCCTCGCGGTTAGGGTTGAGGCCATGAAAACCTCTCACACCCTCATTCAGCTTCGCCAGCACCGCAGCCTGTGCCTCGTCAGCGCACGACTGCCAGGCTGAATCGCTGCGCCTCGTCCCACGCTTTCCCAAGAACATTCGTTCAACCGGCAGGCCGCCTCTTTTCGGCCCAGACAACAAGGAATTTCCCGATGAGCATGCTCAAAGACCCGTCTTCGAAATACCGCGCGTTTCCCGTCATCAACCTGCCGGATCGCACCTGGCCGTCGAAGACCATCGACACCGCGCCGATCTGGTGCAGCTCCGACCTGCGTGACGGCAACCAGTCGCTGATCGAACCGATGGACGCGGCGAAGAAGCTGCGCTTCTGGAAAACCCTGGTGCAGGTCGGCGTGAAAGAAATCGAAGCATCGTTCCCGGCGGCTTCGCAAACCGACTTCGACTTTGTGCGTACGCTGATCGAAGAAGGCCACATCCCGGATGACACCACCATCCAGGTGCTGACCCAAGGCCGTGAAGACCTGATCGAGCGCACTTTCGAATCCCTGCGCGGGGCGAAGAAAGCCATCGTTCACCTGTACAACGCCACCTCGCCTTCTTTCCGTCGCATCGTCTTCAACCAGGACAAGGACGGCATCAAGGCCATCGCGGTCAACGCCGCCAAACTGTTCGTCAAATACGCAGCGATGCAGCCAGAGACCGAGTGGACCTTCGAATACTCACCGGAAACCTTCAGCGCCACCGAGCTGGAATTCGCCAAGGAAGTCTGTGACGCGGTGATCGAGGTGTGGAACCCGACGCCTGAGCACAAGATGATCCTCAACCTGCCGGCCACCGTTGAATGCGCAACGCCGAACGTCTACGCCGACCAGATCGAGTGGTTCGGTCGCAACATCAACCGTCGTGACAGCGTGATCATCAGCCTGCACACCCACAACGACCGTGGCACAGGCGTCGCGGCCACCGAGCTGGGCCTGATGGCCGGCGCCGATCGCGTCGAAGGCTGCCTGTTCGGCAACGGCGAGCGCACCGGCAACGTCGACCTCGTCACCGTCGCGCTGAACATGTACACCCAGGGCGTGAACCCTGAGCTGGATTTCTCCGACATCGACGGCGTGCGCAAGGTCGTCGAAGAGTGCAACCAGATCCAGGTGCACCCGCGTCATCCGTATGTGGGCGACCTGGTGCACACCGCGTTCTCCGGCTCGCACCAGGATGCCATCCGCAAGGGCTTCGCCCAGCAGAAACCGGACACCCTGTGGGAAGTGCCATACCTGCCGATCGACCCGGCCGACATTGGTCGCAGCTATGAGGCGGTGATCCGCGTCAACAGCCAGTCGGGCAAGGGCGGCATCGCCTACTTGCTGGAGCAGGAATACGGCATCAGCCTGCCGCGTCGCATGCAGATCGAGTTCAGCCAGGTGGTGCAGCGTGAAACCGATCGCTTGGGCCTGGAGATGACCGCCAAGCAGATTCACTCGCTGTTGATCAGCGAATACCTGCAGGCCAACACCCCGTACGCGCTGGTCAGCCATCGTCTGCAGGAAGAAAACGGCAACAGCGCCGTCGAAGTGGAAGTGGCCAGCAAAGGTCAGGGCGAAACCAACCTGCACTGGCGCGGCAAAGGTAACGGCGCGCTGGAGGCATTGGTGGCCGGTCTGCCGGTTCCGGTGGAGATCATGGACTACAACGAACACGCGATCGGCGCCGGCACCAACGCCAAAGCGGCGGCCTACATCGAACTGCGCGTGAACGGTGAACGTGCGGTGCACGGCGTGGGGATCGATGAAAACATCACCACCGCCAGCTTCAAGGCACTGTTCAGCGCACTGAACCGCTCGCTGAGCCAGCCAGAGGCGAAAGCAGCGTAATCGACCGCTGAAACGCGAAAGGCCCCGGAGTGTGAGCTCCGGGGCCTTTTTGTTGTAGATCAAAGGATCGCAGCCTTCGGCAGCTCCTACATTGGGACGGCGTACATCCTGTAGGAGCTGCCGAAGGCTGCGATCTTTTGCTTTTCAGGTGAACTCGAAAGTGTCGGCATCCAGGTTTGCCGGAAAGCGTTCACGATAAGCCGCCAACGGCGCCGCTTCCAGAATCACCTGGAACACGCCATCCGCCTCCCCCGCCGCCAGCAACGTCTCGCCCTGGAAATCCAGCACCTGACTGTCACCGGTATACGCAAAGCCCTTGCCATCGCTGCCGACCCGATTCACCGCCGCCACGTAGCAGAGGTTTTCAATCGCTCGGGCCGGCAGCAGGCGATTCCAGTGCAGACGCCGTGCGCCCGGCCAGTTGGCGGTGTACAGCAGCAGATCGGTGTCCTGCGCATCGCGGCTCCACACCGGGAAGCGCAGGTCGTAGCAGATCAGCGGACGAATCCGCCAGCCCTTGAGCTCGAACTGCACCTGCCGCTCGCCGGGCGTGTAATGGTTGTGCTCGCCAGCCATGCGGAACAGGTGACGCTTGTCGTAATGCAGCACTTCGCCGTCCGGCCGCGCCCACAGCAAGCGATTGCGATGGCTGCCGTCAGCCGCCTGAATAATCGCGCTGCCAGTGATGACCGCATCGAATTTCGCCGCCTGCGCTCGCAGCCATTTGCTGGTCGGGCCGTTTTCGGCTTCGGCGAGGGTTTCCGACTCCATGGAAAAACCGGTCGTGAACATTTCCGGCAGGATGATCAGATCGGCCCCACGGGCCTGCTCCAGCAACAGCTCGAAATGCTCGAGGTTGGCCTGGCGGTCGTGCCAGGCCAGGCTGGTCTGAACCAGCGCCAGAGTCAGGTCTGGCAAAGCACTCAAATCACGCATAGTTTCGCCGCCGCTTCACGCAGCGTCTCCTCGCGTTTGGCAAAGCACAGCCGTATCAAGCGCTGGCCTTGCGGTGGATTCTGGTAGAACACCGACACCGGAATGCTCGCGACACCGTGCTCGCGAGTCATCCACGTGGCCATGTCGACATCATTCAGATCAGGGCGGATCTGTGAATAATCAACCAACTGGAAATAAGTGCCACTGACACGGGTGAAGCTGAACCGCGACGGCGCGAGCAGATCGCAAAACAGATCGCGCTTGGCCTGATAGAAACCCGGCAATTGTTCAACGTGCTCGGGGTGCTCGGCCATGTAATCGGCCAGCGCGTATTGCAGCGGTGTGACGCCACAGAAACTCACGTATTGATGCACCTTGCGCAACTCGGCCGTCAGCGCTGGCGGGGCGACGACATAGCCGGTTTTCCAGCCGGTGACGTGGTAAGTCTTGCCGAACGAGCTGATCACGAACGCGCGCTGATAGAGCTCTTCATGGGCGAGCACGCTGACATGCGGCACGCCGTCGAACACCAGGTGTTCGTAGACTTCGTCGCTGATCAGATAGATGTCGCGATCACGGATCAAGGCCGCCAGTTGATCGAGCTCGTCGCGGCTGATCAATGCGCCGCTGGGGTTATGCGGGGTGTTGATGACGATCATTTTAGTGCGCGGGCTCAGGGCCGCGGCGAGCTGGTCGAAATCGATGGAAAAATCGTCCGGATTCAAGTGCACATGCACGCAACGACCACCCGCCAGCTCCGTCGCCGGCGCGTAGCTGTCGTAGCATGGATCAAACACGATGACTTCGTCGCCACTGTGGATAACGGCCTGAATCGCGCAGAAGATCGCTTGGGTCGCGCCGGGCGTTACCGTCACTTCATGATCGGCATCGACATTCACGCCATAGCTGCGGGCGATCTTGGCCGCGATCTGCTGGCGCAACGCCGGCAACCCGGTCATCGGCGAATACTGATTATGGCCACTGGCGATATGCCGCCCGACCGCATCACGCAGCGACTGCGGCCCGTCAAAATCCGGAAAACCCTGCGACAGGTTGATCGCGCCGGTCTGCGCCGCGAGCTGAGACATCTGCGTGAAAATAGTGATGCCGACATTCGGCAGCTTGCTGGTGATCATCGGGGGTTCTCTCTCGACACCCGGCTCTGACGACGGCTCGGGAGAGCCCGAGGATAGCCCATCCGGCGCCCATAAAAAAAGGGCGCTCTGGTGAGCACCCTTCTTATCGCCGAACCCTGTAGGAGCTGCCGAAGGCTGCGATCTTTTGATCTTGTCGTAAAAGCAAAATCAAAAGATCGCAGCCTTCGGCAGCTCCTACACGAAGTCATCAATCACTTTTTATCGCGGCGCTTCTTGCTGGCTTTCTTGTTGTGCGACATCAAGCGACGCTTCTTGTTGACCTGACGGTCGGTGAGCGTGTTCTTGTTGCCTTCGTACGGGTTCTCGCCGCCCTTGAACTCGATGCGGATCGGCGTACCGACCAGCTTGAGCACACGACGGTAAGTGTTCTCCAGATAGCGCACGTACGACTTCGGCACTTTCTCGATCTGGTTGCCGTGAATCACGATGATCGGCGGGTTCGCACCACCGAGGTGAGCGTAACGCAGCTTGATCCGGCGGTTGTTGACCATCGGTGGCGCGTGCTCGCCCACCGCATCTTCGAGAATCTGGGTAAGGCGGTTGGTCGGCCAACGGGTGACCGCCGACTTGAACGAGTTCTGCACCGAGGCGTAGAGGTTGCCCACGCCCGTGCCGTGCAGCGCCGAGATGAAGTGAATATCGGCGTAGTCAACGAAGAACAGTCGACGTTGCAGCTCGACCTTGACGAAGTCGCGCTCGCTCGGCGTCATGCCGTCCCACTTGTTGATCGCGATGACCAGCGCACGACCGGACTCGATGGCGAAGCCCAGCAGGTTCAGGTCGTGGTCGACCACACCTTCGCGGGCGTCCATCACGAAGATCACCACGTTGGCGTCTTTGATCGCCTGCAGGGTTTTGACCACGGAGAACTTTTCGACTTCTTCGTGGATCTTGCCGCGCTTGCGCACACCGGCGGTGTCGATCAGCGTGTACTTCTCTTCATTGCGCTCGAACGGAATGTAGATACTGTCCCGGGTAGTACCCGGCTGGTCATACACGATGACGCGGTCTTCACCGAGCATGCGGTTGACCAGGGTCGACTTGCCCACGTTCGGCCGGCCGATGATGGCGATCTTGATCCCGTCTTTTTCGCTCGGGCCAGGAATGCGCTTGGCTTCCTCGCCTTCGGCAACGACTTCTTCCTCTTCACCTTCAGCCGGCTCGTCATCATCACGCGGGAATTCGCTCAGGGCGGCTTCCAGCAGTTGCGTGATGCCACGGCCGTGGGCGCCGGCGATCGGGATCGCGTGGCCCATGCCCAGCGGGGCGAATTCGGCGCGGGCCATTTCCGGGTCGATGTTGTCGACCTTGTTGGCCACCACGTGGGAACGCTTGTTACGTTTGCGCAAATGCTCGGCGATCATCTGGTCGGCAGCGGTAAAACCGGCCTTGGCATCTACCAGAAACAGCACCACATCGGCTTCTTCGATGGCCAGCAGCGACTGCTCGGCCATTTTTTCGTCCATACCATGTTCGTCACCGGAGATACCGCCGGTGTCGATCAGAATGTAGGAACGCCCTTGCCACTACGCCGCTCCGCACTGGCGATCACGGGTCAGACCGGACAGGTCGCCGACGATGGCGTCGCGAGTCCGAGTCAGGCGGTTGAACAAGGTGGACTTGCCGACGTTCGGTCGGCCCACCAGGGCGATTACGGGAACCATGCGGCTCTCCACTGCGTTATTTCAGAAAATACAAAAGCCGCTGCGAGGCAGCGGCTGGTGCTCGGGGCAACACCCGGAGGCGCTGCAAACTCTGCTGATGCAGGGCCGCTTGGGGATCAACCCCAAGCATAGTTGTTACTTGATGGTCAGGGCTTCCAGTTTGCCGCTGTTGCCATACACATAAATCGTGTCGCCCACCACCAGCGGACGAGCACGCAGGCCGTCGCTGTCGATGCGCTCACGGCCGACGAAACGACCGTCAACCTGGCTGAGCAGGTGCAGATAACCTTCCAGGTCACCCACAGCTACATAGCTGGAGAACACTTCCGGAGCCGACAGCTGACGGCGAGCCAGCGCATCGTTGCTCCACAGTGCGGTGGTCGAACGCTCGTCGACGCCTTCAACGGTGCCCGAGGACAGGCTCACGTAGACGCTGCCGAAACCCTGAGCGATACCGGCGTAGCTCGACGCATCGCGCTGCCACAGTTGACGACCGCTTTCCAGGTCCAGTGCCGCCACGCGACCCTGATAACTGGCCACATACAGCGTGCCGCCGGACAGCAGCAGACCGCCGTCGATGTCGACCACGCGCTCCAGTTCCGAACGACCCTGTGGAATGGCGATGCGTTGTTCCCACACCGGCACGCCGTTGGAGATGTCCAGAGCGACCACTTTACCCGTCGACAGGCCAGCCAGCGCCAGACGGTTGGTGACCAGCGGAGCACTGGTGCCACGCAGGGTCAGGACAGCCGGAGTGCTGTCATACACCCAACGCTGGTTGCCGGTGGCCGCGTCCAGACCGATCAGACGATCGTCCTGAGTCTGCACAACGACGACGTCGCCATTGTTGGCCGGCGGCGCGAGGACTTCACTGTTGACGCGCGCACGCCACTTCTCTTCACCATTGCTGGTGTCCAGAGCGACGACTTCGCCACGCAGGGTACCGATCAGTACCAGACCGTAACCCACGCCAACGGCGCCGGAGACAGGCAGTTCCAGATCCTGGTCCCACTTCACGTCGCCGTTGCTGCGATCCAGTGCCATCACCACACCGGTCACATCGGCGGCGTAGATGGTGTCACCGTCAATCGCCGGCACCAGCATGTTGTAGGTTTCACCCTGACCGTCACCGATCGAGCGACTCCACTGCTTCTGCAGAACCACTTCTTCCTTGAAGTCGGTCAGTTCAGCCGGTGGCAGTTCTTTCTTGCTGTTGCTGCTGCAACCCGCGGCCAGAAGGGCCAGAGCCAGCAATGCTGCATGCTTCCAACGGATCACGTCACGCATCCCCTTTGGCCAGGTCGTCGAGCTTGATTTGAAGGCCACCGACTGCCGCTTCATCCGACAGTGCCGCCTTGGCTTTTTGATACGCCTTGTTCGCGTCATCGGTACGGCCCAAGCGCACCAGCAGGTCGCCCTTGAGTTCTTCGCGAGTGGCCAGGAACGCTTTGTCGGCATCGCCGTCGAGCAGTTTCAGGGCGTCTTCGGCCTTGTCCTGCGCGCCCAGCACCTGCGCCAGACGCTGACGGGCGATTTCGCCCAGCGCCGGGTTGGCCGGTTTGTCGACGATGGCTTTGAGTTCAGCGGCTGCGTCGTCCAGCTTGCCGCTGTCGACCGCGACTTTGGCGACAAACAGGCTGCCGTATTGCGCGTAAGCCGAACCGCCGTATTCGCTGTTGAGCTTGCCGGCCAGATCCGCAACGCGCGCGGCATCGGGCTTGCCGTCAGGCGTCAGGGTGGTTTCCAGCAACTGCTGATAGAGCACCGAGGCGCCTTGCGACTGGTTGCTCTGGTATTTGTGATAAGCCTGCCAGCCGAACACGATGACCAGCGCCAACAGGCCGCCGGTGACCAGAGGTTTGCCGTTGCGTGTCCACCAGACCTTCAAAACCGCCAACAGATCGTCTTCGGTACTCGACACCCCAATACTCCTTAATCGCTAAATCGGCTGTTAAGACAGCTTCAACCCTGCACGACGCAGGTGGCCAGGTGAGCGGCGAGCGCATCCCAGGCAATGCTTTGTTGTTCGCCCTGGCCACGCAGGGGTTTGAAACCTACCACTTGCTGGGCCATTTCGTCGTCACCGAGGATCAGCGCGTACAGCGCACCGCTCTTGTCGGCCTTCTTGAACTGGCTTTTGAAACTGCCGGCGCCGGCATTGACTTGCAGACGCAGGTTTGGAAGCTGATCGCGAACCCGCTCGGCCAGAGCCAGACCGGCCAACTCAGCCTGCTCACCGAAGGCGCAGAGGTAGACGTCGACCTGACGGGAGATTTCTTCCGGGATCTGCTCGAGGGTTTCGAGCATCAACACCAGACGCTCGATGCCCATGGCGAAACCGACGCCCGCGGTTGGCTTGCCGCCCATCTGCTCGACCAGACCGTCGTAACGGCCGCCCGCGCACACGGTGCCCTGAGCGCCGAGCTTGTCGGTGACCCATTCGAAAACGGTTTTGCTGTAGTAATCGAGGCCGCGCACCAGTTTCGGGTTGAGCACATAAGGAATGCCGACGGCATCCAGACGCGCCTTCAGGCCTTCGAAGTGAGCCCGGGACTCGTCGTCGAGGTAATCGGCCATTTTCGGCGCATCGACCAGCACGGCCTGGGTGTCGGCATTTTTCGTGTCGAGCACGCGCAGCGGGTTGGTTTTCAGGCGACGCTGGCTGTCTTCGTCGAGCTTGTCGTGGTGCGCCGAGAGGTACTCGACCAGCGCTTCACGATAGCGACCGCGGGACTCGCTGGTGCCGAGGCTGTTGAGTTCGAGCTTGACCGCATCACGGATACCCAGCTCGCCCCACAGGCGCCAGGTCATGATGATCAGCTCGGCGTCGATGTCCGGACCGTCGAGGTTGAACACCTCAAGACCGATCTGGTGGAACTGGCGATAACGGCCTTTTTGCGGACGCTCGTGGCGGAACATCGGGCCGATGTACCAGAGTTTCTGCACCTGACCGCCACCGGTGATGCCGTGTTCGAGCACAGCGCGCACGCACGCCGCAGTGCCTTCCGGACGCAGGGTCAGCGAGTCGCCGTTGCGGTCTTCGAAGGTGTACATCTCTTTTTCGACGATATCGGTCACTTCACCGATCGAGCGTTTGAACAGCTCGGTGAACTCGACGATCGGCATGCGGATCTGCTTGTAACCGTAGTTATCCAGCAGACGCGCAACAGTGCCCTCGAAATAACGCCACAGCGGGGTCTGTTCGGGCAGGATGTCGTTCATGCCACGAATGGCTTGCAGAGACTTGCTCACAAAAATTCCTTAATTCGTTCGATCAGCCGCGCGCGATAACCGCAGCGTCAGCTTCGACCTTTTCGGCCGCTTTCTGGCGGATCAGCCGTTCCAGCTCATCCACCAGATTGTCATTCGTCAGTTTCTGCGACGGCTTGCCATCGATGTAAATCAGGTTGGGCGTGCCGCCGGTCAAGCCGATATGGGCTTCCTT